>NZ_CP157390.1:1253451-1566814 GCF_040050925.1 Leifsonia sp. NPDC080035 | reverse complement strand
CTCGTCGGGCTCGGCGCGACCACGCTCTCCATGTCGCCGGCGGCCATCGCCGACGTGCGGCTCTCCCTCACCCGTTACACCCTCGACCAGGCTCGCGTCCTGGCCGAGGCAGCCCTGGCCGCCGACGGCGCGGCCGAAGCCCGGGATGCGGTCCGAGCGGCCGCGGCCCGGTTCACCCCCTAACCCGGGTAGCCCTTACCCCGACAAGAAACGAGGCCCCATCATGACATCGGCGACAGCGACGTCGACGACACCGTCGACACCGAAGAAGCCCGGAGGTGCACGCGTCCACGTGCAGCGGTTCGGCACCTTCCTCTCGAACATGGTCATGCCGAACATCGCCGCATTCATCGCGTGGGGCATCGTCACGGCGCTCTTCATCGCGCAGGGTCCGTTCCCGAACAAGGACATCGCCAGCCTCGTCGGCCCGATGATCACGTACCTGCTCCCGCTGCTCCTCGCCAACACCGGCGGTCGCCTGGTCTACGGCGTCCGCGGCGGCGTCGTCGGCACCATCGCGGCCATGGGCGTCATCGTCGGCACCGACATCCCGATGTTCATCGGAGCGATGATCATGGGTCCCCTCGGCGGCTACCTGATGAAGCTCGTCGACCGGATCTGGGAGGGGAAGATCAAGGCGGGCTTCGAGATGCTCGTCAACAACTTCTCCGCCGGCATCCTCGGCTTCCTCCTGGCGATCGGCGCCTTCTTCGGCATCGCACCGCTCGTGCAGGGGCTGAGCAAGGCGCTGGAGGCGGGCGTCGACTGGCTCGTGTCGGTGCACCTGCTCCCCCTGGTGAGCATCCTCGTCGAGCCGGGCAAGGTCCTCTTCCTGAACAACGCCATCAACCACGGCGTCTTCACCCCGATCGGAACACTGGAGTCGCAGCAGGCCGGGAAGTCGATCCTGTTCCTCATCGAGACGAACCCCGGCCCCGGCGCCGGCATCCTGCTCGCCTGGGCGATCTTCGGTCTGGGAGCGGCTCGCGCGGCCGCACCGGGCGCGTTCATCATCCAGTTCTTCGGCGGCATCCACGAGATCTACTTCCCGTACGTGCTGATGAAGCCCATCCTCATCATCGGCGCCATCCTCGGTGGCATGACGGGTGTCGCGGTGAACGTCGCGTTCCAGACGGGCCTCCGGGCACCGGCGGCGCCAGGGTCGGTGTTCGCGATCTTCGCCCAGGCGCCGGTGCCCAACATGCTCGGCATCGCCCTGGCGATCGTCGCCGCCGCGGCCGTCTCGTTCGCCTTCACGGCGATCGTGCTCCGGTCCAGCCGCAAGCGCGACCTCGCCGCGGGCAACGCCGGCGACCTGTCCGCCGCCGTCGCGCAGACCGAGGCGAACAAGGGCAAGGAGTCCAGCGTCCTCGGAAGCCTGGTGAACGAGGGCGAGCACGACACCGGCGATGCGCAGGGCGACGCCACGAACCGGCTGGTGCGCAACATCGTCTTCGCGTGCGACGCTGGGATGGGTTCGAGCGCGATGGGCGCGTCCGTGCTGCGGAACAAGTTCAAGAAGGCCGGCGTCGAAGGGGTGACGGTGACCAACCAGGCGATCAGCAACCTCGACGGAACGGCGGACCTGGTGATCACGCAGCAGCAGTTGACCGACCGGGCGAAGGGCCAGTCCCCGAACTCGCTGCACGTCTCGGTCGACAACTTCATGAACAGCCCGAAGTACGACGAGGTCGTCGACCTCGTCGCCAAGCAGAACACCACGGAGGACGCCAGCAAATGACCGACCAGATTCTCGACCGGGCGAACGTCGTGGCCGCGGGCAGCGCGACCACACGGGAGGACGCGATCCGGGAGGCGGGTGAGCTGCTCGTCGCGGCGGGCGCCGTCACGCCCGGGTACGTCGACTCGATGCAGCAGCGCGAGGACACCGTCTCCACGTTCATGGGGAACGGCCTGGCGATCCCGCACGGCACCAACGAGTCCAAGGACGAGATCACGCGGTCGGCGCTCTCCTTCGTCCGCTACTCCTCGCCGCTCGACTGGGGCGGCGAGGAGGTGCGGTTCGTGGTCGGCATCGCCGGCCAGAACAACGAGCACCTGGAGATCCTGAGCAAGATCGCCATCCTGTTCTCCGAGGAGGACGACGTGGCGAAGCTCATCGAGGCGCCGGACGCCGACGCGCTGTACGCGCTGCTGTCCGACGTCAACGACTAGGCGGTGATGCAATGAAGGCCGTCCATTTCGGGGCAGGCAACATCGGGCGCGGCTTCGTGGGGCTGCTGCTCCACGAAGCCGGGTACGAGGTCGTGTTCGCCGACGTCAACGCCGAGTTGATCGATGCGCTGGCGGCGGCGGACGCGTACCGCGTGCACCTCGTCGGCGACGAGTCGGAGACGAAGACCGTCACCGGCTTCCGCGCGATCAACAGCGCGAGCGACGAGGACGCCCTGGTCGCGGAGATCGCGACGGCCGACGTCGTGACCACCGCGGTCGGGCCGCGCATCCTGCGCTTCGTCGCGCCGGTGATCGCGAAGGGCCTGGCCGCGCGCGCCGCCGACGCCCCCCGCCTCGCCGTCATGGCCTGCGAGAACGCGATCGGCGCGACCGACCTGCTGGCCGCGGAGCTGATGGACGGTCTGCCCGACGACGACACCCGCGAGGAGCTCGCCGCGAAGGCGGTTTTCGCGAACACCGCCGTGGACAGGATCGTGCCCGCCCAGGCCGCGGACGCCGGCATCGACGTGACGGTGGAGACGTTCTACGAGTGGGTCGTCGACCGCAGCCCGTTCGCGGGCGACGCGCCGGACATCCCCGGCGCCCACTTCGTCGACTCGCTCGGGCCGTACATCGAGCGCAAGCTGTTCACCGTCAACACCGGTCACGCGACCGTCGCATACACGGGGTACCTGGAGGGCGTCGCGACGATCAGCGAGGCGATCGCCCTGCCCGCCGTGCTCGCGGCGGCCGAGGCGGCCCTGGAGGAGACGTCCGCCGCCCTGTCGGCCAAGCACGGGCTGGACGTGGAGGAGCTCGCCGCCTACCGGGCGAAGATCCTGAACCGGTTCCGCAACCCGCACCTGGTGGACGAGGTGACGCGCGTCGGCCGCGAGCCGCTGCGGAAGCTCGGACGCAACGACCGGTTCATCGGTCCGGCGTCGGACTACGCCCACTACGTCGGCGGCGTACCGGAGGGCATCCTCTTCGCCGTCTCCGCCGCGCTGCGCTTCGACGCCGCGGACGACACGCAGGCGATCGAGCTGCAGCAGCTGCTGGAGGAGGCGTCGCCCGAGGACATCGTCACCGAGGTCATGGGCGTTGAGCCGGGGGACGCGCTGTTCGCCGCGCTCGTGGAGGTGGTGGCCGGGGTCCAGCCCTGACCGTCGCGGAGGCCTCAGCGAGCGACGATCGTCGCCTCCGGATCGAGGCACCACTCGAGCACCGACGGCCACGCCCCGTAGCCCGCGGTCCGTTCCAGGTGACCGCCGCCCGGGATCGTCGTGACGGGGATCCCCAGCGGGGTGCCGAACGCGACCGCGGCGCCCTCCGGGCAGTACGGGTCGGCGTCCGACGCGACGATCAGCGCTCCGTCCGGCCGGCTCACCGGCAGCAGCGCGAACGCGGCGATCTCGGGATGCTGCGACACGAACCCCGGGGACGGCGGCGCGACCAGCAGCACGCGCTCGGCCTCCTCGCCCTGCTCCGGACGGGCGCCGAGCCACAGCAGGCAGGCGAGACTGTGGCAGAGCACGGTCACGCGCGCGCCGTCCGCCGCGGCTTCGCGCAGCGCCTCGGCGGCCGCGGCGTGCCACGCGGCGACGTCCGGGGTCGCCGCATCCGGGAGCTGCGGGTAGACGGCCCGCTCACCGCGCGCCCGCAGCGATTCGGCCAGCTCGTACTGCCAGTGCCCGGGCGGGCGGTGGTTGTCCCAGCCGTGCAGGATCAGGAAGGCGCGCATGCGGACGAGCGTAGCGCCCGGCCGGGGGTCGCATCCGTCCGGGCGCCGTCCGCGATCACGGCCTCGCCGGCGACGAAGACCCACGGGATGCCGTCCGGGCGCACACGCGGCTCCGCGAAGGTGGCACGGTCGCTCACGGTCGCCGGATCGAAGAGCACCAGGTCGGCGATCATCCCCGGCGCGATGCGCCCGCGGTCGGTCAGGCCGAGCCGCGCGGCCGGTCGCGCAGACAGGTGCACGATGGCGTCCTCCAGCCCGAGCACCCCCTCCTCCCGCACATATCTGCCCAGATAGCGCGGGAAGGTCCCCCAGGCGCGGGGATGCGGCTTGCCGCCGACGAGGATTCCGTCGCTGCCGCCGGTGTGCGTCCGGTGCCGCATGATCGCACGCACGTTGCCCTCGTCGCCGACGTGCTGCAGGATGCCCGTGCCCAGCCGGTCGGTCGTCAGCAGGTCGAAGAACACGTCGGAGGGTGCCCGACCGGACGCGACCGCGAGCTCGCGCACGGTGCGGCCGACGCGGTCCGACAGCGCGGTGTTGCGGACGCCGGAGATCTCGATCGTGTCCCACTCCACCGGGACGCCGTGGCAGCCGTCGCTGCCGGTCACCTCCAGTTCGTGCGCGATCCGCGCCCGCGCTGCGGGGTCGGCCAGCCGGGCGAGCACCGTCCCGGGTCCGCCGGCTGAGGCCCAGCCCGGCAGCAGGGCCGCCAGCGTCGTCGACCCCGGCAGGTACGGGTACGAGTCGATGGTCACGTCGATGCCGTCGGCGAGCGCGTCGTCCACGAGGGCGAGCAGCTCGGCCGCCCTGCCCCTGTTCACCGCGAAGTTCATCGTGGCGTGGGTGAGGTGCAGCGCGCATCCCGAACGCTTCGCCACCTCCACCATCTCGGCGTACGCGGCGAGCGCCCCCGCGCCGTACGAGCGCTGGTGCGGCGCGTAGAAGCCGCCGTGGGCCGCGACGATCTCGCAGAGCGCGACGAGCTCGTCGGTGCTCGCGAACATCCCGGGCGCGTAGGTGAGCCCCGACGACATCCCGAAGGCGCCATCGCGCATGCCGCGGTCGACGAGGGCCCGCATCGCACTCAGCTCGGCCGGGGTGGCGGGCCGGTCGTCGGCGCCGACCACGTCGAGCCGGATCGTGCCCTGCGGGAGGAGGTACGCGACGTTCGCCGCTGTGCCGCGGCGGTCGACCTCGTCGAGGTAGCCCGCGACCGTGCCCCAGCCGGCACGGAGGTCGTCGGGAACACCGTTCCAGCCGGCGAGCTGGTCGCGCAGCATGGCGGCGGCCGCGTCGGTCGCCGGTGCGTAGGAGAGGCCGTCCTGGCCGACCACCTCGGTCGTCACACCCTGGGCGACCTTCGCCTGGTGCGCCCGGTCGGTCAGCACGGCGAGGTCAGAATGGGCGTGCATGTCGATGAAGCCGGGGGCGATCGCGAGCCCGTCGGCGTCCAGGATGCGCCGTCCGCCGGCGTCGATGCGGCCGCCCGCAGCGGCGATCCGGCCATCGGCGAGGAGCACGTCGCCGGTGCGGCCCGCACGCCCGCTCCCGTCGAGGATGCGGGCGCCGCGGACGACCAGCTCGCCGGTCACGCCGACGCGGCCGTCGTGAACGCGCGCGCCCGCTCGGCGACGTCGGTCCAGCGCGCGCCCGCGATGTCGGCGGCGCTCACCACGCTGGAGCCGGCGGTCACCGCGAGCGCGCCCGCGCGCATCCACTCGGCGGCGTTGCCGGCGTCCAGGCCACCGGAGGGCACGAACGGGATGTCGGGGAACGGCCCGCGGAGGTCCTTCAGGTAGCCGGGGCCGACCAGCGACGCGGGGAAGACCTTCACCGCCGCGGCGCCCAGCTCGACGGCCCGCATCACCTCGGTCGGGCTCAGCGCGCCGAGCAGGATGGGCACTCCCGCCTCGCGTGCGACGGCCGCCGCTCCCTCGCTGAGGCCCGGCGTCACCAGAAACCGTGCACCGGCCTCGATCGCCGCGGTCGCGGTGCGCACGTCCGTCACGGTCCCCGCGCCGACCAGCGCGTCCGGCGCAGCGGCGACGGCCTCCGCGATCACGGCCTCGACGCCCGGAGTGGTGAAGGTGAACTCGACGACCGGGATGCCGCCCGCTGCGAGCGCGCGGCAGAGCGAGGCGGGGTCGTCGATCCGCGGCGCCCGCACCACGGCGAGCGCACCGTGGGCGCGCAGTGTCTCGAGCAGCATCGCTCTCCTATCCGAAAGTCGTCTCGAGCAGGCCGATCACCCGCGGGTCGTCGGCGAGTGCGTCGTCGACGACGGCCAGCGCCCGCCACTTGTCGAAGGTCGTGCAGGGATGCGAGAGCCCGAACCGGATGACGTCGCCGACCTGCACGGCCGCGTCGTCGGGCACCCGGACGAACGTGTGCTGGTCGTTCATACGCGTCACCGCAGCACCGGTCAACGGCACGGTCGCCATCTCGCCGAACGGGCGGATCGCCTGGGGCACGGGCATCCCGTCGTCGTAGGGCAGGTCGCGCTTGCCGGCGTCCACCAGCACCAGGCCGGGCTCCGGCCGCGACAGCACCGTCGCCCAGCCGTGGATGGCGGAGCGGAACCCGGTGCCGCCGAGCCGCGAGAACGGGGTGACCCTGCTGTAGTAGCCGTCGTCGTGGGTGATGTAGGCGCCGGACCGCAGCAGGACCTCCACCACGCGCCCGGCGCGTCCCTCGGGGTCGCGGCGCGGCGCCAGCACCTCGACGACCTCGTCGAAGTAGGCGCTGCCTCCCGCGCTCAGCAGCACCGGCTCGCCCTCCGGGTAGAGGCCGGCTGCGGCGACGGCGTCGTGCAGCGCGAGCATGTCCTCCAGATAGCGGCGCACGGTGGCAAGGGACTCGTCGGTCTCGCCGTGCGCCACGGCGCCCTCGTACCCCGCGACGCCCGCGAGCCGGAGCACCGGGGACGCGGCGATCGCACGCGCCACCGCCAGGGCCGTGTCGCGGTCCCGTGCTCCTGTCCGGGCACCAGGGGCGCCGAGCTCCACCAGCACGCCGAGCGGATGCGCGGCCCCGGCCGCCGAGAGCGCGTCCGACATGATCTCCACCGCCCGCACGGAGTCCGCCCACACCGTCAGCCGGTCGGTGTGGCCGGCGAACGCGCGCAGCGCTGCCGGCTGCACGAGCTCGTTGGCGAGCAGCACCCGCGGGATGCCCCAGCCGAGCGCGACCGACGCCTGCCACGGCGTCGCCACCGTGATCCCCCATGCGCCCGCCGCGAGCTGACGCTCCCACAATGTGCGGCTCATCGTCGTCTTGCCGTGCGGCGCCAGGAGGACGCCCGCGGCTGCGCACCAGGCCGCCATCGTCTCCAGGTTGTGCCGGACGGCATCCTCGCTGAGCGTGACGAGCGGCGTCGGGAACGTGTGCAGCGCGGGGCGCGACGCGGACAGCGTCGCGAGATCGGTGGCACCGTATGCCAGCGGGACGGCCTTGAACTCTTCCATGAATCCCCATCGTTGCGCATTGTGCAATGCGCGTTGCAGTATGCGTGCAGTCCTGTCTAGCATAGGCCTCACCCGCACGCGAAAGGTGGATCGATGCCGACGTCCGACGGGCCCATCGTCACCATCGGCGAGGCCATGATCGCGCTCTACCCGGACGGCCGCCACTCCCTCGCGGAGGCGCGGTCGTTCGGGTCCGACGTCGGCGGCGCGGAGTTCAACGTCGCCACGACGCTCGCCCGGCTGGGCATCCCCTCCGCGTGGGTGTCGCGCCTCGGCGACGACGGCTTCGGCGACCGGATCCTGACCGTCGCCGCTGAGGCCGGCGTCGACACCAGCGCCGTCGAGCGGGACGCCGGGCGCGCCACGGGACTCTACGTCAAGGAGCCGACGACCGGCGCCGACGGCGTGCGCACGCGGATGCACTACTACCGCTCCGGGTCGGCCGCCTCCGCGCTCGACAGCTCCCAGCTCGGCAGTGCACCGGCCGCGGCCCTGCTGACGCGCGCCGCGATCGTGCACACCAGCGGCATCACCGCCGCTCTCTCGGCGAGCACGGCGGAGGCCGTCGCCGGGCTGCGCGCCGCGGTCGGGGCGGGCACCGTCGTCAGCGTCGACCTGAACCTGCGCCCGCAGCTCTGGCGCGACCGAGACACCGCGCCCCTCGGCGCCCTGATCGACCAGGCCGACCTGCTGCTCGTCGGCCGGGACGAGGCCGTGACCCACTTCGGTCACGCGGAGGCGGCGGATATCTTCGACGCGCATCCCGGGCTCAGCACCATCGTCGTCAAGGACGAGGCGCACCGGGCCTCCGTGTACCGGCGCGAGGGCCGCGAGACCCACGTGCCATGTCTCACGGTGGAGGTCGTCGAGCCGGTCGGGGCGGGAGACGCGTTCGCCGCAGGATTCCTCGCGGCCCTGGCCGAGGGCCGGGAGGATGCGGTCGCGCTGCGCTTCGGGCACGCTCTCGCCTCGCTGACCCTGATCGGGCACGGCGACCGGCCGCTGACCGTCCCGACCGCCGGCGAGCGTGAACGGATCGCCGCCGCGACGGAGGACGAGTGGGCGGGCTGGCGCGTGCATCCCGGCGAGATCCCGTGGCGGGAGGCGAGCGGCGCATGAGCCAGTCCCTCGGTCGCGCCCTCGACATCCTCGATCTCGTCTCGCGCGGCGTGCGCACGCTGGATGCGCTGGCCGCCGAGGTCGGCGTGCACAAGTCGACCGTGCTTCGGCTGCTGCAGACGCTGGAGGAGCGCGGCTTCGTCGGCAGGGACAGCGCGCACCGCTACCACGTCGGCCCCGCCGTCTTCGCGCTCGCGTCCACCGCCCTCGACGCCCAGGACGTGCGCGCCGCCGCGGCCCCCGCACTGCGAGCCCTCGCGGCGGAGACCGGGCAGACCGTCCACCTCGCGACGTACCAGGATGGGATCGTCAGCTACGTGGACAAGGTCGAGTCGCGCCAGCCGCTGCGGATGTACTCGCGGATCGGGCTGCCGGCGCCGCTGAACGCCACCGCGGTCGGCAAGGTGCTGCTCGGGGGTCTCGACCTTCCGGAGCGGGAGCGGGTCGTCGCCGCCATCTCGTTCGAGCGCTTCACCGACCGCACGCTGACCACCCCCGAGGCTCTGCTCGAGGAGGTGCATCGCGGCGCCGAGCGCGGCTGGGCCGAGGACCACGAGGAGCACGAGACGTTCATGAACTGCGTCGGCGCACCCGTCTACGGGCCGGACGGTCGCGTCGCCGCGGCCGTGTCGGTCTCCGTGCCGAACGTCGTGCTCCCGTACGAGGGCGTGCTCGGCCTGGTGCCCGCGCTGCTCGCCGCCACCGCGCGCATCTCCGCCGAGCTGGGCGCCCCTGCGGGCCCGGCCGCCGCGACGAGCGACACCACCGCCACGAGCGCGACCATGACCACCGCCACGACCGAGAGGACGACCGCATGACCGACCGTATCGCCGTCAGCACCGAGGACGCCCCGGCGCCCGCCCACACCTTCTCCCAGGGCGTCCGCCGAGGGCCGTTCCTGCAGGTCTCCGGCCAGGGTCCCGTCGACCCTGCCACGAACGAGTATCTGCACCCGGGCGACGTGCGCGCGCAGACCATCCGCACCCTGCAGAACGTGGAGGCGGTGCTCGCGGCGGGAGGCGCGGGCTTCGACGACGTGATGATGCTGCGCGTCTACCTAACCACCCGCGACGACTTCGCCGCCATGAACGAGGCCTACGGCGAGTTCCTCGGCGCGCGGGTCGCCTCGGGCGTGCTGCCCGCTCGCACCACCGTGTTCACGGGCCTCCCCCGTGCGGAGATGCTGGTCGAGATCGACGCGTTCGCCGTGCTCGCCTAGGCGCGCTTGCGCGCCTCGATGAGGTGCCGCGACGAGTACGCCACGAACGGGCCATCGCGCTGGATCAGGTCGTGCAGGTCGCGCAGCCGGTCCCGGTACGCGTCGACCGTGAACCCCGGCACCCACCAGATCACCTTGCGCAGCAGGTAGACGACCGCGGCGACGTCGAAGATCTCGATGCGGGTGCGGGCGATGCGCAGGTCGACGACCTCCAGGCCCGCGCGCCGCGCCGCCGCGGCCTCGTCGTCGTGGTGACGTCCGCGGCGGGCCTCCGGCTGGGGGCCGAGGAAGAACTCGATCAGCTCGAACGCGGACGCGGGGCCGACGTGCTGGGCGACGTACGAGCCGCCCGGTGCGAGCACCCGCGCGATCTCGGCCCAGTGCACGGTCGCCGGATGCCGGCTGGTCACGAGGTCGAACGCGGCGTCCGCGAAGGGCAGCGGGGGCTCATCCGCGTCGGCCACCACCACGACTCCGCGCGGATGCAGGAGCCGGGTGGCTGCGGCCACGTTCGGCGGCCACGACTCGGTGGCGACCGCGGTCGGCGGGAAGACGCGCGCCTCCGCCAGCACCTCGCCGCCCCCGGTCTGGATGTCGAGGGACGCGCTCGCGCGCTCCAGCCGCTCCGCGAGCAGGCGAGCGTATCCCCACGGCGGCCGCTCCTCGGTGGCGCGGCCGTCCAGCCAGGAGAAGTCCCAGCCGGTCACGTCGGCGCTCTCCCCCAGGGCGATCAGGTCGTCGAACGTCTCGGGCATCCGTTCATCGTGCCATCCGCACCCGCGGGATGCGAGTTCCCTGCGACCCGGCCTCGCGCCGGTCCCCCGGTGGTACGTTGCGCTTGTGAGCCGAATCGTCGCCGTGGCGCCCGTGCTTCCCGCCCGCACATACAGCCAGGGCGAGATCACCGCCGCGCTGCTCGCGATGATCACGACGGACCCGTCCCGGCAAGCCGTGATGCGCCGGATCCACGCCTCGAGCGGTGTCGAGACCCGCAGCCTGGTCATGCCCCTGGAGCGCTACAGCTCGCTCGCCTCGTTCCGGGAGTCGAACGACTTCTTCATCGCCGAGGGCACCTCCCTCGCCGAGCGCGCGATCACGCAGGCCCTCGCCTCCGCCGGCCTGGAACCCCGCGACGTCGACTACCTGCTCTTCACCTCGGTCACCGGCATCGCCGCCCCCTCGATCGACGCACAGCTGGTCCAGCGGCTCGGGATGCGCCCCGACGTGAAGCGACTGCCGAGCTTCGGTCTGGGCTGCGTCGCGGGTGCCGCAGGACTCGCCCGGGTCCACGACTACCTGGCCGGCCACCCGGATGAGGTCGCCGTGCTGCTCTCCGTCGAGCTCTGCTCGCTGACCGTTCAGGCCGCGGACGACTCGATGGCCAACATCGTCGCGAGCGGGCTCTTCGGCGACGGCGCCGCCGCCGTCGTGCTCGTCGGCGACCGCCGCGCCGAGGCGCTCGGCCTCCCCGGCCCGGAGATCGTCGACACCCGCAGCCACATCTACCCCGACACCGCCGACGTGATCGGCTGGGACATCGGGGGGACGGGCTTCCGCATCGTCCTGAGCGCCGGCGTCCCCGACGTGATCGACCGCAACTTCGCGGACGACGCCCGCGGCATCCTGGCCGCACACGACCTCGAGGTCGGCGACGTCGCCGCCTGGGCGGCGCATCCCGGCGGCCCCAAGGTGCTGGAGGCGTTCTCGCGCGCGCTCGACCTCCCGGAGGGCGCGCTGGACGCGAGCTGGCGGTCCCTCGCCCGCGTCGGCAACCTGTCGTCCGCCGCCGTGCTGCACGTGCTGGCCGAACAGCTGGATGCGCACCCGCCCGGCACGGTCGGCCTGCTCTTCGCGCTCGGGCCCGGGGTGACCAGCGAGCTCGTCCTGTTGCGCTGGGCCGGCGCGAAGGAGCTGGGCGCGGCGGCATGATCTGGTACACACTCCTCGTGCTCGCGACCGGCGGCGAGCGCATCGCCGAGCTCGTCCTGTCCGCGCGCAACGCGCGCTGGTCGTTCGCCCGGGGCGGCGTGGAGTTCGGCCGGCGCCACTTCCCGCCGATGGTCGCGCTGCACACGGGTCTGCTGCTCGCGTGCCTCGCGGAGGTGTGGTTCCTCGACCGGCCGTTCCTGCCATGGCTGGGCTGGCCGATGCTCGTCCTCGTGCTCGCGAGCCAGGCGCTGCGCTGGTGGTGCATCGCCTCGCTCGGGCCGCGCTGGAACACCCGCGTGATCATCGTCCGAGACCTTCCCCTGGTGACCCGCGGTCCGTACCGGTGGCTGAGCCACCCGAACTACGTCGCCGTCGTCGTGGAGGGCTTCGCACTCCCCCTGGTGCACACCGCCTGGATCACCGCCGCCGCCTTCACCGTGCTGAACGCGGTGCTCCTGCTCGGCTTCCGCATCCCGTGCGAGAACCGCGCGCTCGCGTCCGTCCTCCCCGCCCGCGCATGACGGCGGCGGAGCTCATCGTCGTCGGCGGCGGACCGGTCGGGCTCGCCTGCGCGATCGAGGCGCGCCTGTCCGGGATGGACGTGCTCGTCGTTGAGCCGCGGCCGGCTCCCATCGACAAGGCGTGCGGCGAGGGGCTGATGCCGGGCGCGCTGGCGGCCCTGCACAGGATCGGCGTCGACCCTCCCGGCCGGACGATCGCCGGGATCGCGTACGTGGACGCCGAGTCGCGTGTGGAGCACCGGTTCGTGGAGCGGCCCGGCCGCGGGGTGCGGCGCACCACCCTGCACAGCGCCCTCGAGCGCCGCGCCGTCGAGGTGGGCGCTCGCTTCCTCCGCACCCGGGTCACCGGCGTCGTGCAGGAACGCTCGCGGGTGGTGCTGACCGTCGCCACCGACACACCGTCGGAAGTCGACACCCCGTGGCTGATCGCCGCGGACGGCCTGCACTCCCCCGTCCGCAGGATGCTCGGCCTCGACGGCCGCGCCCAGCCGTCCGCCCGCCGGCGGTTCGGCATCCGCCGGCACTACGAGGTCGAGCCGTGGACGGACCTGGTGGAAGTGCACTGGTCGCCAACGGCGGAGGCTTACGTCACGCCGGTCGACGACCACACGGTCGGCGTGGCGATCCTCGGCGCGCGGCCGCTGGACCAGGCGGCGGTCGTGGGCGCCATCCCGGAACTCGCCGGTCGCCTCGGGAGCGCGCTTCCCGTCTCCGATGTACGCGGCGCCGGTCCCCTGCTGCAGCGGTCGCGCGCGCGAACGCACGGTCGCGTGCTGCTCGCCGGGGACGCCTCCGGCTACGTCGACGCCCTGACCGGCGAAGGGATGCGCGTCGGCTTCGCCCAGGCGCGCGCGGCGGTCGCCGCCGTCCGTGCGGGGAACACCGAGCAGTACGAGCGGGCCTGGCGCGCGACCACCAGGGATTTCCGGATGCTCACCTCCGGACTCGTCGTCGCCGCGCGCTCGCGGTGGCGGCCGCGCATCGTCCCGACCGCGGCGGGACGTCCCGAACTGTTCGGGACGATCGTCGAGCGCCTCTCGCGCTGAACCGCGGCATCCGCCTCCCGCGCTCACACTTCCGAATGAAATGCACGTGTATGATGTGTCTCACATATCAGATGCTGCACTCTGCGAGGTGTCACCATGAGTCTTGACGACGAGGCCACTCCCGGCGCGACCGCGGCCGAGTTCCGCCTGCCCTCCGCCACCGTCGCGGAGCCGTCCCACCGCATCGCACGGACCACCGTCACCTTCTATCTTCCGGACGAGCTCCGCAACCGGGCCAGGGCCGCGTACCGGTCGACGTCGAACGTGGAGGGCGACCGCAGCTGGTCCGAGATGGTGGGCAAGGCCCTCCTCGCCGAGGTGCAGCGCAGGGAGACGCTGCACAACGGCGGCAGGGCGTTCATCGGCTCGGACGCACCGTTGCCCCCGGGACGGCCGATCGGAGACTGACCACGCCGCACCGGGCATGACGGAGAGGCGGTACGCCGGAGAGCACCCGGCGCACCGCCTCTCTGTGCGCGTCAGCGCATCCCGTGCCGGCGTCGGTTGGCCGCGCCGAACACGGCGAGCACGCCCAGCAGGCCGAGCAGGGCGGCCAGGGCGCCGATCCCGCTCGCGTCCGATCCCGTGGACGCCAGCCGAGCGGATCCGTCGAGCGCGGACACCGCACCGGTCGCCGCGATCGCCGCGGTGGCGGGCATGCTGCCGGAAGCAGCGGCGGACGAACCCGGGGCGGCCGGGCCCGCCGGGGTGCCCGGGGTTCCAGGCGTACCCGGCGTTCCCGGGGTCCCAGGTGTACCCGGCGTACCCGGCGTCGTTGTGGACCCCGTGGTGCTGGTGTCCCCGACGACGCTGATCGCGTTGCCGCCGACCGTCACCGGCAGCCCCAGCTGGATGGGCAGCTGCGTTCCGCCGAGGAGGCCGCCGTCACCGGTGGTCACGGTGCCACCGTCTCCGGCAGCCGGACCGGTGACAGGGGAGGTGACCGTCGCGGACCCGGTCGAGGAGTCGCCGAGCACGCTGATCGCGTTGCCGCCCGCGGTCACGGGCGCACCCACAACCACCGGGACCTGCGTGCCGCCGAGGATCCCGTCCGAACCCGAGGTGGCCGGAGCCGACCCGGTGCCCGAGCCCGCGGCCGGAGCCGAGGTCGAGGATCCGCTGGAAGCACTGTCGCCGAGCACGCTGATCGCGTTGCCGCCCGCCGTCACCGGAACGTTCGCCGCGATCGGCGCCTGCGTGCCGCCGAGGATGCCGTCGGCACCCGAGGTGACCGGCGAGGATCCCGCCACGCCCGACGGCGCGGCGGCACTGGTGGAGGAACCGCTCGAAGCGCTGTCGCCCAGCACGCTGATCGCGTTGCCGCCGACCGTCACCGGAACGCTCGCCCCGACCGGTGCCTGCGTGCCCGAGAGCACACCGTCCGATCCCGACGTCGCCGGGGCCGATGCGGTGCCTCCCGAGCCGGAGCCGGCCGCCGCGTTCGAGCCCGTCGACGCGCTGTCGCCGAGCACGCTCACGGAGTTGCCGGAGACCGTCACCGGCACCGCCAGGTCGATCGGCGCCTGCGTTCCGGAGGCGACGCCGTCCGCGCCCGAGGTGGAGGCGCCGGGCGCGGCGGGCGACGGAGCCGCCGGGGCGACCGACGAGCCGGTCCCGCCCGAGTCCCCGACCGCGCTGACCGCGTTGCCGGCGACCGTCACCGGTACGTCGACGCTGACCAGCGCCTGCGTCCCGCTCAGGACGCCCTCGAGTCCGCTTGTCGACACGTCGACCGCGGGGGCCGGTGCGGGGGCCGACGGCGCTGCAGCCGTCGAGTCGGCGGAGTTCGCGTCGCCGACCACCGAGATTCCATTGCCGGCGACGGTCACCGGGAGCGTGACCCCGATCGCCGCCTGTGTGCCGGAGCCGACTCCGTCCGAGCCGCTCGTGGATGGTGCTTCCGCCGCGTTGGCCGCGGCCGTTCCTGCGAGCCAGAGCCCGCCGACGCAGAGGGTGAACCACAGCCCCCTGGAGACGTACTTGTTCATCGTTCAGCCTTTCGAGTGAGTGTGCCGCTCCCGGTCGGGAGCGTCTGGTCCGTGTCCGCGCGAAGGCGGACGGCGACCCACTCAGTCGGGGCTGGAGTCGTGGTCCTCGACGGGAGAAGCCGGGATGCGGTCGTCGCCGGGCAGCGCGACCGCGCCCCGGGAGAGCACGGTCGAGACGGCGGCGTCGTTCAGCCAGGCGGCGAGCGCGGGGGCGCCCGCGGAGCCCGCACCGGCACCACCGGCGGAGCCGGAGGGCGCGGGAGAGCCGGGCGACGACGGCCAGGGTGCGGCGGGGTCGACGCCGCGAGGCAGGTACGTATTGGAGCTCGTGGAGGCACCGGGGGCGGCCGCGACCGTCGAGAGAGCCGAGACGAGGGGCACCGGCCCGCCGGCCGGGACGCGGGCGTGATCGAGGGCCGCCGTGACGGCGGACGACGCCCCGACGGCCACCGAGGGCACAGCGGGATTCGGGGAGGAGGGCACATCCACCACGGGCGGGGAAACCGCACCGGGGTCTGGGGCGATCGCCGTCGGCGCCAACGGCTCGACGGTCGCGTCCACGACGCCGGACACGTCGGAGACCGCCGCGTCGATGGTCGAGGCGACCGGCGCGGTCACGCTCGAGACGGGCGAGTCGCCCGCCACCGACCCGACCACGGGCACCGAAGCGATCACCTGGTCCACGGTCGAGGCGATCGGCTGCACCACGCCCGCGACCGGGCTCGACGAAGCCGCATCGTCGACGGCCGCGGTCACCGGAGCGACGACCTGAGCCACGGTCTCGCGAACCGGCGCCGGAAGCACCGGCGAGACGGCGGAGGCGATGGATCCGGTCGTGTCCCCGACGGTGCCCGTGACGGTCGAGACGACCGCGGCGACGGGGTTCGGGGGCGGGGCGGGCTCTGCCGCCGATGCGGGCGAGCCGCCGAGCAGGAGAGCCAGTGCCGCGAGACCGCCACCGACCACGAGGGAGCCGATCAGCAGGCGCACAGGGGTGAGGGCGGAGCGGCGCACGTCGGGCGCTTCCTCCATCACGATCACCCCCTGATCGCTTCGAGCCGTTCGAGACATCGCCGAGTGTACGCCGCGGTCTAGTGCACAGGAAGGGTCTCTTCCTCGCGCACCGGGGAGCGACGACGGAGCCGCGCCGCGGCCAGCGCGACCACGACGATCGCGGCGGCGGTCATCCCCGCGCCCACCCACAGGGGCGACGCGTAGCCGAGACCCGCCGAGATGGTGAGACCGCCGAGCCAGGCGCCCAGCGCGTTCCCCACGTTGAAGGCGGCGATGTTCGCCCCGGACGCGAGCGTCGGGGCGTGCTCGGCCGAACTGAGCACCCGCAGCTGCAGCGCGGGTACGGTCGCGAAGCCGGCGGCGCCCATCAGGACGAGCGCGATCACGGCAGCGACGGGGATGGCGGCCACCAGCGCGAAGACGCCGAGCACGACAGTGAGCACCGCGAGCACGGCGATCAGCGTGCCGTCCACCGACCGGTCCGCCAGCCGCCCGCCGAGCGCGTTGCCCGCGAACAGGCCGAGGCCGAACAGGATGAGCAGCCACGGCACCGCACCGGAGGGGAACCCCGAGAGCCCGGTGAGTGTGTACGCGATGTAGGTGAACGCCCCGAACATTCCACCGAAGCCGAGCGTGGTCGCCGCCAGCGAGAGCCACACCTGACCGGACCGGAAGGCGCCGAGCTCGGTCCGCAGCCCCGGCCCCGCGGATGCGCCGCGCTCCTCGCGCGGGACGAGCAGTGCGACGCCGGCCAGGGCGATCACGCCGATCGCGGTGATCGCCCAGAACGTCGAGCGCCAGCCGAGCGCCTGGCCGAGCAGGGTGCCGAACGGGACGCCGAGCACGTTCGCCGCGGTCAGGCCGGTGAACATGATGGCGATGGCGCGCGCCTGCTTGTCGGCGGCGACCATCCCTGCGGCGACGACGGAGCCGATGCCGAAGAACGCGCCGTGGCAGAGGGCGGCGAGGATGCGGCCCCCCAGCATCACGCTGTAGCTGGGTGCCACGGCGGAGAGGGCATTGCCGAGGATGAAGAGCACCATCAGCCCGAGCAGCGCCGCCTTGCGCGGCAGCCGGGTGGCGGCCGCGGTGAGGCCGACGGCGCCGACCGCCACGGCGAGCGCGTAGCCGGAGATCAGCCAGCCGGCGGCGGCGGCATCGACATGGAAGTCGGCGGCGACCTCGGGCAGCAGCCCGGCGATGACGAACTCGGTCAGACCGATGCCGAATCCGCCCAGGGCGAGGGCGATCAGGCCAGCAGGCATGCAGAACTCCTGTGAATCTCGGGGCGGAAGCCGGTGACGCGTATCCTGTTAGTTGCAGGCGCGCCATAAATAGTTGCACGTGCAATTAGATTGCGCAACCCGAACGAGGAGGACCCGTGGGAATCGCCGACGACGCCGTCGAGGTACGCGCACAGGGCTGGCGGACGCTCGCCGCTCTGCACGACTTCATCGAGACCGCACTCGAGCGCGCGCTCACCCGCGAAGCGGGGCTCTCCGTCGTCGAGTACACGGTGCTCGACGCGCTCGATCGACAGGACGGCTGGCACATGCGGATGCAGCAGCTCGCCCGCGCGAGCGCGCTCAGCCCGAGCGCAACCACCCGGCTCGTCAACCGGCTCGAGGAGCGCGGCCTGCTCACGCGCGTCGACTGCCTGGACGACCGGCGCGGCATCTACACCGAGCTGACCGGCGGCGGCCACGCACTCCTCGATCAGGCCCGCCCCGTGCACGACGCCGCCCTCGCGGGAGCGCTCGACGAGGCCCACGGCATCCCCGAGCTCGCGCCGCTGCTCGACGCGCTGCCGCAGCTGGCGCTCGCCGCCCGCTGACGACGCCTCAGCGCAGGACCTCGACCAGCGCGATCCACGAGAACAGCACGGTCGTCACGATCGCGAGCATCGTCCCGACCGCGACGAACACCAGCCCCAGCGCGGCGAGCCCCGCACCTCCGAGGAGCAGGACGCCCGCGGCGAGATCGAACACCAGCGGGAGGCCGAAGAGCGCGATGCGCTCCGCATCCCACCGGCCGTACCCGGTCGCGGCGGAGTCACGCCGGATCGCGACGGCCGACCGCACCGCGACGATCCCGCAGAGAGCCGTACCGGCGAGCACCTGGATGCCGAAGCCCCAGGTGAGCTGCCCCGGGATGAGCGCGGCACAGCTGAGCACGACGCCGAGGATCAGTGTCGCGATCGACGCGCCGGCGCGAGCGGCGAGCCCACGGGACTCGGCGATCTGGCGGATGTTCACGGACAGCGCGACGATGAGCAGGCCGCCGAGCGCCGCTCCCGCACCCGCGACGGCGACGTTGAACTCGGACCACTCCCGGAAGATGCCGTCCATGGGCACAGCGTAACCGCGGCGGGCGCCGCAGTCTGGTGGGTCCACCCGAGGAGGGCGTATAACGGGGGCATGGCCGACGCGATCACCACCTGGATCGACCGTTATCGACGCGCGTGGGAGTCGAACGACCCCGACGACATCCGCGCTCTCTTCACCGAGGACGCGAGCTACCGCACCGAACCGTTCGCCGAGCCGTGGGACGGCCACCTGGAGATCGTCGAAGGCTGGCTCGACGCGCAGGACGAGCCGGGGGCGGCGGAGTTCGAGTGGCGGCTGGCGGGCCGGGACGGCGAGACGTACTTCGTCGAGGGCGTGACCGACTACGCGGACGGCCCGACCTACAGCAACCTGTGGGTCGTCGTGCTCGCCCCCGACGGGCGCGCGCAGGAGTTCACCGAGTGGTGGATGGACCAGGAGGCCTAGAGGCCGCCCAGCCACAGCCCCAGCCCCGCCGCGGCGAGCGCGAGGACGAGCATCCCGACGCCGTTGAAGAGCGCCGCACGGTACCGGCGCTGCTGCGCGAGGCGGACGGTCTCGTAGCTCGCCGTGCTGAACGTGGTGTAGCCGCCGAGGAAGCCGGTGCCGAGGATCGCGCGCCACTCCGCCGGGAGGCCGTGGGCCAGCGCGAGGCCGGTCACCAGCCCGAGCAGGAACGACCCCGTCACGTTGATGACGGTCGTCCCCAGCGGATACGAGACGGCCACCCTGCTGCGCAGCACGCCGTCGAGGACGAGGCGCGCCACCGCACCGACTCCGCCGGCGGCCGCGACGGCGATCACGAGGAGCGGCGTCACGCGCGCGCCGCCTTCCGCCGGCCGAGCGCCGAGGCCAGCGCGATCCCGGCGACGGACGCCAAGGCTCCGACCACGATCGTCGCAACCGCGTAGACGATGCCGCCGGCCAGGTTGTCGGCGGCGAACAAGCCATCGGTGTCGACGGCGAACGAACTGTACGTGGTGAACCCGCCGAGCACGCCCGTTCCGCAGAGCAGCCGCAGGTCCCGGCGGCGACCCTCGTCAGGTCCGCGCAGCGCCAGAGCCTGCAGCAGCCAGCCGAGCACGAACGCGCCGAGCACGTTGATCCCGAGCGTGATCACCGGGACGCCGAGCAGCGGAGGGATCGCGACCGACAGCAGGTAGCGCACCGTCGTGCCGACGGCCCCGCCGACGAAGACGAGCAGCACGGAACGCCAGTGCAGGTGCACGGGCACGGGGGGTCTCGCGGACACGGATCAGCCACCCTTCGAGAAGAAGCGCAGGAACTATCAGCGACCGTCGCGGTTCGTGCCGAGCCTCTGCGGCCGGCCCCGGCGAGATCCATCGCCGCCCTGCCACTATACCGGCGGGTCCTCCCAGGGCAGCTTCTCCCCGCCCTCGACCGGAGCGAGGGGCACCACGACCACCGGTCGGTGCTGACGGTGCGCCAGGTGCACCGCGACGGAGCCGTTGAAGAACTCCCGGACGCTGCCACGCAGCCCCGCCTCGCGCGTTCCGACGACGATGTATCGCGCATCCATCTGGTCGGCCAGCCTGGCGAGCGCCCACGCCGGATCGCCCGCGAGCTGCGTGAGCGTGAACGGGACGCCGCGCCCAGCGAGGGTCTCGCGGATGCGCGCCTCGAGTTCCGGGTCGAACGTGTCGTCCTCGGTCTCCGGCAGGTCCGGGTCGTACGGCAGCGCGACGACGGTCCCATCGACGTAGCTCGAGACCAGGTAGCGGTTCGGATCGACGTTCGCGCAGACGAGGGGGACGTCGAGATCGTCCGCCAGCCGCGCCGCCTGATCGAGGACCGTCACTGGCTGGCCCGGCACAACCGCGACGAGGATCCCACCCGCTCCGACGCTCGGATTGCCGCTCATGCCCCTAGTGTGCACCATCGCCCGCCCACGGTCGCCATACGGATCGGCCCCTTGGCGGGTCCGCTGGGCTGGGGGTACGGTCGGGCGAGAGAAGGGAGACAGCCGGACATGACCGACGAAAAGCCTCCGCTCCCCCGCGAGCGCCGCCGGACCACCCGGGGGTTGCGCCCGCTGCCCGAGCTGACCCGCGACGCGATCGCACAGATCAAGCGACTGCTCGCGGGCGAGATCGCCCTGTTCAAGGCCGAGATGGCCGCCAAGGCGAAGGCCGCCGGGATCGGCGCCGGCCTCCTCGTCGGTGCGCTCGTCTTCCTGTTCTTCGCGTTCGGCGTGCTGATCACCGCCGCCGTCTTCGCGTTCGCCCTCATCGTGCCCGGCTGGCTGGCGGCGCTGATCGTGGCCGGCATCCTGATCGTGATCGCCGTGATCGCCGCCCTGATCGGACGCGCCAGCCTGAAACGCGGGATGCCTCCCGTTCCCGACGACCTCGGATCCGAGCTGAAGGCCGACGCCCGCGCGCTGAAAGGGGAGCAGCAGTGACCGCCAAGGGGATGAACACCCTCAAGCTCGAACTCGAGGACACCCGCGCCGAGCTGGCATCGACGCTCGACGACCTCTTCGCCACCTTCAACCCGCGCGTGCAGATCCGGTCGCATCCCGTGGTGTTCGCCGGCATCTTCCTGGCGATCGCCGGCGGCGCCGCCGCGATCGTGTGGCGGGGGATCTCGCGTGGCCGCTGAGGTTCCCTGGTACCGCCTGCCCTGGGGCTACATCCTGAAGCGCACGATGCGCAGCTTCGGTCAGGACGCCTGCACCGACCTCGCGGCCGGACTCACCTATTTCGGTGTGCTCGCGCTGTTCCCCGCGATGATCGCCCTGGTCAGCATCCTGGGCCTGGTCGGCCAGAGCCAGCAGGGCATCGATGCGCTGTTCGGGATGGTCGACGAACTCGCGCCGGGGATGCTCGCGGTGGTCAAGGGCCCGATCGAGAACCTGGCCTCCTCCCCTGCGACGGGCTGGGCGCTGGTGATCGGCGCGGTCGGTGCGATCTGGTCCGCGTCCGGGTACGTCGGCGGCTTCGGCCGCGCGCTGAACCGGGTGTACGGGGTGAAGGAGGGCCGGTCCGCGTTCGCGCTGCGACCGGTGCAGCTCGGCGTCACCCTGGCCGCGCTCGTCCTCATCGCCGTGGTGGCGATCCTGCTCGTCGTCTCCGGGCCGATCGCCGAGGCGATCGGCCGGCTCATCGGCCTGGGCGAGGCGGCGCAGGTGGCGTGGTCCATCCTGCGCTGGCCGGTCGTGATCTTCGCGCTCGTGCTTCTCGTGGCTCTGCTGTACACGGCGACGCCGAACGTCAAGCAGCCGAAGTTCCGCTGGCTCACGCCGGGATCGTTCGTGGCGATCATCCTGCTCGGCATCGCCTCCGCCCTGTTCGCCTTCTACGTGGCGAACTTCGGCAGCTACAACAAGACCTACGGCGCGCTCGCCGGCATCATCGTCTTCCTGCTGTGGATCTGGATCGCCAACGTCGTCCTGCTGCTCGGCGCAGAACTGGACAGTGAGATCGAGCGCGCACGGGAGCTGGTGCACGGCGTGGTGGCCGAACGTCGGCTCGCCCTGCCGCTGAAGTCGGACGCGGCGATCGTGAAGGCGGTCGACGCCGACGCCGCCGACATCCTCGCCGCCCGTGCGATCCGCCGCCGCTACCGCTGACGTGTCGAAAACCGGCGTGGCCGTTCGACGCAGGGGTGACGGAACGAACGACCAACGAGAGGAACGACCATGCCTCAGTTCGCGATCATCATCTACGCAGACGGCCACGAAGGCACGCCGGAGGAGCTCGCCGAGCACGACCGCCACTCCGAGGACCTCATCCGCGAGGGCGCGCTCACGGGCGCGTTCGCGCTCGCGGCGAAGAGCGCGGCGAAGGCCGTCCGCCAGGACGGCGTGACCGACGGCCCCTTCACCGAGACGAAGGAGCTCATCGCCGGTATCGGCATCGTCGAGGCGGACGACCTGGATGCGGCGCTCGCCATCGCGCGGCGCAACCCGGCCACCTGGCAGGGCGCCGGCGTGGAGGTCCGTGAGGTGATCGGCTCGTACATCCGGCCGTGAGCTTCGCCGGATAGGCTCGCGCCATGAGCGACGAGCGTCCCGGCCACGACCATCCCGACGGCAGGGGGCGCACCGGCCTCCATCGGACCGGGCGCGACCTCTCCGGTAACGCGGACGTCCGCGTCACGGATGTGGAGGTCGTCTCCGACGGCTGGCACGTGCTGCGCCGAACGACCTTCGACTACCGCGGGCGCGACGGCGCGTGGACGACGCAGTCGCGGGAGACCTACGACCGCGGCAACGGCGCGACCGTGCTGCTCTACGACCCGGAGGCGCGGACGCTGCTGTTGACCCGGCAGTTCCGCTTCCCCGCCTACGTCAACGGCCACCCCGACGGGATGCTCGTCGAGACCGCCGCCGGCCTCCTGGACGGCGACGCGCCCGAGGAGGCGATCCGGCGGGAGGCCGCGGAGGAGCTCGGCGTGCGGATCGGCGAGCTCGAGCACCTGTTCGACCTCTACATGAGCCCGGGCTCCGTGACGGAGCGTGTGCATTTCTACGCGGCGCCGTACCGGCCGGCGGACATCGTCGGCGGGGGCGGCGTCGCAGACGAGGGCGAGGAGATCGAGGCGGTCACGATCGGCTACGACGAGGCGCTCGGGATGATCGCCGACGGCCGGATCGCCGACGGCAAGACGGTGATCCTTGTGCAGTGGGGGGCGCTCACGCTGTTCACGCGCTGACGGGGGCCTTCAGCCCTTCAGCCCTGGAGGAACCGCTCGACCAGCAGGGCGGTGCCGATGAGCACCATGGCCGCACCGGACACCTTCGCGACGACGGCGAGGGCGCGCGGCCGGGTGCGCAGGATGCGCCGCGCGAGCACCGCGACGAGCGAGTAGATCACCGCGCAGTCGACGAGGTGCAGGGCGCCGAGCACGAGCATCTGCGCGGCGGCGGGCATCCCCACCGGGCTCGTGAACTGCGGCAGCAACGCCAGCAGGAGCAGCAGGCCCTTCGGGTTGAAGCCGCTGACGCCCGCGCCGCGGAGGAATTGCGCCGTCGCGCTCCCGGCGATCGGCTCGCCGTGCGGGCCGACCGGCTCCGCCCGGCGCACGAGCGCGTTCATCCCGAGCCAGATGAGGTACGCGGCGCCGCCGAGCGTCAGGACGGTGAGCACCAGCGGGTAGCGCGTGACCAGCGCCCCGACGCCCACCGCGACCGCGGCGACGAGCACGGCGTAGGCGGACAGCATCCCGAGGAGCGTCGGCGCGAACGACCGGGCGCGCAGGCCCGCGGTGATCACATACGCCCAGTCGGCGCCCGGCGTCAGCGCGAGCAGCACGGCGAGCGTCCAGAACTGGGCGACGAGCGAGGGGTCCATGGTGGACGAAGGTACGCGAAGATCCGCGCAAAGTGCTTCGATAAATGTGGGCCGGCGCGCGGTTGTGTAGGAGAATCTTCCGCATGGACAGCCTCGACCGCAAGATTCTCTCCGCGCTTCAGGAGGACGGCCGGATCAGCGTCACCGAACTCGCCTCGCGCGTCGGCCTGAGCCTCTCCGCGTGCCACCGCCGCGTGCGCGAGCTGGAGCAGTCGGGTGTCATCGAGCACTACCGCGCGGTGGTCTCCCCCGCCGCCGTCGGCCTGACCTTCGAGGCGATCGTCTTCGTGACGATCAGCCGGACCGATCCCGACACCGTCGGCGCATTCGAGGAGGCGGTGGTCGCGATCCCGAACGTCGTCCAGGCGGAGCGGCTGTTCGGCGACCCCGACTACATGCTGCGCGTGCTCACGCCGGACCTCGCGGCGTACCAGGAGCTCTTCGACGGCGCGCTCGGAAGCCTTCCGGGCATCCAGCGGGTCTCCTCCACCCTCGTGATGAAGCGCCTCGGTTCGAGTCCATCGGTCCCGCTGCCCTGAATCCACCCTGGACGCCGGCCGTGCGTGCCGTGTAGAGTCTGGAATCCTGCGCCGACCGGCGCAGACGGCCCCGAGCAGTGCTCACGACGGAAGGGATCAGGATGCGAGACCTCGCGAACCTGAAGCGCTATCAGCGCGCCCTCCGCCGCGGCGAGCGCTCGCGGGGTCTGTAGCACCGCATCCACGGATGCCGCTCAGCCCCGGCCGTTCACCCGGGGCTGTCCTCTCGTCCTCCCGTCCTCTCGGGGTTCGCGGACCGTCCCGGACCATCGAGAAGAGACGAAAGGACAATGGAGAGAATCTCGAACCGCCTGCTCAACTGGGCCTCCCTGCTGGAGGACAGCACTAGGGACCAGGCGGTCGCCACCTCGCGGATGCCGTTCATCCACCCGCACGTCGCCCTGATGCCGGACGCGCATCTCGGCCTCGGCGCGACGGTCGGATCGGTCATCCCCACCCTCGGCGCGGTCATGCCGGCTGCCGTGGGGGTCGACATCGGCTGCGGCATGATCGCCGTGCGCACGCAGTTGACCCGCGCGGACATCGCGGCGGCACGCGCGCCGCTGTCGGACCTGCGCCGCTCCATCGAGCGGGCGATCCCGCTCTCTGCGGGCGGCAAGAACAATCGCGTCGTCGCGACGGCCGAGCCGCGCGTGGACGAGCTGACCGCGATGGCCGCGGCAGCCGGATTCGACCCCGCGAGCCACGTGAAGGACTGGCAGCGCCAGCTCGGCTCGCTCGGTTCCGGCAACCACTTCATCGAGGTGAGCCTGGACGAGGACGACAACCTGTGGCTGTTCCTGCACAGCGGGTCACGCGGCGTCGGCAACCGGATCGCCGGACACCACATCCAGGTCGCGCGCTCGCTGATGACGAAGTGGTGGATCGACCTGCCGGACAAGGACCTCGCCTACCTGGTGGAGGGCACGGCCGAGTTCGACGCGTACATCGCGGAGCTGCGTTGGGCACAGCACTTCGCGCTGCTGAACCGCGAGGAGATGATGGACCGCGTCGTCCGCCAGACGTCCGAGCATCTGGGGCGTCCGGTGGAGGAGCGGGAGCGGATCAACTGCCACCACAACTTCACGGAGCGCGAGCATCACTTCGGCAAGGACGTGTGGGTGTCCCGCAAGGGTGCGATCTCTGCGCGCGCCGGGCAGCTCGGTCTGATCCCGGGCTCGATGGGCACGGCATCGTACGTCGTCGCCGGGCTCGGCAACCCGCTCGCCCTGGAGTCCTCGCCGCACGGTGCCGGGCGTCAGTACTCGCGCTCGGCGGCCAGGAGGACGTTCACCATCGAGCAGCTGCGCGAGGCGATGGCCGGCATCGAGTTCCGGGACACCGAGGCGTTCCTGGACGAGATTCCGCAGGCGTACAAGCCGATCGATCGGGTGATGGCCGACGCGGCGGACCTGGTCGAGATCCGGCACACCCTGCGTCAGATCGTCAACGTCAAGGGCGACTGATGCGGATCCGGGGTCGCGTCGCTACTGCGGCGCGGCCTCGGTGCGCTCTACGCGGGCGGCTCAGCCGTAGCGGAGGGTGGCGCCATCCGACTTGAGGAAGTCGATGTGGACGTGGTTGCAGGTGTCGCTGAACGGCTTGAAGTTGTCGAGGCCGATCGAGGGGCGGCACTCGATCTGGCCGAGGCCGGTGCCGTTCGGGACCAGCGGGTCGAGGATGTGGATGAGCTGGAGCGACATCTCGTCGCCGCCGGTGAGCGCACGGCCGTTCAGCAGATAGAAGTCGACCGCGTGGCCGCCGCCGTCCGCATAGTGCGCGGACTCGGTGCCCGCGCCCTCGATCTGGCCGGTGCAACGACGGTTGATGTCGCTGACGCCGACCTGGCTGAAGTTGTCCAGCGCGACGGAGATCGCCTGCAGAACCCGGTAGTCCACTCCGCAGCCGGGGACGACCTTGCCCTCGGCGAGGTTCGCGATCTCGGGGATGTGGTTGGGCGTCGAGCCGACGAGCCGGCCGGACGCGACGGCGCCCATCAGCTGCACGGCGAGCGCCTGGACGGTGGGTGAGACGGAGTCGTTGGTGGTCGCGTCGAGCGCGGCGGGGCTCTCCTCGATACTGAGGCCTTCGCGGGCGACGACCTGCGCGACCGTGTTGCTGCCGCCGGTCAGCGTCTGCACCGCGAGCGCGGTCTTGGCGTTGCCGATGGTCGAACCCTCGCCGGTGTACGCGTACGCGGGCAGCGCGGCGGTGCCGAAGAACGCGGTGAGCGCGAGCAGGACGACGGTGTGGAAGCCCCAGCGGCGGCGGTCGCCGACGTGCAGGCGGCGGTAGATCCCGCGACGCGGGTGGCCGGGCTGCGCCGGATCGGCGACGGACGGACCATGTGCGAGCGCTGACTGCGCCTTGGCCGCCTCGGCGCGTGCCGCCTTGATGGCGCGGCGGTCGGGCCGGGCGGGCTTCACGACGACGCGCTGGCGGACCTCGCGCTGGCGGACCTCGGCCTTCCCCCGGCCACGAGAGCGCTCCGCCTCGAGGGCGGCACGACGGCTCAGAGGCGCCGCGGAGGACGCGGGAGCGGCCTCGAGGGAGGCGGCGCTGGTGAAGTCGCTGACCGGATCCGCCGACAGTCCCTGACGCTCATCCACGTCCATGACGACGGGTGCCCGATAGCTGCGCCGGGAGCGCAGAGGGGCAGTGGGCTCGGTCAAACTGTCATCCTGGGGGTCGGGGCGACGGGGGCGCCCACGAGACGGGCGCCAGAGGTACCCAACCATTTCTACCCTATTTCGCCTGGAGGTTCTATCAATGCAGACGAATAGACCCGTGGAAGGGGTGCATACCGCGCGTTCGGGTCGCGCAGAAGCACCCCATCCGCGTTCCGGATCGGATGCGGGTTGCCGATCACCGCGAATCTACGCTGGGCCGCGTGCCGGCGGTCCGATCGGTACGGCTGGTACGACAGCCCGATCAGGGGATGGCGACGGCCAGTTCCACGCGTCCCGCGCCGCTCTCGTGCAGCGTCACCGCGCCGTGCTCGGAGAGCTGACGCAACCCGATCCCCGGCTGTGCGGACGCGAGCGCACCGCCGGAGGTCACGACCACCTCGACGCCCGACGGGCGGTCCGGGCGCACCTCCAGGCTCACCGGAGTGCCGTCGCCGTGTCGCACCGCGTTCGCGAGCCCCTCGGAGATCGCGTCCACGACCGCGGAGGCGCGCGCCGGCTCGCGGAGGCGGTCCCAGACGCCGTCGCCGATCGTGGCGCGCAGGGCGATCGCCGAGCGCCAGCTCTCCACGAGCGCGGCGACGCGGTCGGCCGCGTCCGGCTCGGCGCGCGGGGCGAGCAGCTCGCCGCGGATCCGCTGCACGACGGCGCGCAGATCGGCGGACGCGTCGGCCGGGCCGTCCGGCCTGCCGCTGCCGAGCGCGAGCGCAGCGGCGATCAGCTCGGCCTGGACGCCCGAGTGGAGCAGCCGGGCGAGCGCCGTCCGCTCGTGCGCGTAGTCCGCGCGCATCTGCGCCGCCGACTGGATGTTCGCCTGCAGCGCCGCCTCCAACTCACCCTGGTCCTGCCGGATCCGGGTGGAGAGCGACGCGACGAGCGCCACGCCGACCGCGATGACGCCGTAGGTGGCGGACTCGAACCAGACGAGCCGCGGGTCGTGTCCCATCGCCCGCACGACGACCTCGCTGGTGAGCGACAGCAGCACGCCGATCGCGACGTAGCCGAGCACAAGCACCGGCGAGCGCCAGCGGCGTGGCGTCGTGTCGACCACCTCCACCAGGCCGGCGTTCGCCAGCAGGATCACGGCGAAACCGCAGAACAGCGGCAGCAGGCTGACCAGGATGCCGTACTGCTGGATCGCGAACGGCGTCACCAGCGCGGCGTAGAGCAGTGCCAGCAGCAGCGGCGGAGCGGCGCGCATCCCGCCGAGCACGGAGATCACCCAGTCGCGGTTGGACACGCGCGCGTCCCCGGCTGCCGTGTCCGGCTGGGCGTCGTCGTCCTCGTACAGCCGGTGGCTGACCGGGCGGACGACCTCCTCGGCGAGCGCCCGCAGCAGCCGGGCGGCCTCCGCCGGCTGGATGCCGTGCGCCGTCGCGGACTCGGTGGCGGCGTCGAGCTCGCCGAGCACGTCGTCCACCGCCGAGTCGCGCAGCGAGCGGATGCGCTCGGCGGACCGGTCCGCGTCGCGCGCGGAGGCGGCGCGGGCGGACCGCAGCCGGCGGAACACACCGAGGTGGTCGCGGACGAGGTCCACGGCGGCGGCGATGAGGGCGAACATCGTGACGGTCACGACCACGTTGATCATCACGCGGCCGAACAGGTCCCCCGCCCGCACCGGGATGCCGAGGGCGGCGCCAGAGGCGAGGAACAGGAACGGCCGGACCGCGCCGATGACGGCGAAGATCGCCAGCACGACGTACGGCCGGGCCCGGGCGGCGGTGATCCGCAGCAGCCCGCTTCCGCACAGCAGGAGACCACCGACCGCGGAGTGCTGCAGCGCGGCGACGGCCGCGACCGCCCAGGGGCCGCCCGCGACGTACTGCATCCCGGACATCACCGTGACCGCGAACGGCGCCGTCACGATCCACGTCCACCAGGTGATGGCCGAGGGGCCCGTCGCACGCGCGATCAGCCGGCGGGTGCGCTGCCCCGCGGTCTCGCCACGAGAGCCGGCCGTCATACGCCGGATTCCGGGTCGCCGTAGGTCGCAGTGTAGAGCGTCGCCGCCGCGACGCGCGGGGTGGTGTGCTCTCCCGAGGAGAGACCGAGGGCCTGGAACACGCGCTCGACGCTCTTCTCGACCGCGCGGACCGACACGCCCCGGCGGCGGGCGATCTCGGCGTTGGTCAGGCCGGAGGCGAGCAGCCGGGTCGTCTCCAGCTGGGCGGGGCTCAGCCGCAGCAGCGCGGCCTGAGCGCCGCTGCCCTCGGCCAGCCGTGCGACGGGACGGTCGGAGAGCACGGCCTCCGCCGCGTCCACGAGCTCGTCCACCGACGCGATCGCCCCCTTGTTGACGAACGACGCTCCGGAGACGGTGTCCTTCGCCTGGGCGGCCGCCGCCTCGCGCGAGACGTTGCTGAGGAAGAGGACGGCGATGTGCGGCGAGCGCTCGCGCAGGATGGTGGCGAGCTCCACGCCGTTCGGCCGCGAACCGAGGTCGATGTCGGTGACGAGCAGGTCGGGGTCGGCCTCGTCGACGAGTCGGAGGGCGTCGACCGCCGAGCCGCTCGCCGTGACGTCGAAACCCCTCTGCGCGAAGGCGTCTGCGACGAGGGAGCGCATGAGGGCGTGGTCCTCCACCACCAGCACCCTGCGCCTCCAGCTGTCCCCCACGGGGAAAGACTAACTCGGCGCGGAGACGGCCCAGCACGGGCCGTGCACCCCAATTCGGGAGCACGATCGACGGGTTGCCCGCCCCGGGGTTCGCGCGGCCCGGGGCGGGCGGTCGGGTGTCACCCGCGGACGAACCGCAGGGTGACGAGCTCGAACGGACGCAGCGCCGGCGTGAGCGAGCCGCCGCCGGTCTCGCGCTCCAGCAGATCGGTGCGGACGACGCGGGAGTGCTCGAACGCGGTCGTCAGCGTCGTCGTCGCACGCGCGCCGTGCGCCTCGTACAGCCGGACGACGACGTCGCCGGAGCCGTCCTCCGCCAGCTTGACCGTCTCGATCACGACCGCGGGGTCGCTGGAGACGACCAGCGGCTCCACGGCGGCGGGCGCCGGGCGCTGCGGCAGGTTCAGCCGGTAACCGGTCTCGATGGCCGCGTCGACGTCGCCGACCACGATCGCGGTGCGCAGCGTGTGCTCGCCCTGGTCGGCCTCGGGATCCGGGAACAGCGGAGCGCGCAGCAGCGTCTGGCGCACCAGCGAGTACGTCCCGCCGCCGTCCCGCGGGTGCCGCGTGATGTCGTGGCCGTAGGTGGAGTCGTTGGCGACGCCGACGCCGAAGCCCGGCTCGCCGACGTGCACCCAGCGGTGGGCGCTCGTCTCGAATCGTGCGACATCCCAACTGGTGTTGGTGGTCGTCGGCCGCTCGATGTGCCCGAACTGGATCTCCGAGCGCGCCGACGCGGTGTGCGCGTCGACCGGCACGGCGAGCTTCAACATCCGCTGCCGCTCGTGCCAGTCCACGTGCGTCTCGATGTCGAGCGCCGGCGAGTCGGCCGCGAGCGTGAGCGTCTGCGTCACGGTGGAGGCGCCGAACCGGCGCACGATGCGGAGCGCGACCGCGTCCTCGCTCTCGGTGACCACGTCGATGGTCTCGAGCGCCGTCAGGTCCTCGCCGGAGAGGCGGTACTCGACGTCGACGTCCCACGCGTCCCACTGGGCCGGGGTGTCCCTGAACAGCTGGAGCACGTTCGCGCGCGTGCCCGGCGGCACGGCGTCGCGGCCGCTCGCGGCGTCGACGATCGAGCGGATGAGGCCGTCTCCGTCGACGACGACCGTCACCCGGTCGTTCACGAGCCGGTACGCCTCCCCCTCGCGCTCCAGCCGCACTCCGCCGCTGCGCACGGGAACGCCCGCTCCCCCGGCGGGCACGCCGTCGACGGCGTACGGGGACGCGTTCGCGACGACGCCGTCCTGCCGGCCGCCGTCACCGCCGAGCGCGTCGAGCGCGCGGGCGATGACGCCCTCCAGCGACGCGGCGACCGCGGCGTAGTTCTCGACGGCCTGGTCGTGCACCCAGCCGATCGAGGACCCGGGCAGGATGTCGTGGAACTGCTGCAGCAGCACCGTGCGCCACGCCTCCCGCAGCTCCTCGGCGGGATACTCGGCGCCCGCCCGCACCGCAGCGGTCGCGGCCCACAGCTCCGCCTCGTGCAGCAGCGCCTCGCTGCGCCGGTTGCCGCGCTTCGTGCGCGCCTGGGACGTGTAGGTGCCGCGGTGGAACTCCAGGTACAGCTCGCCCGCCCACACCGGCGCCGGGTCGAACTCGGACCTGGCCGCCTCGAAGAAGGCCGCCGGCGAGGCGACGCGCACGATCGGCGAACCCTCCAGGTCAGCGGTCCTGGCCGCGGCCGCCACCATCTCGCGGGTCGGCCCGCCGCCGCCGTCGCCGAAGCCGAACGGCACCAGCGAGGTGTTCGCGCGTCCCTTGTCCCGGAAGTTCTGCTCGGCGTGCGCCAGTTCCTCGCCCGAGAGGATGGAGTTGTAGGTGTCGACCGGCGGGAAGTGCGTGAAGATGCGCGTCCCGTCGATGCCCTCCCAGTCGAAGGTGTGGTGCGGGAAGGTGTTGACCTCGTTCCAGGAGATCTTCTGCGTCAGGAAGTGGTCCATCCCGGCCTCACGCGCGATCTGCGGCAGCGCTCCGGAGTAGCCGAACGAGTCGGGCAGCCAGACCTCGCGCGGCTCGTAGCCGAACTCCTCGAGGAAGAACCGTTTGCCCTCGACGAACTGCCGCGCCATCGCCTCGGAGCCGGGCATGTTCGTGTCCGACTCCACCCACATCCCGCCGACCGGAACGAAGCGGCCCTCGGCGACCCGCGCCCGGATGCGCTCGAACAGCTCCGGGTAGAACTGCTTCATCCACGCGAACTGCTGAGCCGAGGAGCACGCGAACACGAAGTCAGGGTCCTGGTCCATCAGGTCGAGCACGTTGGAGAAGGTGCGCGCGCACTTGCGGATCGTCTCGCGTACCGGCCACAGCCACGCGGAGTCGATGTGCGCGTGCCCCACCGCGAACACCCGGTGCGCCGTTCCGGCGGCCGGCGAGGCGAGCACGCCGGCCAGAGCCTCGCGGCCTCGGGCGACCGTCGCCGCGACGTCGAACGGATCGACGGCCTCCACGGCCGCCTCGAGCGCCGTGAACAGCGCGGCCCGGCGCGGCGAGGTCTCCGGCAGCACCGCGGCGAGACCGCGGGCCGTGAAGATGTCCTGGATCAGCTCCCACACCTCGCGGTCGCGGTGCACGATGTCCATCCGGCGCAGCGTGTAGATCGGCGCCTGCGACACGGTGCTCTTCCGGCCGACGGGCGTCGGCGCGAACGACCAGTCCGAGCCGACGTCCGGGTTCGCCGCCGCCTCCACGAAGAGCTCGAACGACTCCCCCGGCTTCGCCTGGAGGCGCACGTAGGAGTTGAACGGCTCCAGCGCCTTCAGGATAGTGCCGTCGGTCGCCCAGACCAGGCCCTCCGCCTGGAAGCCGACCTGGCCGGCCGTGAACCCGAGGTCCACCACGAGCTCGACATCGTCGGGAGCGGCATCCCACTCGGCGGGCACCGTCCCTGTCACCTTGAACCACACCGTGCTCCACGGCCGGCCCCACGGACGGCCGACCTCGAACGGGGTGAAGGCGTTCGCCGTCGCCTGCGCGAACGGCACCGGCTCGTCCGGCACCTCCCACGCCTCGATCGACACGGGCACGGCCGCACGCTCGAGCGCCGGGGTGAGCCGCTCGCGCACGAAACGGTCGATCCGCAGCTCGGCGAGCTGGTTCTGCTGGTACAAACGGGTCTCCTTATATAAGAGGGGAGTGACTTATCCCTTGACGGCTCCGGCGAGCGCGGACGAACCGCCGAGCGCGCGGGAGACGATGACATAGAGGGCGATGACGGGGACGGAGTAGATCAGGGAGTACGCGGCGAGCTGCCCGTAGGCCACGGCGCCGTACTGTCCGAAGAACGTGAAGATGCTCACGGCCGCCGGCTGGTTCTCGGGGCTCAGCAGCAGCACGAACGGCACGAAGAAGTTGCCCCACGCCGCGACGAACACATAGATGAACACGACGGCGATGCCGGGGCGTACGAGCGGGACCACGACGGTCCAGAGCGTCTTCATGCTGGACGCGCCGTCAACCCACGCCGCCTCCTCCAGGGAGATGGGCACCGAGTCGACGAAGTTCTTTGTCATCCAGATCGCCATCGGCAGCGACGAGGCCGCCATGAACAGGATGGTGCCGCCCAGCGAGTCGATCAGGTTGAGCGAGACGAACAGGCTGTAGACCGGCACCATCATCGCCGTGATCGGCAGGCACGTCCCGAACAGGATCGCGTACAGGAACGGCCGGTTGAACCGGTTCCGGTAGCGCGACAGCGGGTAGGCCGCGAGGACGGCGACGATCACCGTGACGATCGCGCATCCCGCCGACAGCAGCAGGCTGTTCCACAGCGGCAGGAACGACAACTCCGGCGTGAGCACCTTCTGGAAGTTCTCCAGCGTCCACTGCTTCGGCCACGCGATGGAGAGCGTCGCACCGCCGTCGAACGAGGCGAGCACCACCCAGACCAGCGGCAGCACGAAGATCAGGCCGATGATCAGCAGCAGGATGTTCGCCGTCCACTTCAGGGCGACGCCGTTCGGCGATGACAGCTTCATCAGTCCACCTCCGTCTTGAGGGCCCGCACGTAGACGATCGCGAAGACCGCACCGACGAGCAGCAGGATGGTCGCGATCGCGGTGCCGTAGCCCAGCTCGGAGAACTTGAAGGCCTCCTGGTAGGCGAGCACCGGCAGGGTCATGCTCTTGTTGCCGGGGCCGCCGCCGGTCATCACGTAGATGAGCGTGAACACCGACAGCGTCTGCAGCGTGATGAGCATCAGGTTCGTGGAGATGCTGCGGCGGATCATCGGCAGTGTCACCAGGAAGAACCGCTTCACGCCGTTCGCCCCGTCCACCTCGGCCGCCTCGGTGATCTCCGGCGGCACCTCCTGCAGCGCCGCCGAGTAGACGAGCATCGAGAAGGCCGCTCCGCGCCAGGTGTTGGCGAGGATGATCGAGAGCATCGGGAAGGCGAACAGCCACGATGGGCCGGTGATCCCGAACAGCGCGAGCAGCGCGTTCAGGGTGCCGTGCTGGCTGAAGAAGGCGTAGGAGGCGAACGCCGCCACGATCTCCGGCAGCACCCAGGCGCCGACGACGAAGGTGGAGACGAGAGCGCCGACCCACCGGCTGCCGCTGCGCATGAGCAGGGCGAGCACCATCCCGACCACGTTCTGGCCGATGACGGCGGAGCCGATGAGGAACACGAGCGTCAGCCAGACCGAGACAGGGAAGTCCGGGCTCTTGAACAGGTCGATGTAGTTCTGCAGCCCCACCCACTGGCTCGACGCCGCTGCCGAGCCGGTCAGCGACATGTCGGTGAACGAGCCGTAGAAGGAGGAGAGGATCGGCCCGAGCAGGAACACGACGAGCAGGCCGATGGCGGGGATCAGGGGGACGGACCGGACGAGGGATCGCCGGGCGTGTGCGCGCGAACGTGCCTTGTCCCGCCGGCGCGGCGGCCGGGCCGAGGTGGCCCGGCCGCGCGCGTCTGCGGTGACGGCGTCGATGGTGGAGGTCACTACTCGGACTCCGTCTTGTCCTTACCGACGATCCCGACGACCGTGTCGTCGTAGGTCTTGGCGGCATCGGACGGCGAGGCCTGGCCGGTCATGACGGACTCCATCGCGACCTGGATGCCGTTGGAGATCTTCGGGTAGTCGGGCGTCGCCGGGCGGAACTTGGTGACGGCGACCAGCGAGGAGAAGAACTCCGAGGTGGGGTTGGAGTTCTTGTACTTCGGGTCGTCCGCGACGTCCTTGCGCACCGGGATTCCGGCGGTGTTGATGTTGTACTCGAGCGAGCGCTCCTTGTCGGTGAGGAAGGTGATGAACTTCCACGCCGTGTCCTTCGCCTTGCTCTTGGCGCCCATCGAGAAGGTCCAGCCACCGGAGAGGCTGATCGTGCCCGGGTCCTGGCCATCCTTGGTCGGCATGGCCGCGGTGCCCATCACCTTGTCCCAGTCGGCCCAGGGGGTGGCGCCGGTGGGCAGCCAGGCGTTGGACGCCCACGATCCGTCGAGGTTGATCGCCAGCTTGCCCTGCGGCACCAGCTGGTTGTTGATCGTGTTCTGGTAATTGGTGTCACTGGTGACCTCGAGGCTCGGGCCGAGTCCGCCCTGGTAGACCTCCTTGATCACGTCGAGGGAGTCGGTGAACGCCTTCGACCCGGTGATCCACTTGCCGTTGGAGTCGTCGTAGAGGCCCTTCTCGCTGGCCCCGTACATCAGCATCTCGAAGCCCTGCATGGAGCTGGCCTCACCGGCCGCCTTGCCCGAGAAGATGTTGAGCGGGATCACGCCGGGCACCGCCGCCTTGATCTTCTTCGCGGCGCTGATCACCTCGTCCCACGACTTCGGCTGCCACGGCGTCGCGATGCCGGCCTTCTCGAAGATCTGCTTGTTGTACCAGAGGCCGCGGGTGTCGGTGCCGGTCGGGATGCCGTAGACCTTCCCGTCGTCGCCCTTGCCTGCGTCCTTGGCGTTGTCGAAGAAGTTCGACCAGTCGGACCACTTGGAGACGTACGAGTCGAGCGGCGCGAGGTATCCGGCCTGCGCGTCCGCGCGGATGAGGAAGGTGTCCTCCGACATGACGTCGGGGGCCGTGGTGGCCGCCCGGTTCATGAGCGAGAGCTTGGTGTAGTAGTCGTTCTCGGCGGCCTTGATCGGCACGAGCGTGACCTTGGTGCCGGGGTTCGCCTTCTCGAAGTCCGTCTTGGCCTTCGTCATGAAGTTGGCCATGATGTCCGACCCGAAGTCCTGGAAGGCGACCTTGATGGACTTGCCGTCGCCACCGCCGGAAGAGGACGAACATCCGGCCAGCGCGACGAGTGATGCGGCGGCCGCTACGGCGACCAGGACCCTGCTTCGCTTCATCGATGCTCCTTTGCATTGATGTCCGTGGCTCTCAGTGCCCCCGGACCCTTCGTAATTTATAAATCAATTTGATTTACGGCGCAATGCTTGTCAGGACATTTTCTTCATGTCCCTCGCTCGGGGCACACCGGATCGACCGGCTGATCGCGTCCGGCACCGGCCTTCGCTCAGCGCGTCAGCGCAGGCCGACGCGCGGCGAGAACGTCCCGTCCAGCACGAGCGCGGCGGCGCCGACCGCAGCGACGTCCTCGCCGACGGCGCTCGACTCGATGCGCACGGGATGCGTCAGGATCTCCATGTCGATCTCGGCCATCCGCCGGGGCAGCAGGTCGAGGTATCGCCGTTCCACCCGGGCCCACGACGGGCCGCCGTAGACGACGCGGTCGAGGTCGAGCAGCGCGGACAGGTTCGAGATGTAGAAGGCCGAGTTGCGGATGCTGCGGTCGACGATCGCCCGCGCCCGCTCGTCCCCGGCGTCCGCGGCCGCGGTCAGCCGGGTGAACAGCGCATCCACCGTCTCCACGTCCAGGTGCACGTCCTCGCCGTCGGGGACCACCACACCCTCCGGCGCCGTCACGACACCGGACCAGAGACCCTGCATCACCAGCCGGTACGGTCGCACCGACTCGCCGTAGCAGCCGCGTCTGCCGCACGTGCACAGCGCTCCGCCCGGGTCGACGAGCACGTGGCCGACGTCGCCGGCGTTGTCGGTCGAGCCGGTGTAGACCTCGCCGCCGAGCACGAACCCGACGCCGACACCGGTGCCGTAGTAGACGAACGCGTAATCCCTGGATGCCCCTGCCGGGTCGTGCCAGCGCTCTGCCACCGCCGCGCACGTCACGTCCTTCGCCACCAGCGCGGGCAGGCCGGTCGCCGCGGCGAGCTCATCGCGGAGGTGGAAGTCGTTCCAGCCGGGGATGAGCGGCGGCCGCACGACCACCCCGGTGTCCGCGTCGATGGGACCGGGGGCCGCGACCCCGACGCCGATCACCCGTTCGGCGTCCACGCCGGGCGTCGCGAGGACCTCGTGGATGGCGTCCAGGGTCGCCGCGAGCGTCGTCACCGCGTCGCCGTCGGGCGGGGACGGCCGGTGGACGTGGGCGACGATGCCGCCCTCCAGGTCGAGCAGGACACACGCGATGACGGTCGGGTCGAGGTGCACCCCGACCGCGTACGCTCCCGCCGGGTCCAGCCGGAGGATGGTGCGCGGCTTGCCCGGGCTGCCCTCGCTCTGCTTGCCTGCCTCGCGGATGAGCCCCTGGCGGAGCAGGCGCCTGGTCACGTTCGTGACCGTCTGAGCCGAGAGGCCCGTGCCCGCCGCGAGTTCGACGCGGCTGAGACCGTCCGTCGACCGGCGCACGGCGTCGAGCACCACCGTCTCATTGAACGCCGCGATCGCGGGGAGATTCGCTCCTCTGGGCATGCGACCTCCCTTCGGCGCTCGATGTCCCTCGTACAATACATACCGCCTGGGCTGCCTCTGCCGCGTGCACAGGCGGCGACCAGTGCACTCGCGTAGGGTTCGAGCATGAGCCGCCGCCTCCTCTCCGCAGCCGCCGGCCTCGCCGCGGCCATCGCTGTGATCCTCGTCCCGGCCACCGCGGCCTCCGCGCACGACTACCTCGTGTCCAGCGACCCGGCGGCGGACTCCACCGTGCAGTCCCCGCTGGACACCGTGGCACTCACGTTCAACGACCGTGTCCTCGACCTCGGCGGCAACGGCAGCGGCACGCTGCTGACGGTGACAGGGCCGGACGGCGCGGGTACGCACTACGAGACGGGCTGCCCCTCGATCGCCGATGCGGTCGTCTCCGCCCCCGTCGCGCTCGGCGCCGCCGGGCAGTACACCGTCGCCTACCAGGTCGTCTCGGCCGACGGCCACACCGTGTCGAACTCGTACGGCTTCCGCTACGCCCCGCCCGCGGGCACGACGGCGGCGGCCGGCTCGGCCTCCTCGCCGTGCGGGGCAGCGGCGACCACTCCCGCGGCCACGCCGGAGCCGACGGTCACCGCCCAGGCCGGAGCCACACCCGGACCTGCGGCGACGGTCTCCACCCCGCAGCCGACCAAGGCGGCGGACTCGGGCAACATGGGCCTGGTCATCGGCATCGCCGTCGCGATCGTGGTCATCGCCATCGCCGGTGTGCTCATCGTCGTGCTGACGGCGCGCCGCAAGCCGCCGGCAGGCGATGCCGCGCCGGACGACGAGGACGCCTCGCCCCGCGAGTGACCCCGGCGTATGGTGCCCGCATGAGCGACGACAAGGAACAGCCGATCCCGGATTGGCAGATGGATCCGGACATCGTGCCGGAGACGCTCCCCGTACCGGAGACGCACGAGGGCGACGACGACACGGACGGCGAGGACGGCGACCGCCGCTAGCGTCCATCCGAATCCGGATACAGTGGGCGGTCATGACGCATCGCTCGCGAGCTCTCACCGCTGCAGCGTCGGCCTGCGGCATCGTGGCCGCGCTGGTGCTCTCCGCCCTGTTGGGGCTGGGTTTCGTGAACGACCGCCTGCCGAGAGGTTCGTTCATCTGGCTCGGTCCGGTCACAGACGTCGTCTGGCTCGTCGGCGTCTGGGGCGTGGTCGTGACCGGCGGGGCCGCTATCGCGCTCGCGCTCCTCGCACGGGCCTCGCGAAGCCGGCCGGCACCCTGGGTGCGCGCCAGAGTCCTCGTCTCGCTGTCCGCGATCGGAGCGTTCGGGCTGCTGGTGACGCTGGCGGGGCTGTCCGCGGCGGCCGTCCTCCCCGGCGGTGAGAAGGTCGCCGTTGCGACCCCGGAGGGCACGCCCGCCGTCGTCATCGTGACGACGGACGCGCTCGTGCTCAACACATCCACGACCGCATCGCAGGTCGACGGGATCGTCGCGACGCCGATCCCCGGTGTCGATGGTCGGCACGCCGGGGCCATCAATGCCCACTACCGCTGGCCGGAGCGCCCGGAGACCCGGTGGAACGATCCGTTCCTCAGCATCGTCGACGGCACTGCGAAGGAGCTGACGCTCGAACTCGTCGACGGCTCCTGGCGATGGCCGGCCGGCGAGCGCCCCTGACCGGCCGGAGCTCAGTCGGGCGCACCTCCCGAGACCGTGTCCTGCTCGGTTTCCGCGTTGTGGTGCTCCTGCAGTGACGGCTCCTCGCCGTCGCTGTCGTCGTCCTCCCGATCCGGGTCCTGTCCGTCCGGCTCCTGGCCGTGCTCAGGGTCGTGCGCCGTGAGGTCGGCGCTCGTCATCTCCCGCTCGCCAGGGTCGAGGTCGCCGCGCTCCGTCGGATCGGTCATGTCTCCTCCTCATGTGGTCGGGCCACGAACGGTAGCCCCCGAGGGATACGGAGGCAAGCGCCAGAGGATGCTCACCGTCACCCCAGGCTGCCCCCAGAAAGGTGGGGCATCGTTGGGCGCGTGGAGATCGTTGTCGACGTCGTGCTGCTCGTGCTCGCCGTCCTCGCGATCGCGGCGGGCTGGAGCAACGGGGCGATCCGCGCCGCCGGCTCGCTCGTCGGTCTCGGCCTGGGTCTCGCGATCGGCCTGATGCTCGCGCCGGTCGTCGTCGACTGGATGGCCGGCTCGGGTCTCACCGGCGTCACGCAGCGCTCCGTCGTCGCCGCCATCGTCATCCTCGTCTGCGCCGGTATCGTCTACGCGATCGCCGCCGCGCTGGCCTCGCTGCTCGGAAAGGTGCTCCGGCACGGCCCGATCCGCTGGCTGGACTCGCTCGTCGGCGCCGTTCTCGGGCTCGTGACCTGGGCCGTCGTCGTGTGGCTGGTCGCCGGGTTCGCGATGGCGACCAGCCTCGCGACCGTCGTGCAAGCGGCGAACTCGTCGCGCGTCGTCTCCACCCTGAACACCATCGCGCCGATGCCGTCCTCCACTGTGCTCGGCGCGGTCGACGACGCGCTCGCCGGCGCCGGCCTGCCGAAGGTCTTCGAGGGCGGGGAGCCGATCACGCCGATCGAGGCACCGGACCGCTCGGTGCCGTCGGCGGTCGCCAAGGCGCAGGACTCGGTGGTCACCGTGCTCGCCGCCAAGCCGGCCTGCGGCGTGGACTCCGAGGGCAGTGGCTGGGTGGTCCAGCGCGGACGTGTTGTCACCAATGCGCACGTCGTCGCCGGCGCATCCTCCATCGTCGTCCGGAGCGCGGACGGCACCGGCGTCGACCGAGCCACCCTCGTCGCCTTCGATCCGGAGCGCGACCTCGCCGTGCTCGACGTCACCGACCTGAGCGCGCAGCCGCTGCGGATCGGGGAGGATCTCGCCGCAGGCGACCAGGCGTACGCGGCGGGCTACCCCGGCGACGGACCGTTCACCATCACGCCGCAGCGCGTCCGTGGCGAGCTCACCGCACGCGGCACCGACATCTACCAGAGCGGGATCGTCGAGCGGCAGATCTACTCGCTGCGCGGCAGCATCCGCCCCGGCAACTCCGGTGGCCCACTGCTCGACACCGCGGGCGACGTCGCCGGCGTCGTGTTCGCCCGGTCCACCTCGGACGCGGACACCGGCTACGCGCTCACGCTCGACGAGCTCCGTCCCGTGCTGAACTCGGTCGGCTCGGCCCCGATCAGTTCCGGCGCCTGCTCCGCGGGCTGAGCGCCGCACGGTCGCTGACCGCGCGCGGACCCTACTCGCTCAGCGGAAACCGTATGGTCCGACTGTGGTCGATGGACCGATACGGGACAGAGTAGGGCACGATCACTACTCCGTCCTGATAGAGACTTTCCACCCTCGACCTGTACTCGCCCGCCTCTTCCAAGCTCGCGAAGACACCGATCACCGGCTCATCCGTGTCCATCGAATCCTGCATGACGATCCACACCATGGTCAGCCGCCTGCGACGCCGCCACCGCATACTCGTTGCCTCACCCGCCTATGCGTTTCACGTTCGCTCGATCCACCCTCGAACGCTCGGCTGCCGTCCTAGCAGCACGTTCGGGTTGCGAGACGTGCTCGCGCGCCGACCTCGTCGCTGACCCGCCGCGCCACGCATCCCGCTTTCATAGTCCATCCTCGCTTGATCGTTTCCGAGTTTGGATAGGGCCAGGTGAACGCGACGAATTGGGCCTTCCTCATGCCCGTTCGGTTAGGTCTTGTGAAGTCACTATCCGATCGTGTTGTCGTTCGCCGAGTCGCTCTGGCCGACGACAAATTCGACGCCTTCACCGCCGACGACGCCGCGGTTCCGAGCTTTGCGGCCTGATAGCCGAACGTCAAGCTCCATTCGCTACGAGGCCTGGAAAGCGAGCCCGCCCCCGATCGCAAGACATGCCCGCTTGTCGCGATCATTTCGCATGTGACATTCTGTGTTTATCATTGTTCTGAACCTAACAATTGCAGAGCCAGCCTCAGGGGGATCGATGACCCGTCACGCGTCGAAGGCCGACGGTGCCACTGCATCGGCTGCATCCGATGCAGCTGCTTCACCGCACAGACGACGCGTTAGCGCAATGGCGATCGCGGGATTCATTCTCGCCTTCTTGTTTCCGTTGGCAGGAATCGTCGTGTCGATCGTCTCGTGGGCTCACATGAAGAAGTCGACACTGAAGGGCAAGTCGCTTGCGGTCTGGGGAACAGCCATCAGTGCCCTCTCGCTAGCGTTGAGCGCTACCTCGATAACCATGGCGCTGATTGCGTTCAGTCCGTCATCCTGATCCAAATCTGCCATGCGCCGATCGGCCAATGCGTGGAGCCCTTGGCCCCGAAGCAGTCGCAGGGTCATTCCCTGCCCGTTGGGGTACGTTCGGGCGAGCACGTCGCGTGGTGAACCACGAGCGGATCCACTGAGCCGCAGGACAGCCCAAGAATCCATCCGCCGTCCCCGAGGTTGCTACATTGCGAGAAGCTGACTTGGGTCCAATCTGGCTGGTTCGAGAAGCGGGCCGTTGATGCGGACACTTGGAGTTTCGAGCCAGAGAACGACACCTCGATCCACCACTCGTTCACCCGACGCCAACGCGCATCGCCCGTGTACCCCGCATCGGTAGTCCGCACTAGGCACGGATATTGTCGCCCTGCAAATTGACCTTTCGATGTCCGCCCCTGAGGGAAGCCAGACACGTAGGCCAATCCTCCGGGCTGGAGTCTCAGCCTCATCGCCTGGCCCTCAGGCGTGACGCTACCCTCTACGGAAACATCGTATGCGCTCGCCGTCCATTCAATTGGAGACGAGAACACTTCAGGAGTGGAGTTGCTGTCCGTGCATCCGACCAGCATTAACGCGATCGCTGCGAGAAACGCACCACCTGCGGTCTTCAAAGGCTGCCAGCGCATCGTTTCCGCCGATGAGTCCGGGGTGACCGGATAACGCGTCTTAGGGGGCACATTTCGACCTCTTTCCAGTGATGATTGTCGCTCCATCTGGATAGGTGAGTATGAAGCTCAGGAATTGGGCACGAGTAGGGCCAGCCCCCGCCGACAACGCATCAGCCCACCCCTCCCCCGAGGTCACATACGCCGTCGGAGTAGTCCCGAAGGCGTAGTCCGCGATCGCCCGCGACGTCGCATACCGGTCCGCGCCCGCCATCCGCACCACGCTCGACGCCGACTTCGACGTCGTAAACGCCGACAACTCCTTCGCCACACTCACCGAGACCGCACCCGTCCCACCAGCGACCACAATCGTCGCCGGACGCAGCCGCGACAGCTGCGTCTTCACCGCCGCCGACAACGAACCCGGCGCCGTCAACAACAACGGACCACCCTGCGCCACCGCCGCCGGCGCCGCAGACAACGCATCCGGGAAGTCCGCCCCCGACGCGACCCACACCGTCGGCGTCGGATCGAACCTCGCCGCGATCGCGGCACTCGTCGCATAACGATCAGCACCAGAAATCCGATCGGCCGATGCCGCCTGCGCCACAGGCGCGACCACGACCGCGGTTGCGAGCAGAAGCAGCGCAGCGACAAGACCAGAGAGAACTCGCTGCATAACAGTGGGCATCTGCTCACCCAACCGAGTGCCGCACCCCTCTGTGGCCCGCCGACCATCACGATCGGTGTTCACTGGGACGACTCGCATGGTGGAGGAGAGAGGCGACACCGTCGTCTACGTGGAACGACCGTCCCTCTCAGCGCGTCCGAGCGGCACGCTCAGCAGTCCCGCCGCCATCGCTTCCGGAGTTCTTACCGCTTCCCACCGGTGTGTCGCGTGAAGAACTCCGGAACGGATGGCGAGAGACCGGTGGCGCGTGGTTGGCTGGAGCCATGAAGGCTGTGAGCTACGCCGCGACCGGCGATTCGGATGTCCTCGTCCTCGGCGAGCGCGAGGAGCCGCACGCCGGACCCGGCGAAGTGCGCGTGCGCATCCACGTTTCCGCGGTGAACCCGACCGACTGGAAGTCGCGCCGTGGCAGCGGCCCGGCCGAGCTGCCGCGTCCGCAGGTGCCGAACCAGGACGGCGCCGGCGTCGTCGACGAGGTCGGCGACGGCGTGACCGGGTTGCGCGTCGGCGACCGCGTCTGGGTCTGGGATGCCGCCTTCCAGCGCCCCGACGGCACCGCCCAGGAGCTCGTGGTGCTGCCGGAGCGCCAGGCGGTCGCCTTGCCGGACGCCGTAAGCTTCGACGTCGGCGCCTCCCTCGGCATCCCCGCACTCACCGCCCATCGCGCACTGACCTCGTACGAGCACGCGCCCGCCGAACTGGGCGAGGGCTCCCTCGACGGCAGGACCGTGCTGGTCGCCGGCGGCGCGGGTGCGGTGGGCCACGCGGCCATCCAGCTCGCCGTCTGGGCGGGCGCGACGGTGATCGCCACCGTCAGCAGCCACGAGAAGGCCGAGCTCGCGCGCGCGGCCGGTGCGCACCACGTCGTCAACTACACCGATCCCGACACCGCCGAGGCGATCGGCGCGCTCGCCCCTCGCGGGGTGGATGTCATCGTCGAGGTGAACGTCGGCGCGAATGCCGAGCTGGATGCGAAGGTCGCCGCGCGCGGCGCGACCATTGCGAGCTACGCCGATGCGCCCGGCGTCACCGAGGTCGTGGTGCCGATCCGCCCGAGCATGCAGAAGAACCTGCGCTGGCAGTTCGTGCTCACCTACACCGTGACTCCGGAGCAGAAGGACGCGGCGGTGCGGGCCGTGTCCGCCGCCGTCGCCGCAGGCGCCCTGCCGGTCGGCGAGGAGCACGGCCTCCCGCTCACGCGCTTTCCGCTCGCCGAGACCGCCGCCGCCCACGACGCCGTCGAGGGCGGCATCGTGGGGAAGGTGCTCATCGACGTCGCTTGACCAGCTGCACGGCGAGCGCCACCGCCGATGCGGCCGCGATCGCGACCACGTAACCGAGCGCGGTCGGCAGGAGACCGATCGTCGCGATCAGCTCGCCCGCGGCGAGCGCGGGCACGCCGTACGCCAGGTAGCTGACGAGGAAGATCGCCGCGAACAGCTCGGCGCGCTGGTCGTTCGGCGCGAGCGGCGCGAGGATGCGCAGCATCGCCGAGAACCCGGCGCCGAAGCCGCCGCCCGCGACGACCGCACCCGCGAACAGGAGTGGCAGCGACTCGGCCACGATGCCGACCCCGGCGATGCCGACGCCGACGATGATCGCCGCCATCGCCCAGATGGTGGTCGTCCGGGCGGCGGCCCTGGTCAGCACGAGGCCGGCGGCGGCGCCGACGGCCGGGGGTACCGCGACGATGGCGCCGTTCAGCAGCCCGGAGTCGAGGTGGAAGAGCCCGTGCACGATCGAGGGTGAGAGCCCGATGAACAGCCCCGCCAGCATCCACGTCGCCACGAACAGCGGGATGGCCGCCGCGAACTCCGAGCGTGCCGCCCGGGGAATCAGCAGGCGCGGGATCAGGGAGCGCACCGCTCCCGGCCGCGCTCGCACCGTCTCCGGCGACGCCAGGACGACGAGGATGCCTGCCACGAACAGCAGCGCGAGGGTGGCGAACACGAGCGTCGTCGGCTGGGCGGTGAACTGCACGGCGAGGCCGGTGAAGAATGCACCGAGCGCGATGCCGCCGACGGGCGCCGTGCTGCCGATGGTCGCGCCGAGCTTCTTCTGCCGCTCCGGGGCCAGCTCCACCAGCGCCGCCGTGAACGTGCTCATCGCCGCGCCCGTCGCCACGCCCTGCACCGAGCGGGCGCCGATGATCCAGCCGATGTCCGTCGCGAACAGGAACATCAGCATCGCGACGACCTGCAGCGCGAGCGCGCCGATCAGCACCGGGCGGCGCCCGATGTGGTCCGAGAGCGACCCGGCGACCAGCAGCGTGATGAGCAGCGTGACCGCGTAGATCGCGAAGGCGAGCGTCAGCAGCCAGGACGGGAAGCCCCACTCCTGCTGGTAGAGCACGAAGAGCGGGCTCGGCGCCCCGACGGCGAGCGCCACCGCGACGAACGCGAGGGCGGTGCCGGTGAACGCCGCGGCCGGACGCAGCCGGCGAGGCCGCGAGAGGCGGACGGCGGGCACGGACCCCGTCACGCGGGTCTGCTCGGCTGTAGACATTTCGGGCCTCCTAAAGCAAATATGATTGCTTTAACGGACTATAGGGCGACTCCCACCGAAAAGCAACAGAATTTGCTTTAAGCTATTCCCATGACCAGTACGACCACACCGTCGAAGCGGACGGGCGGACGCAGCGCCGCGGTCATCCACAGCGTCAGGACCGCCGTCGAAGAGCTCGTCAGAGAGAAGGGCAGCGAGCGCGTCACGGTGCCGATGATCGCGGAGCGCGCCGGCGTCAATCCCACCAGCATCTACCGGCGCTGGGGCGACCTGCCAACGCTCATCAACGACATCGCCACCTATCACCTCGACCCCGACCGACCCCTCGCCGACCACGGCTCGCTCCGCGACGATCTCACCGACTGGGCCCGCGGGCTCGTCACGCACTTCCGCAAGCCGGTCAACGCCGCCCTGCTCCGCGGCGGGGCCGGCGCAGCCGGCGACCGGCAGTCGGACTGCCTCCGCAATCGCCGGACCGAGTCCGGGATGCTGCTCGCCCGCCACCCGGAATCCGGGCTCACCGAGGACGAGGTGATGGACGTGGTCGTCGCCCCGATCATCTACCGCGTCATCTTCCAGCCCTGGACCCTCGACGACTCGACCGCCGAGACGGTCGTGGCCAGACTGTTCCGGTGACCAGGGCCGCCCGCACCACCCAGGAGCGGGCGGCGGCGCGCTCGGGATGGGCCGTCGGCATCGCGACCGCGGCCTACGGGATCTCGTTCGGCGCCCTCGCCACCGCCTCCGGACTCGACGTCTGGCAGGCCTGCGTACTCAGCCTCGTCATGTTCAGCGGCGGCTCGCAGTTCGCCCTGATCGGCGTGCTGGCCTCCGGCGGCGTCGGCGCGGGCGGCACCGCCATCGCGAGCGCCGCCCTGCTCGGCGTGCGCAACTCCTTCTACGCGCTGCGCCTCTCCCGCATCATCGGCGCCGGCTTCTGGCGCCGCTCCGCCGCCGTGCAGCTCACCATCGACGAGTCGACGGCGGTCGCCACCGCGCAGACCGAGCCGCGCGCGCAACGCATCGGCTTCTGGGTCACCGGCCTGGTGGTCTACATCGGCTGGAACCTGATGACCCTCGCCGGCGCCCTGCTGGGAAACCTGATCGGCGACGTGAAGGCCTACGGGCTCGACGCGGCCGCCGCCGCCGCGTTCCTCGGCCTGCTCTGGCCGCGGCTGAAGGCCAGGCAGACGCAGGCCGTCGCGGTCGCCGCCGGGTTCGTCGCGACGCTGCTCACCCCGTTCCTCATGCCCGGCCTGCCGGTGCTCGCCGCGGCCGTGGTCGCGATCGTGGTCGGCGCGCTCAACCTGTTCGGGCGCAGGGACGACCCTCCGCATCCCGACCCCGTCCCGATGGAGAGGGAGGTGGAGCCGTGACCACCTGGCACATCATCCTGCTCGGCTCCATCGCAGTGCTGGCGCTGAAGGCGGCCGGCTGGCTGGTGCCGCCGAAGGCCCTCGATCACCCGACGGTCGCGCGCGTCAGCGACCTGCTGACCGCGGCCCTGCTCGCCGCGCTGATCTGCGTGCAGACCTTCGGCGCCGGCCAGTCGCTGCAGCTGGATGCGCGGCTCCCCGCCGTCGCGATCGCCGCCGGGCTCTACGCGCTGCGCGTCCCGTTCATCATCGTGGTGCCGGCGGCCGCGGTCGTCGCTGCTGTCATCCGGCTCTTCACCTGACCGGCGGCGGTGTCGGCGGCGTTCCGTAACGTTCTGCCGTGAGCGCATCCTGGCACCCCGTGGCGAACGCCCTGCCGACCGAGTGGGTGCTGCGCCAGGGCGCGATGGGAGCGCCGTACGCCGTCGTGCGGCGTTTCGCCTTCGGCGACCCGAACCGGCCGGAGGTCTGGTTCCGGGTGGTCACCTGGGCGCCCGCCTCCCGGGGCCGCGAGCTCATCGGCTGGTGCCGCACCCTGGAGGCTGCGGCAGCCGTCGCGTGGGACCACCGCTGCGCCGCCGAATCCTGGCGCCACCACATGGCGTCGAAGCGCGTGGACGCCGCGGGGATGGCCTCCCAGCGCCCGAGCGCCTCGGAGCTGGTCCGGTTCTATCGGGCGGCATTGCGCCGCCGCACGAGTGGGGCGAGCATGGAGCGATGACGCAGCCTCCCGAACCCGACGTCGACCCGCAGGATGGGCGGCCCGAGAGCGAGACCCAGCGCGCCGACCGCAACTGGAGCGAGATCCTGCAGGAGCTCCGCGTCACCCAGACCGGCACGCAGCTGATCAGCGGCTTCCTACTGGCCATCGCGTTCCAGCAGCGCTTCTCGCAGCTGGACGGGTTCCAGGTCGGCTTCTACCTCGTGCTCGTGACGCTGGCCGCCGGATGCACGGCCCTCGGGCTCGCGCCGGTCGCCCTGCACCGTCAGCTGTTCCGGCACCACGAGAAGGTGCAGACCGTGTCCATCGCGAACCGACTGCTGCGCATCACCCTGGCCCTCGTCGCGCTGCTGACCTCCGGCGTCGTCTTCTTCGTCTTCGATGTGACGCTGGGTCGGACCCCCGCGATCGTCGTCGGCTGCGCCGTGCTGGTCGTCCTCCTCCTGCTGCTCGTCGTCTTCCCGGCGATCGTGCTCCGGCGGCTCCGCGGCAAGCGCAGCCCGATCACCGCGAGCCCGGGCCCGAGCCCGCGCCCGCCCGCATGAAACCGTCCGCTCGGTACGGGCTGCCACGGTCCGGGAATCCGTGACAGCCCCGATGCCGTCGAGCGGCTCCCTCCCTACCTTTTAACCAGGCTCGGCCACGGGGGACCGGTCCAGGGGGAAGGATCCGGGGGAAGGGGCCGGAGCGGCGATGAACCGCTCCGGCCCCTCTTTTCATGCCCACCGCCATCCCGGCACGCACGCGCCCGGAACGACGAAGGCCGGCCCCTCTCGGGACCGGCCGCCGCCGTGTGGATGCTGCACTTACTTGGTCAGCGGCTCCAGGGTCGGGTCGTTGGCGTACGCCTCGGCCGCGTTCTCCTTGGTGACGATGACCGGCTTCAGCAGGAAGGCCGGGACGACCTTCTTGCCGTTGTCGTACGACGTGGTGTCGTTCGTCTCGGGCTTCTTGCCCTGCTGCAGGTCCTTGACCATCTGGATGGCCTGCTTGACCAGGTTGCGGGTGTCCTTGTTGATGGTCGAGTACTGCTCGCCCGCCATGATGGACTTGACCGACTCGGCCTCCGAGTCCTGACCGGTGACGATCGGGACCGGCTTGCCCGCACCCTTCACCGAGGTGATGATGGCGCGCGCGAGGGTGTCGTTCGGCGACAGGACGCCGTCGAGCTCGGCCGAGCCGTAGCTCTTCGCGAGCAGCGTGTCCATGCGCGTCTGCGCGTTGGCCGGCAGCCAGCCCTGGGTCGCGGTCTGCTTGAGCGCGGTCTCACCGGAGACGACCTTCAGCGTGCCGTCCTTGATCTTCGGGTTGAGCACCTTCATGGCGCCGTCGAAGAAGACCTTCGAGTTGGCGTCGTCCGGCGAGCCGGAGAACAGCTCGATGTTGTAGTTCTTCTTGCCAGGGAACTTGGCCTTCATGCCGTCGAGCAGGGCCTGGCCCTGCAGCTCGCCGACCTTCTCGTTGTCGTACGCGACGTAGTAGTCGACGTCCTTGGTGTTGAGGATGAGGCGGTCGTACGCGATGACGGTCGCGCCGGCGTCGTGCGCGGCCTTGGCCTGCGCAGCGAGCTGGCCACCGTCGACGGCGCCGATGATGACGACCTTGGCGCCGTTGGTGATCATCGACTGAATCTGCGACTGCTGGTCGGAGACACCGGAGCCACCGGCGTACTGGACGTCGCCCTTGAAACCGGCCTCCTTCAGGCCGTCCTCGAACAGGCCACCGGCGAGAACCCAGTTCTCCGACGTCTTGGTCGGGAGGGCGACACCGATCGACGCGTCCTTGGCGAAGCCGGACGCCGTCGAGGAGCCGGACGAGCCGTCACGGCTCGAGCAGCCCGACAGGGCGAGCGCGGCGGCAGCTGCGACAGCCACTGTCGCGAGTGCGATCTTGCGCATTCTTATCTCTTTCTTCTCTGTGGATGGTGCAGGGGGATGTGGAGTTCAGGAGCTGAGCGACCGCGAGGAGTCCTCGGCCTGGTCGGAGGTGGGGACGACCGCGGGCTGTTCGGCGCCGGCCGCGTCGACCGCGGCCTCGCCGCGCTTGCGCCCGCCACCGAGCAGCCGGCCGATCAGCGACGGCCCGCCGCGGCGGTGCGAGTAGACGTCGATGCCGACCGCGATCAGCAGCACGAGGCCCTTGATGATCTGCACCCAGTCGCTCGTGACGCCGAGCAGCTGCAGGCCGTTGTTCAGCACGGCGATGACGAGACCACCGACGATGGAGCCGGCGACGGTACCGATACCGCCGGAGACCGCGGCGCCACCGATGAAGACGGCCGCGATCGCGTCGAGCTCCCAGCCGAGTCCGTCCTGCGGGCCGGAGGAGACCGACCGGGCGACCGCGATCATGCCGGCGAGGGCGGCGAGCACGGACATGTTCATCATCACGAAGAAGTTGACGCGCTTGATCTTGACGCCCGAGAGCTCCGCGGCGTGCGAGTTGCCGCCGACCGCGTAGATGTGACGACCGAAGATCGTGCTGCGGGTGATGAACGAGTAGAGGATGATCAGGACGCCGAGGATGATGCCGGAGACCGGGAACGAGGTGCCGACACGGCCGCCCGCGAACAGGAACGTGAAGTAGATCACGATCGCGTCGAGCACGACGACCTTGAACACGCTCACCCAGAGCGGCGCCTTCTCGGAGTTCATCTTCGTCTGGTTGCGGCGCGTGCGCACCTCGATCAGCGCGATGACGACGGCGATGACCAGGCCCAGCAGCAGAGTGGAGTTGTTGAAGCCGGTGTCGGGCCCCCACTCGGGCAGGAAGCCGCCGCCGATGAAGGTGAAGCCGTCCGGGACCGGGATGGTGTTCGCGTTTCCGATCAGCTGGTTCAGGCCACGGAAGATGAGCATGCCCGCCAGCGTCACGATGAAGGCCGGGACGCCGACGTAGGCGACCCACCAGCCCTGCCAGGCGCCGATGACCGCGCCGACGGCGAGACCGAGCACGATGGCCAGCGGCCAGGGCAGGTTCCAGCTGTTCATCGCCTGCGCGACGATGATGCCGACGACCGCCGCGACCGAACCGACCGACAGGTCGATGTGGCCGGCGATGATCACCATGACCATGCCGATGGCGAGCACCAGCACGTAGGCGTTCTGGTTGACCAGGTTGATCAGGTTGACCGAGTCGAGGGTCTTGCCGCCGGTGAGCAGCTCGAACAGCAGGACGATGACGACGAGCGCCCCGAGGATGCCGAACTGGCGACCGGTGGACTGGCCGCCGCCGAACATCTTGCCGAGGTCGCGGATGCCGCCCGACTTCTTCTTTTCTTCGATCTGTGTGGTCATCAGTGGGTTGCCTTCTTCTTGGCCGATGTCATGCTTTTCAGGAGGGTCTCGGGGGTGGCCTCCGCGATCGGAAGCTCGTTGGTGATCTGCCCCTCGAAGATCGTGTAGATCCGGTCGGAGATGCCGAGCAGCTCGGGCAGCTCGGACGAGATGACGATGACGCCCTTGCCCTGCGCCGCGAGCTCCTGGATGATCCCGTAGATCTCGAACTTGGCGCCGACGTCGATGCCGCGGGTGGGCTCGTCGAGGATGAGGATGTCCGGGTCGGTGAACATCCACTTGGCCAGCACGACCTTCTGCTGGTTTCCGCCGGAGAGGGTGCTGACGCCGCGGTCGACGTCCGGGGTCTTGATGCGGAGGCTGGTGCGGTACTGCTCCGCTACCGCGTGCTCCTTCAGGTCGTTGACCACGCCGCGGGAGGCGATCTTGGTGAGCTTGGCGGAGACGATCGACTCCTTGATGTCGTCGAGCAGGTTCAGCCCGAGCACCTTGCGGTCCTCGCTCACGTAGGCGAGGCCGTTGTCGATCGCCTCGGAGACGTTGCGCACCTGGATCTGGCGGCCGTCCTTGTAGATCTCACCGGAGACGAACGTGCCGTACGAGCGGCCGAAGACGCTCATCGCGAGCTCGGTGCGGCCGGCGCCCATCAGGCCCGCGAAGCCGACGATCTCGCCGCGGCGCACCGAGAAGCTGGAGTCCTTGACCACCAGGCGCTCCGGCACCTGCGGGTGCTGGACGACCCAGTTGCGCACCTCGAAGAAGACCTCGCCGATGTTCGGCGTGCGCTCGGGGAAGCGGCTCTCGAGGGTGCGGCCGACCATCCCGCGGATGATGCGGTCCTCGTCGACGCCGTCGGCCTTCACGCTGAGCGTCTCGATCGTGCGGCCGTCGCGGATGATGGTGATCTCGTCCGCCACGCGCTCGATCTCGTTGAGCTTGTGGCTGATGATGATCGAGCTGACGCCCTTGTGCTTGAGCCCGACGATGAGGTCGAGCAGGTGCGCGGACTCCGCCTCGTTGAGCGCCGCGGTGGGCTCGTCGAGGATGAGCAGCTTCACGTCCTTGTTGAGCGCCTTGGCGATCTCGACGAGCTGCTGCTTGCCGACGCCGATGTTCTTGATCTGGGTGTCGGGGTCGTCGTTGAGGCCGACGCGGGCGAGCAGTTCGACCGCGCGCCGCTTCGCCTCCCCCCAGTTGATGACGCCGCCGCGACCGGGCTCGTTGCCGAGGAAGATGTTCTCGGTGATCGAGAGCTCCGGGATGAGCGCGAGCTCCTGGTGGATGATCACGATGCCCCGCTGCTCGGAGGACTTGATGTCCCTGAAGCGCATGACCTCGCCCTGGTAGACGATGTCCCCGCTGTAGGTCCCGTACGGGTAGACGCCGGAGAGGACCTTCATGAGGGTGGACTTGCCTGCGCCGTTCTCGCCGCAGATCGCGTGGATCTCGTTCGCGTGGACGGTGAGGGAGACATCCTCGAGCGCCTTGACCCCCGGGAACTCCTTGGTGATCGTGCGCATCTGCAGGATGACTGCATTCGACGACATCGTCGCTCCTTGGTGTGCTGGAATCGGGCTGTGTTGCACTGCTACGCGTTATGCGCCTAAGTAGTAAACGCTAAATTCAGTCTTGGCGTCAAATGTTGAAGACAACGGATCGATAACAAACGAGCGCGATGGTACGCCGGGATCCGGAAGACGCTAGTCCCGGCCGGCCAGCGCGCCCTGGATGACCAGGGCCGCGGCGCCCAGGGACTCGGCCCGGTCGCCGAGCGAGGAGATCCGAACGACCGTCGTCTCGGCGATCACCGGGATGGCGTTGTGCTGGATGCCGTTCCGGATCGGCCCGAGCAGCGCTTCCCCCAGCCCCACCAGCGGACCGCCGATGAGCACCAGCTCGGGGTTGATGATGTTCGCGATGTTGCCGATCGCCTGCCCGATCGCGGTGCCGGCGTCGCCGACGACGCGGAGTACCGCAGGGTCGCGCTCCAGTCCCCTGCGCAGGATGTCCGCCGTGCTCACGGGCGCGCTCGCGCCGTGCGAAAGCGCCTCGATCATCACGGTCGTCGACGCGATCGTCTCCAGGCAGCCGCGGTTGCCGCAGCGGCAGATCACACCATGCTCCGCCACGGGGGTGTGGCCGAGCTCGCCCGTGATGCCGAGCGACCCGTAGTAGGGCAGGCCGTTCAGGATGAGCCCGGACCCGATGCCGGTGCCGATCTTCACGAAGATGAGGTTCCGCACCCCGCGGTTGGCGCCCCAGGTCACCTCGGCGAGCGCGCCGAGGTTCGCGTCGTTGTCGACCAGGACGGGGAAGCGGAAGGTGTCCTCGAGGTCGCGCAGGTTGACGCCGACCCACTCCGGCAGGATCGCCCCCTGCAGCACGGTGCCGGTCCTGCGGTCGATCGGACCGGGGATGCCGATGCCCACCGCGAGCACGGATTCCCTGTCGTGACCGCCCGCCTCGAGCATCCTGTCCAGCAGGGCCGCCGCCTCCTGCATCGCACCGCCGACGTCGTAGCCGAGCGCGAGCGGCATCTCGCCCTCGGCGATCACCTCGTAGCCGAGGGTGCACAGCGCGATGCGCACGTGCCGGCGGCCGAAGTCGACCCCGACAGCGACATCGCCCGTGTCGGTCAGCTGCACCAGCAGCGCCCGCCGGCCGCTCGAGGTCACCGGCGACGTCGCCACGACGCCCTTCGCCGCCATGTCCCGGACGATGTTCGAGACGGTGGCGGTGGACAGGCCCGTTCCGCGCGCCAGCTCGGCCTGGGTGGAGGAGCCGTTGGCGAGCAGGAACTCGACGAGACGCTCCTGGTTCAGGTGCCTGAGGGCTCCCTGCGACCCGGGATTGCGTGCGCCACGGGAGTGGGGCCCCACGGTGGCGGTCATAGCGATAAGCGTGGACGATCGGCCTTTTGGAGTCAAGCTGTGAACGTAACCGTGGCCCGGCATACTGATCGCATGAGCGAACGACCGGTGCGCAACCTGCCCGTCCAGACCGCCCTGGAGGCGTGGGCCGCCGGCAAGGACGCCCGCACGTTCTCCAACGTGCTGCGGCAGTGCGTGGCCGGCGAACTGCTGCTGGACATCAGCGCGTCCACGTTCGCCGACCCGGAGGCCGGCTTCCAGCAGGGCGACACCCTCGCGCTCGGCAAGCAGGTGGACGCCGCGGGCAAGGAGCTGCTCGTCGCGTTCACCAGCAACGAGCGGCTCTCCGCCTACCGCCGCGGCGAGCGCTTCCTCTCCCTGGCGCAGCCGGCGTGGTCCGTGCTCGCGGAGGCGATGTCCCGCGCGGACGGCCTCGCGCTCGATCCGGGGGACGACGCCCTGCTCATCGCGTACAGCGAGGAGCTGCGCGGCCAGGTCACCGAGGAGCCCGGCCGCAACGCCGCGCTCAAGAACGCGCTCGTCGACCGCGACCTCCCCTGGCCGCAGTTCCTCGCGCTGCTCACCCAGTCCTCCGTCGTCTACGTCGGCGTGGACGCCGCGCAGGGCGCGGTGCCGTCGGCCGTCGGAGCGGACGGCGCCCTGCTGCATCCCGTCTTCACGTCGCCGGCCGAGGTGTTCGCCTGGTCGCCGGAGCTGACCGCACGCGGGACCACCGTCGCGCAGGTCGCCCGCGTCGCCAGGGAGGACGGCTATGCCGGACTGCTCGTCGACCCGGCCGGCCCCTCCGCCACGATCCGGCTGGACGAAGTGGAGCGGTGAGCCCCTAGGATCGTCGCATGACGGCCCTCTCCATCCTGGCGTTCGCCGGGCTCTGCCTGGTCCTGGCCCTCACGCCGGGCCCCGACACCTTCCTGGTGCTGCGCTACAGCATGGGCAGGGCGCGCGACGGCTTCGCGGCCGCGGCCGGCTGCGCCGTCGGCTCGCTCGTGTGGGCCGCACTGGTCGCCGTCGGACTGGCCGCGCTGCTCGAGCAGTCGGCCGAGCTCTTCCGCATCGTGAAGATCATCGGCGGCCTCTACCTGCTGTACCTCGGCATCATGGCGTTCCTCTCGACCCGGCGGAGCGCGCGCCGCGAGCAGGAGGGCGCCGAGGCGATCCCCGCGCAGCGCCGGCGCTCCTCGTCCAGCCTGGTCGCCGGGCTGCTCTCGACGCTGCTCAACCCGAAGGTCGGCCTGTTCTTCCTCGCGGTCGTCCCGCAGTTCGTCTCCGCGCACGCCGGCTTCGGCGAGACCATGCTGCTCGGCGCGGTGGACGCGGTGGTCGGCGGCCTCTACCTGGTCGCGGTCACCGTGCTCGCCTCGCGGCTGGTCGCCTGGCTCCGGCGCCCGCGGGTGACCCGCATCCTGGAGCGAGTGTCCGCCGGCGTGCTCGCCGCGCTCGGCATCGGCACGGTCGTCGCGGGCGCCGAGGGCTGATCCCGCCGGTCAGGGCGAGAATGGACGCATGCCCATCCTCAACAAGGACATGCAGGTCTGCATCTCCCTCGCCGGTCGCCCGAGCAACATCGGAACGCGTTTCCACAACTTCCTCTACGACGAGCTCGGTCTGAACTTCGTCTACAAGGCGTTCAGCACCGACGACCTGGAGGGCGCCGTACGCGGCATCCGGGCGCTCGGCTTCCGCGGCTGCTCCGTCTCGATGCCGTTCAAGGAGGCGATCATCCCGCTGGTCGACAACCTCGAGCCGTCCGCCCTCGCGATCGAGTCCGTGAACACCGTCGTCAACGAGGACGGTCTGCTCACGGCCTCGAACACGGACTACGAGGCGGTGGCCCTGCTGCTGACCCAGCAGCGCGTCGACGCCGCAAAGAGCGTGCTGGTGCGCGGCTCCGGCGGAATGGCCAAGGCCGTGGTCGCCGCGTTCCGGGGTTGTGGATTCGAGAACGTCACGGTGCTCGCCCGCAACGAGCAGGCCGGCCCCGCCCTCGCCGAGAAGTACGGCTATCGCTGGCTGGCCGACGACCCGGCTCCCGCCCACGACGTGATCGTGAACGTGACACCGCTCGGGATGCGCGGCTCCGAGGAGCGGACGCAGGCCTTCTCCGACGAGCAGATCCGGCGTGCGGACACCGTCTTCGACGTCGTGGCCTTCCCGGCGGAGACACCGCTCGTCGCCGCCGGACGCGCCGCGGGGAAGACGCTGATCACCGGCGCCGAGGTGATCGCGCTGCAGGCGGCCCGCCAGTTCGAGCGCTACACGGGCGTCGCGCTGACCGCCGACCAGGTGGCCAGGGCTTCCGAGTTCTCCCGCGCGGAGTGAGGCGCGAAATCGCCCGTGCCAGGAGGCGAGCGCGCGGAGTAGCCTGAGCGCCACCGGACGGGGAGGGCACGATGGGCATCGGAAGCGGCATCTTCATCTTCGTGGTCGGGCTGATCCTGGCATTCGCCCTGAACGTCGAGATCAGCTGGATCGACCTTAAGGTGACCGGCTACATCCTGATGGGGGCGGGACTGCTCGTGTTCGTGCTCTCGCTGTTCCTCACGTTCCGCAGGCGCACCCGCACGGTGACGACCCGGGACACGATCGATCCCGCCAGCGGCGAGCGCACCGAGCAGCGCCGGACCGACGATCGGTGACCGCGGGCGCGCCTAGAATGGCCCTCGTGTCCGATGATCTGCTCGCCCTGGAGAACCAGGTCTGCTTCGGCCTCGCCGTGGCCGCACGCAGCGTCATCGCGCTGTACCGGCCGGTGCTCGAGCCGCTGCAGCTGACGCATCCCCAGTACCTCGTGATGCTCGCCCTCTGGGAGGCGGAGCCGCGGTCCGTCAAGAACCTCAGCGACGCCCTGCAGCTGGAGCCGGCGACGCTCTCCCCGCTGCTCAAGCGCCTGGAGGCGACCGGCTACATCGAGCGCAGACGCAGCTCGACGGACGAGCGGGCGCTCGAGGTCACGCTGACCGAGCGCGGCCGCGCCCTGCGCGCCGAGGCGGAGACCATCCCGCCGCGCATCGTCGAGCGCCTCGGGCTGCCGCCGGCCGATCTGGTGAACCTGCGGGAGAGCCTGCACGCCATCATCGCCGCAGCGGTGCGCGCGGAGTAGCGCTCAGGCGATCTGCGCGGCCTCCGGGCACACCAGCCGGGTCGCGTCCCGCTGACCGCCGGGGCGGAGCACCGTGTGCTCGGTCATCGGGCGGCCGCACATCGGGCACGGGGATGCAGTGGAACGCACGTCGGGACCCTCCGGGTGACCGGCTCCGAGCTGCGCGGGACCGGCGACACGGATGAGCTTCTCGTTCCAGCGCGAGTACCAGCTCGCGAAGCGTCCGGACATCTCTCCTCGATTCATTAGGGCACTAACTAATAGTGTAGCGCGCGTTGACCCTGACCCGGTGGGGAAGGTTTACGCTGTGGGCGGAGGATCCCGATGCAGATCAGCGAGCTCGCCACGCGGGCCGGCGTGACCGTCAAGGCGGTGCGATACTACGAGCGCCTCGGCCTGCTCGTGCCGCAGCGCCTCGCGAACGGCTACCGCGACTACGGCGCCGAGGAGTTGCGCGCCGTCCGCGAGATCCGCGAGCTCGCCGCGACCGGGATCCCGCCCGGCAAGGCGGCCCCGTTCATCGCCTGCCTGCACTCCGGTCACGAGCGCAGCGACGAGTGCCCGGCATCCGTCGAGGCCTACCGCGACGGCATCGCCGAGCTGGACGCCGCGATCGAGACCCTCGCGCGCCGACGCGAGCAGCTCGCACGCCGCCTCGCAGACACCGAAGGGCATCCCGTGGCCGCGCCGGAACCGCTGTGCGGGCTCGCGCTCAGCGCCACTGCACCGAGATGAAGAACGCGCCGGCGTCCTGGAAGCCGGTGATCCCGCCCTCGACATCCACCTCGATGGAGCCGGTCGACGTGATCGTCCCTGTCTCCCCCGTGGCGGGGATGCTGTAGTCGGCCGAGAAGTCGGCGGCCCCCGCGGACGCCGTCTTGACCGGCCAGCACCCGGTGCCGTCGCGCTGGCCCGGCAGGCCGCACTGGTCGCTCCACGCCGAGACGGTCACCTTCGGCGCGGTGGCCAGCGTCCACTTCTGGTTCGTCCAGACCTCACCGTCCGTCGCGCCGTCGGTGAGGCCGAAGGAGCATCCGCTCGGCTTCGGGCCGCCCTGCATGCACGACTGGACCCACGCGTTCGCGGCGGCGACGGCGGCATCCGCGCCTTTCTGCGTGAGCTCGGCGGTCGCCGTGAGCTCCTCGCGCTGCTGGAAGCCGGTTATGGCCACGCTCGACCCCTTCACCGTGAACCACGGGCTGCCGCCGGGAACCTCGATGGCGTAGCGCCCGGGGAAGGCGAGAAGTGCGGGATGGCGCGCCGCCTCCACCTTCGCCCCGGCGATGGTCGCCGTGATGCTGCCGGGCGCGCCGACGTGCACGTCGATCATGGAGAGCTCCGCGGGCTGCAGCCGCCACGCGACGATGCCGAACAGCGCCGCAGGGGTCCAGCCCCCGCTCTTCAGCGACAGGCTCGAGTGGGCCGTGTGGCCTCCCGCCGTCGTCTGCACGTCGACGACGGCGCGATCCCCGTTCGTGCGCACCCGGACGACGCGGAAGCCGGAGAGCCGCTCGGTCGCCTTCGCGTACGCCGCATCGGTGAGCAGCACCTCGTTCGGGTCGGTCTTCCTGCCCTCCATCCGCATCGCGGCCTCGACATGCCCCGCACGCACCTGGCCGAGGTAGGCGGTCACGATGCGTGCAGGATCCGCGGCGGCCTTCGCCTGCAGCATCAGCACGAACGAGGTCACGCCGAGCGCGAGCAGCAGCGCCATCCCCCCGGCCACCAGCGCGATCCACAGCGGTCGTCTCATTCCGTTCCCCCTCGACGGACGAATCATACCGACGGATGACCCGCTCCCCACCACGGGTGGATGTGCCGGCCCACGCCCCCGGCTTGACTGGATCCATCGGCCAGAGAAGGGGAAGGACATGACGACACTGGAGCACCGCATCCCGCTGCGGGGGGTCGCGCGGAACCGGGGGGTTTTCGCGTCGCTCGCGGGGAACGCCTATCTGAGGCTCATCGCTGTGCTCGTCGTCATCGCGGCCGGCGCCGCGCTCCTCACCGTCGGCATCGGACTGGCGCTCGACGTCATCGTCCCTGTGCTGTTCGGCGACGAGCTGCACGCGCTGGCCGCGCTCCTCCCCCACGGCTGATCCCGCCCTCCCGGCCCTAGCCCTGCGCCTGCCGCGGTCCTAGAGTCCAGCCATGGCTCTGCTCTATACAGCGAACACCTCGTTGGATGGTTACACGGTCGACGCGTCGGGATCGTTCGACTTCACGGTCCCCTCCGAGGAGGTCCACGCGTTCATCAACGACCGCCAGCGTCCCGTCGGCACCTATCTCTACGGGCGCAGGATGTACGAGACGATGCGGGTCTGGCAGGAGATGCCCGCCGCAGGGGATGCGGATGTCGTCGTCGACTACGCCGCCATCTGGAAGGCGGCCGACAAGGTCGTCTACTCGTCCACGCTGACCGAGGTCAGCACCCCGCAGACCCGGGTGGAGCCGCGTTTCGACCCCGCCGAGGTCCGCGCCCTGGTCGACGCGTCGCCGACGGATGTGGAGATCGGCGGTCCGACCATCGCGGCCGCCGCGTTCCGCGCCGGTCTGATCGCCCAGGTCGAGCTCTTCGTCGCTCCGGTCGCGGTCGGAGGCGGCCTGCCCGCACTCCCCGCCGGCCTGCGCATCGACCTGCGCCTGCGCGATGAGCGCGTCTTCGAGAACGGCACCGTGTACCTGCGCTACGACGTCAGCGCACCTGCAGGGTGACGCTCGGCCGGTCGAGCGCGCGCTCGAGGTCGTCGACAGTCACACCGTGCTCGCCGAGGATCGCCACCGGATAGAAGAAGGAGTCGAGACCGGCGGGGGTGCGCGGCGGCGCCATCCCGTCCACCTCGAACGGCAGCGGATGACCGGACGTGCGCGCGACCAGGCCGCCGTCGTCCCCGAGCTCCAGCGACACCGATCGGGTCGGCGCGCCGCGCTCCAGGAACGCCCAGCTCATCGCCGGGAGCCGCACGTCGATCATCGCGCGGTAGACGTCCCGCTGCTCGCTGAGCAGCGCGGCGGCCCCGCCGACCGTCTCGCTCGCGCCGTGCAGCAGCATCCACCCGTTCATGGACGACGTCAGCACCAGCAGGCCGGCGCCCTGCCCGAGGTGCGGGTTCTCGCACCACGAGAACTGCTCGTCGAGGATGTCCGCCTCCAGCTCCGTCGCGAGCCCGCGCGCGGGCAGGGCGGGCAGGAAGACCCAGCTGCCGCCCGCGAAGATCTCGAAGAGCGCGTCGCTCAGCACCGGGACGTCCTCGGACACGCCACGAGTCTACGGTCCCGCCGGGCCGCGGTCAGCGCTCCGCCGACTCGAGCTCCGCGCGCAGCCGCCGCGCCAGCTCCACCGCCGCGGAGAGCTCGTCGAGGGATGCGGCGCGAGCGGTGCGCGCAGCCCACGCCTTCCGCCGGGGCCGGATGCGCGCCAGCACCGCGCGCCCCTCCTCCGTGAGGGAGACGAGCGGCGCCCGCGCGTCCCGAGGGTCGGGCGTTCGGGCCACCAGCCCTGCGGCCTCTAGCTGCGCGACACTCTCGCTCGCCGACTGCCGGCGCATCCCCCGCCGCCTGGCGATCTCCGCGACGCTGAGCGGACCGGAAACCAGGGCGCCCAGCGTCCGCCACCGGGATGCGCTCAGGCCCTCCTCCGCCACGATCGCGTCCCCGGCCCTGGCGAGGGCGTCGGAGAGCCGGAAGACCTCGTCGACCAGCTCGGTGAGGCGCTCCCCTTCTCCACTCACGGGGTCTCGCTCAGGCAGACGACGTGCCCGTCGGCGTCCCGGACGACCGCCATCCGCTCTCCCCACGGCCGGCGTTCGGGCGCGTCGATCAGCGAGCCGCCGGCCGCGACCCAGCGCGCCACCACATCGTCGAGGCGAGAGACGGCGAAGGTCACCGCCACCGCGGTGTCGGACGCCGCCGCCGGGCGCTCGTGCAGCATGATCTCGACGCCGTCGGCGCTGCGCAGCCACGCGAAGCCGTCCGCCCGGCGCTCGAGGAGCAGACCGAGCACTCCTTCATACAGGGGCAGCGTATCGGCCAGGTCGGACGACGAGACGATCACGCGATGGAGGGCGGCAGCAGGCATGCGGCCATCCTGCGCGGATTGACAGGAGCCTGTCAATATGGGAAATCAGCCCCGTTTGGGGGGCACGCGCACTCTTGTCCTCATTTTGGAGGACAGCCTAGGGTTGCCGCACTAGGGACCACACTGAGGAACAGGCAGGAAGGACCCGACGATGATCAAGACCGGCAGCCCCGTTCTGGACACCCGCCTCATTCACGCGCTGGTCGGCCTGGAACCCGGCGCGCCGGTGGTCTTCGTCGCCTCCAACACCCGGCTCCGAGCCTCGACGATGATCGCGACGGGAGCCGGTCTCGAGGATCTCGCTTCCGTCCTTCTCGACGTCGTGAGCGTCTCCCCGACCGCCCCGCTGTGGGGCTGGCTCGCGGACCCGACGGACGACGAGGTGTACGACCTCGCCTTCGCGATCCAGGGGCTCGCCGCCGATGCGACGCGCCGCCACCTCCGGATGCGCCTGCTCGACCATGCGACGTTCGAGGCGGAGCTCCCCCGGAACGCCCTGGTCATCGAGGTGCCGAACCTGCACTCGGGATGGGCGTTCGCGGTCTTCACCGACTGACCGCCGCGCGCATACGGCGCGGTGCGGCTCCGAGGACCGTCCAGGGAAAAGCAGAAGGCCCCGGGATACCCGGGGCCTTCACGTCCGTGCGCGAGGGGGGACTTGAACCCCCACGCCCTTGCGGGCACTGGCACCTGAAGCCAGCGCGTCTGCCAATTCCGCCACTCGCGCGAACCAAGGAAGACTAACACGACGACAGCGCGGTTCACGAATCGGCGCCGTCATCCCCCGGGCGGATCTTCACCCGATACGCAGGGGCCGTGGGTGCCTTTCCAAGCGATCCGACTAACATGCATGTAGCTAGCAAGCCGGGAGCGGGAGACTGTGGGCATACTGGACAACTTCGAGCGGGGGCTCGAGCGCGCCGTCAACGGCGCGTTCGCGAAGACCTTCCGTTCCGGGCTGCAGCCTGTCGAGCTCACGAGCGCCCTGCGCAAGGAGATGGACACGAAGGCGGCCGTCGTCTCCCGCGACCGCGTGCTCGCTCCGAACCGCTTCGTGCTGCGGATGTCCGGCGCCGACCACCAGCGCATGCAGTCGATGGGCGCTGCCCTCACCGACGAGCTCGTCACCTTCGTGCAGAAGCACGCGGCGAGCCAGCACTACCAGTTCGCCGGCGGCATCTCGATCGAGCTGCAGGAGGATTCCGACCTGTCGGTGGGGATGCTGCAGGTCGACTCCGAGAACGTCAAGGGCGACGTGGCCTGGACGCCGGTGCTGGATGTGAACGGCCGTCACTACCCGCTCTCGCGTGCCCGCACCGTGATCGGCCGCGGCAGCGACGCCGACATCACCGTGGACGACACCGGCATCTCGCGCCGGCACGTCATGATCACCTGGGACGGCCACCGCGCCCAGGTGGAGGACCTCGGCTCCACCAACGGCTCGAAGCTGAACGGCGAGCCGGTCAAGAAGGCCATCCTCGACCCCGACTCCGTCATCACGATCGGACGCACCCGCATCGTCTTCCGCGTGCTCCCCCAGGCCTCTGCCGCCCCCCGCGCCTCCGCGGGTGACAACTTCTGGGGACCGGCATGAACCCCAGTGAACTCGCACTCCTCGTCCTGAGGTTCGGCTTCCTGCTGCTCCTCTGGCTGTTCGTCTTCGGCATCATCTACGCGCTCCGCACCGATCTCTTCGGGCAGCGGGTGCGCAAGCTCCCGGAGCCGCAGGCCCAGGCGTCCCCGTTCCCCGCTGCCGCGCCCGCCGCAGCGAGTGCGGTGCCGGCCGGACCGACCGAGGCGGTCATGCAGCACGCTCCGGTCTCGTCCCTGCCCTCCGGCGCGAACACCGTCTCCGGCGGTTCGAACGCCAGCACCCAGACCGCACGCCGCCTCGTGCTGACCTCCGGTCCGCGCGCAGGGACGGAGCTGCCGCTCGGCCGCGACCCCATCACCATCGGACGTTCCAGCGAGTCGGGGCTGGTCATCCGAGACGACTACACCTCGACCCACCACGCCCGCCTGCTCCTGTGGAACGACGAGTGGATGATCCAGGATCTCGACTCCACGAACGGCACGTTCCTCGACGGCCGGCGCGTGACGGTCCCGACCCAGGTCCCACTCGACACCCCGATCAAGATCGGCACGACCACATTCGAGCTGCGACGGTAGCCGTGGCAGCAGCGAATCGCGCGGCGGCCGTCTCCCACATCGGGAAGATCCGTTCGAACAACCAGGACTCGGGCTACGCAGGCCGGGACCTGTTCGTCGTCGCCGACGGAATGGGAGGCCACGCCGGCGGTGACGTCGCGAGCGCGATCGCGGTGACCCGCATCCGCGAGGCCGACCGCGAGTACGAGACGGCCTCCGAGGCGGAGTTCGCGCTGCAGTCGGCGCTGATCGCGGCGAACTCCCTGCTCGCCGAGACCGTGTTCGAGCACCCGGAACTGACCGGGATGGGCACCACGGTCAGCGCCCTCATCCGCGTCGGCGACCGGATCGCCCTCGCACACATCGGCGACTCCCGCATCTACCTGTACCGCGACGGCGAGCTCAAGCAGGTCTCCACGGACCACACGTTCGTCCAGCGCCTCGTCGACAGCGGCCGCATCACCGAGGAGGAGGCGATGGTCCATCCGCGCCGCTCCGTGCTGATGCGCGTGCTCGGCGACGTGGACGCCTCCCCCGAGATCGACACCTGGATCCTGGAGACGCAGCCGGGCGACCGCTGGCTGATCTGCTCCGACGGCCTGAGCGGCGTCGTCAAGAACGACGACCTGAAGAACGCCCTCGCTGCCAAGGAGGGGCCGAAACAGGTCGCCGACAAGCTGCTGAAGCAGAGCCTCGACGCCGGCGCTCCGGACAACGTGACGGCGGTCATCCTCGACATCGCCGACGTGTCGCGCGGCGAAGTCCTCAAGGAGCCGCTGACGGTGGGCTCCGCCGCCGCGCCGCTGCAGTTCGGCGAGCCCAAGCCGGCCGCGCGCGCGTCCCGGCTCCCGACGCTGCGCCTGCATCCGATCCGTCCAGCGACGGGTCCGACGCACTTCGAGCCGCAGTCGGAGGACTACCTCGACGAGCTGATCGAAGAGGATGAACGCCGCGCTCGCCGTCGGCGACTGACGTGGATGATCGGGCTCGCCGCGGTGGTCGTGGCGATCGTGCTCGCCGTGCTTTTCGGCTACCAGTGGACCCAGTCCCGCTTCTTCGTCGGCGAATCCCCGGCCGGCAAGGTCGCCATCTTCCAGGGTGTGCAGCAGAACCTGGGCCCCATCGTCCTCTCGCACGTCTACGAGGAGTCGGATGTGACCGTCAAGAGCCTCCCCGCTTACGACAAACAGCTTGTGCAGGGGACCATCAACGCGGACGACCTCGCCGCGGCCCAAGCGATCGTGGATCAGTTGAGCGATGCCGTCAAGAAGTGATGTCTCCGAGCGCCGCCAGGCCAGGCCGGACACCGGCCCGGTGAAACGGCTGCGCCTTCCCGCGAAGCTCCGCAACCTCGAGCTGTTCCTCCTGCTGATCGCCTGCGGGATCAACGCCGCGGCCGTCGTCCTCGTCCAGCTGGGCGCCGAGGGACACGTCGACCTCACCCTGGTCTACTACGGCGCCTGCCTCTCGGCCCTGGTCCTCGGGATGCACGTCGCCCTGCGTTTCGTCGCCCCGCAGGCCGACCCGTTCCTGCTGCCGATCGCGACCGTCCTCACCGGGATCGGGATCGCCGAGATCTACCGCATCGACATCCACTACAAGGTCACCGGGTGGGAGTCGGACGGCATCAAGCAGATCGTCTGGGCAGCGATCGCGATCGCCTGTGCGATCGCCGTCATCATCGTGATCCGCAACCACCGGGTCCTGCAGCGGTACACCTACATCTTCGGCCTCGCGGCTCTCGTGCTCCTGCTGCTGCCGATGCTGCCCGGGATCGGCCAGGAGATCTTCGGCGCACGCGTGTGGATCCGGATCGGCCCGTTCAGCTTCCAGCCCGGCGAGATCGCCAAGCTCTGCCTCGCCGTCTTCTTCGCCGGCTACCTCGTGCAGGCACGCGACTCGCTGTCGGCCGTCGGCAAGAAGTTCCTCGGGATCCGCTTCCCACGGGCCAGAGACCTCGGGCCGATCCTCATCGTCTGGCTGATGTCCATGGCCGTGATCGTCTTCCAGCGCGACCTCGGAACCGGTCTGCTGATCTTCGGCCTGTTCCTCGTGATGCTGTACGTGGCCACGGCGCGCATCAGCTGGGTGATCCTCGGCGTGCTGCTCATCGTGGGCGGCGCGGTCGTCGCCAGCCAGCTCCTCGTCTACGTGCACGACCGCTTCGAGAACTGGCTCGACCCCTTCGCTCAGAAGGTCTACGACGCCCAGGGCGGCAGCTTCCAGCTCGTGCAGGGTCTGTTCGGGCTCGCGCACGGCGGCCTGATCGGGACCGGCCTCGGTCAGGGCCAGCCGTGGGTGACGCCGGTCGCGCGCAGCGACTACATCATCGCGAGCCTGGGCGAGGAGCTGGGACTCGCCGGCCTCTTCGCCATCTTCGCTCTGTACCTCGTCTTCGTGGCGCGCGGTCTGCGCATCGGCTTCGCCGGGCAGGACGACTTCGGCAAGCTCCTGGCCGTCGGCCTCTCCTTCATCGTCGCGCTGCAGTGCTTCATCGTCATCGGCGGCGTGACCAGGGTCATCCCACTCACGGGTCTGACGACGCCGTTCCTCGCTGCGGGTGGATCCTCGCTCGTGGCCAACTGGATCATCGTCGCCCTGCTGCTGCGCCTCTCCGATACGGTCCGCAACCAACCCCGGCTGGTGGTGAACTGACATGAACCGCGAGATCAAGCGTGTCAGCACGATCGTGCTGGCCATGTTCCTTGCCCTGCTCGTCTCGACCTCCATCCTGCAGGTCTTCCAGGCGGACACCCTCTCGGCGGACGCCCGCAACACCCGCGCCAGGAACGACAGCTACTCCGCGCAGCGCGGTGCGATCCTCGCCGGCGGTCAGCCCATCGCGCAGTCGGTGCCGTCGAAGGATGTGTACAAGTGGCAGCGGGTCTACAGCAACGGGCCCCTCTACTCCGCGGTCACCGGGTTCTACCCGATCGACGGCGAGGCGACCGGGCTCGAGGGCGCCCTGGACGACAAGCTCAGCGGGTCGTCCAACTCCCAGTTCTTCGAGCGCATCAACTCGATCTTCACCGGAAAGAACCCGCAGGGCGCGACGGTGGAGACCACCATCGACCCGGTCGCGCAGCAGGCGGCGTGGGATGCGCTCGGCGACTACCAGGGCGCCGTCGTGCTCCTCGAGCCCAAGACCGGCCGCATCCTCGCGATGGTCTCGAAGCCCAACTACGACCCGAACACGCTCGCGTCGCACGACACCGAGGCGGTGAATGCGGCCTACCAGCAGCTGCTCGACGCTCCGGGCGACCCGCTGATCAACCGCACCATCGGCGGCGACCTCAACCCACCGGGATCCACCTTCAAGCCGGTGATGAGCTCGACGGCACTCGGCACGGGCGACTACACCAAGGACAGCCAGTTCCCGAACCCGTCGTCGCTGCAGCTGCCCGGGTCGCCGACGGTGGTCAAGAACGACTCGCTGACCACGTGCGGGCCGGGCGCGACCGTCTCGCTCGCAACGGCGCAGATCCTCTCCTGCAACATCCCGTTCGCCGAGCTCGGGATGCAGCTGAAGCCGGAGGTCATCAAGGACCAGGCCGACAAGTTCGGCTTCAACCAGCCGCTCAGCATCCCGATCCCCGTGGAGAAGAGCGTGTATCCGCTCTACACCAACCCTGCCGAGCGTGCGCTCGGCTCGTTCGGCCAGAAGAACGACAAGGCCACGCCGCTCCAGATGGCGATGGTCTCGGCCGCCATCGCGAACGGCGGCACGCTGATGACCCCCAACCTCGTCGACTCGATCCGCTCGTCGGATCTGCAGCCGATCGAGACCTTCCAGGCGAAGGAGTTCTCGCAGCCGCTGAGCCAGGCGAACGCCGACACGGTGAAGCAGATGATGGTCGACGGCGTCGATCACGGCGTAGCGAGCAATGCAAGAATAGACGGGGTCGAAGTCGGCGGAAAGACGGGGACGGCGCAGAACGGGGAGAACGACCCCTACACGCTGTGGTTCACCGGGTTCGCACCGGCGAACGACCCTCGGTTCGCTGTTGCAGTTGTCGTGGAAAATGGCGGTGGACGCGGTCAGAGCGGCACGGGGAACTCCATCGCCGCGCCGATCGCGAGAAAAGTACTAGAGGCGGTGCTGAATAAATGAGACCCACAGCAGGGCTCACCTTCGGAGGACGTTACGAGCTGCAGTCGCGGATCGCGATCGGCGGGATGGGCGAGGTCTGGCAGGCCACCGATCTGGTGATCGGACGCACCGTCGCCATCAAGATCCTCAAGGACGAGTACCTCGGCGACCCCGGCTTCCTCGAGCGCTTCCGTGCCGAGGCCCGCCACGCAGCGCTCGTCAACCACGAAGGCATCGCGAACGTCTACGACTACGGCGAGGAGGAGGGCAGCGCCTTCCTCGTCATGGAGCTGGTCCCCGGCGAGGCGCTCTCCAGCATCCTGGAGCGCGAGCACATCCTCAGCACCGACCGCACCCTGGACATCGTCGCGCAGACCGCCGCCGCGCTGCACGCCGCCCACGCCGCCGGGCTCGTGCACCGTGACATCAAGCCGGGCAACCTGCTGATCACGCCGGACGGCCGCGTCAAGATCACCGACTTCGGCATCGCCCGCATCGCCGACCAGGTCCCGCTCACCGCGACCGGCCAGGTCATGGGCACCGTGCAGTACCTCTCGCCGGAGCAGGCCTCCGGCCACCCGGCATCGCCGACGACCGACATCTACTCGCTCGGCATCGTCGCGTACGAGTGCCTGGCCGGCCGCCGGCCGTTCACCGGCGAGTCGCAGGTGGCCATCGCGATGGCGCAGATCAACGAGGCGCCGCCGGAGCTTCCGGCCACGGTCGCGGAGCCCGTCCGCAACCTGGTCTTCGCCTGCATCGCGAAGAACCCGGCCGACCGGCCCGCCTCCGCGGCCCACCTCGCTCGCGCCGCCCAGGCCTTGCGTCGCGGAGACGTGCGCGCCGCTGCCGCGTCGGTGCCCGCCGTGTTGGGCGCGGCGGCGGCCACGGATGCGGCCACCGTCCTGATGACCTCGCCGGGCAGCGCCCCGACCCAGGCAACGACCGTCCTCCCGGCGACCGCCGCCCAGACGGTCGAGGAGGAGACCGAAGAGGCTCCGGTCGAGGAGAAGAAGCGCAGCCCCTGGACGTGGCCGCTGATCGCCCTGATCGCGCTGCTCGCCCTCGTGCTCATCGGCACGCTGATCGCCCTGCTCGTCCAGCCGAAGTCGGCGCCGAGCACGCCCACGACGACCGCGGCCACCGCCCCGTCCCCCAAGCCGACCTCCCCGTCCCCGACGCCCAGCCCGACGAGCAACACCGTGCAGATCACCGAGAGCGACTTCCTCGGCCTCTCCGCGGACGAGGCGCGCGCCAAGCTGCAGGATCTCGGGATGGTCGCCAACGTCCAGCAGGGCACGGCCGCGACCTCGGCCAAGCAGGTCAACACGGTCTACTCCGTGAACCCGACCGGCCCGGTCCCGGTCGGCACCCAGGTCACGGTGAAGGTCTACTCCGACCTCACCCCCATCCCCACCCCGACCGACACGGTCTCGGCGAACCCGCCGTCCGGCCAGGGCATGGCGAACTCGCAGATCACGGTCTCCTTCGGTTCGGCCACCTGCCCCGCGGGCCAGAAGCTGACCGGGCGCCGTCTGTTCATCAACGGTCAGGCGCAGGCCCCCGTCCAGGACACGAAGTTCACGTGGACCCCGAACGCCGCAGGCGACTACTCGCTGACGTACTCGGTGTTCTGCAACCAGGGCGAGTCCGTGGAGTCGGGACAGAGCCCGGCGGCGTCCTACACGGTGCTCCCCGCAGTGGGACCGACCTCGCCGCCGCCGACGCCCTGACGCCAACCCCCTGACGTCGACCCCCGCACGAGGGAGATCTCTCAGAATCAGCCCGCTACACTAGCCGGAGCCACCACCCGTAAGGAGTCCGCATTGAGCCCAGATAGCCGCCTGCTCGCAGGCCGATATCAGGTGGGCGAACTCATCGGACGCGGCGGGATGTCGGACGTGCACCGCGGTCAGGACACCCGCCTCGGGCGCACCGTCGCCATCAAGCTGCTGAAGCCCTCGCTCGCCACCGACCCGGCGTTCCGCACCCGGTTCCGGCAGGAGGCGCAGGCAGCGGCCCGGATGGCGCATCCCACCATCGTGCGCGTCTTCGACGCGGGCGAGGAGACGGTCCGCGAGCCGAACGGGCACGAGGCGCAGCTGCCCTTCATCGTGATGGAGTACGTCGACGGCGTCCTTCTGAAGGATCTCATCAAGCAGGGACCGCTGGAGCCCTCCGAGGCGGTCCGCATCACCGAGGGCATCCTGACGGCGCTCGAATACAGCCACCGCGCCGGCGTCGTGCACCGCGACATCAAGCCGGGCAACGTCATGATCACCAAGACCGGGCAGGTCAAGGTGATGGACTTCGGCATCGCGCGCGCGATCAGCGACTCCTCGGCGACAGTGGCGCAGACCACCGCCGTTCTCGGTACCGCGAGCTACTTCTCGCCGGAGCAGGCCAAGGGCGAGACGGTGGATGCGCGCACCGACCTGTACTCGACGGGCGTCGTCCTGTTCGAGATGCTGGCCGGCCGCCCGCCGTTCCGCGGCGACACCCCGGTCGCGGTCGCCTACCAGCACGTCAGCGAGACGGCAGTGGCGCCGAGCTCCATCAACCACAAGGTCTCGCCGGCGATGGATGTCGTGGTCGCGCACGCGCTCGCGAAGGATCGCTTCGACCGGTACCAGACCGTCGCCGACTTCCGGCACGACCTCGAAGAGGCAGCCGCGGGACGCGTCCCCGTGCACAAGAAGGAGGACGACTTCGCGGAGAACCTCTTCGGAGCGCCTCCGACGACCTCGTCCGGCCCAGAGGCGGCCTTCCGGCAGCTCGCCGAGGACCAGACCATGGTGCGCACGCAGCGACGCCCACCGGTGATCTGGATCTGGGCCGGCGTCGCCGTGATGGCGGTCGTGATCGTCGCCGTCCTGGCCTGGGTGCTCCGCCTCGCGCCGAGCACGACGATGCCCGAGACCTCGCGCCCCGTCCCGAACCTGTCGGGGCAGACCGTCGACGCCGCGGGCAAGAAGCTCGAGGACCTGAGCCTCAAGTGGACGCAGACGCAGGAGGAGAGCTCCACGTACCCCTCCGGCGAGGTGATCCGCACGGATCCCGCCGCGGGCATCGTCATGGCGAAGGGCGAGACGGTCACGCTCATCGTGTCCACCGGGAAGAAGGCCGTCCAGGTGCCCGATGTGACGAACATGACGGCGGACGCCGCGAAGCAGGCGCTGCAGGCCGCCGGCCTCACGGTCGGACCGACGACGACGGAGAACTCTCCGAGCGTCGCCGCCAACGTCGTCATCTCCTCGAGTCCGGCGGCGGGCCAGAACGCGCACGAAGGCGACGCGATCGGGCTCACGGTCTCGAGCGGCAAGGTGACCTTGGCCGATCTGACCGGCCAGTCCATCCAAGCCGCGTCGGGGATGCTCTCCCAGCTCGGGCTCACGGCCGCTCCGAAGGCGGACCCGTCATGTCCGCAGGACAAGGGAGCGCCGCTGGTCCACACCCAGTCCGTCGTGCCGGGCGATGTGCCTCAGGGCACTACGGTCGAGCTCACCTACTGCTCCGGTTGACACCGGTCGGGTGAGCCGGCCGCTCAGCCGAGCTTGACGAGCGGGTTGAGCGCACGGGACGCCTCGGCCGCGCCGGCGAGACCGGCGGCCTCCAGCCAGTTGCCGAGCATCCGGTAGCCGCCCTCGGTGAGCACCGACTCCGGGTGGAACTGCACCCCGTAGATCGGCGCCGTCCGGTGCTGCAGCGCCATGATGACGCCGCCGCCCGTACGCGCCGTGATGACGAGCTCCTCCGGCATCGTGCCGTCCACCACCGCGAGCGAGTGGTACCGCGTCGCCGTGAACGGCTGCGGGACGCCGTCGAACAGCGCGCTCTCGTCGTGCTCGACCTGCGAGGTCTTGCCGTGCATGAGCTCCTCGGCGTTGGTCACGACACCGCCGAACGCCTCCGCGATGGCCTGGTGCCCCAGGCACACACCGAGGAGCGGCTGCCCCGTCTCGAGCGCTCGCTCGACCACCGGGATGGAGACGCCGGCGTCCGCGGGCTTGCCCGGTCCGGGGGAGATCAGGACCGCGTCGTACTCCGCCAGCCGGGCCGGAAGGTCCTCGACCGGGATGTCGTCGTTGCGCACGACGTCCGTCTCCGCACCGAGCTCCTGAAGGTAGCCGTTCAGCGTGTAGACGAAGCTGTCGTAGTTGTCGATGACGAGTACGCGGGTCACGGGCCCACGGTACCTTCCTGTGGACCCAAGAGCGAATCCACCCAGGGGAACACCCAGGTCACCAGCGCGAACAGCACCGCGACCACCAGCACGAGCACGAGCACGATGCGCAGCCACAGCGGCCCGGGGAGGATGCGCCACAACGCTCCGTACATCTCAGCCTGCCTTCACGATGGAGGCGAGCGCGGCCGGCACGTTCTGCGGCGCGGCGTAGCTCTCGAACACGTTGTAGGCGATCAGCCGCTCGCCGGCGTGGAAGGGCGGGTTGCACGTGGTGATCGTCATCAGGCGGTCCACCGGCCGCACATCGGGGTGGCGTGGCACCGCCGCGACCACCTCGATGGCCGCCGGCTGCACGAACTCGAAGTTCCGGAACACGTACGTGTACCAGCCGTCCTTGGTCTGCACGTAGATCTTGTCGCCGATGTGCAGCTTCGAGAGGTCGATGAAGGTGTTGCCCCATCCGGAGTCGTGCCCGGCGACGGCGAAGTTGCCGACCTGTCCCGGCATCTGGGTGTCGGGGTAGTGGCCGACCCCGGCCGTGTAGCTGTTCAGCACCTGCTCGACGTCAACCGTCTGACGGATGGTGCGCTTCCAGTCCGCCCCGAGCCGCGGGATGTAGATCACCGCGAACGCCTGGTAGTCGGCCGGCTGCGCCATCACCGGCGGGTCGACCGCGGCGGTGCTGGCAGAGGTCTCCACCGGCTTCGGCACCTTCATCGCGTCGTCCAGCCACTTCTGGCTCTGCTCTGCGGCCGCGGAGGTCTGCTGGCCGGCCATGACCATGTTGTTCCACCACACCTGCCAGCCGAGGAACAGCCCGACGAGCACACCCGCGGTTATGAGGAGCTCGCCGACGACACCGAGGAACGTCACGCGTCGTGCCGGGCGGCGCCGCGACCGCGCGCGCGGGCGGCGCAGCTCGGGTTCCGTCGGATCGCTCATATGACAGATTCTAAGGCGACACCCTCAGCGATAACCCTGGCGTTTCCCGGGAACCGGCGAGGCTGCGGGATGCGAACCTTCAGACCGGTCCCGCTACACTTGTCAGCTATGGCCCGCAGCAAGTCGAAGACCAAGCCCGAGCGCACCGTCCGCGCCGAGCGCAGCTCCGCCGCGTCCGGAGAAGAAGCGCCGAACCCCGTCTGGTTCAAGCCGGTGATGTTCGGCTTCATGCTGCTCGGACTGGTCTGGATCATCGTCTTCTACGTCAGCCAGAACCAGTACCCGATCCCCGCCCTCGGCGCGTGGAACATCCTCGTCGGGTTCGGCATCGCCTTCATCGGCTTCCTGATGACCACACGCTGGCGCTGACGCGCCTCCCGCTGCGCGAAGAGCCCGGGTCCGGCTTCGGCCGACCCGGGCTCTTCTGCGTCCGGAAGCGCTTATCCACAGGATCGTTCCACAGGTCCCCCAGGGAGCCACGCCCGTTCTCCCCAGTGTTAATAAGCCTGTGGAGAGTTACACCCGTGTAATTATCCCCACTGTTAATAAGGCTGTGGATAACTTATCCACGCATTGTGGGGAATTACACGAAGTGCAGCAGGCTGACAGCGAGGAGCAGCAGGCACAGCACGATGATCAGCGGCAGCTGCCACCGGCGCCGCGAGGGCCTGCGCGTCTCGACGTAGATGAGGCCGACGAGCAGGCCGCCGATGAAGCCTCCGACGTGCGCCTGCCACGAGATGTTGAACCCCGGGATGAACCCGATCGCCAGGTTGAGCGCCACGAGCACCAGGATCTGCGTCGCGTTGCCGCCGAGCCTCCGCTGGATGATGAAGAAGGCGCCGAACATCCCGAAGATCGCCCCGGAGGCGCCGAGGACGGGCTGGTTCAGCGGGGTGATGAGAAGGACGGCGACGGACCCGGCGAACCCGCTGATGAGGAACAGCCCGAAGTAGCGCAGGCGGCCCAGCATCGGTTCCAGTGCGATACCGAAGATCCACAGCGTGTACATGTTCAGCGCCAGATGGATCAGGTTGGCGTGGGCGAAGATCGAGGTGATCATCCGCCACGGTTCGAACCCGATCAGCGGCGACAGTGTCCCGGTCGGGTACGAGTACGCGCCCGCGTAGATCAGGGCATTGGTGACCTGCCCACCGATGAACGGCAGGTTCTGCAGGATGAACACCACCACGCACACGGCGATGATGCCGTAGGTGACGACAGGCGCCCCGGGCCCGGTGAACCGGCTGAGCCACGCCGGGCGCGCGGCGCGCGGAGCGGTCGAGCGCTGCTGCGCCATGCACTCCGGGCAGACCACACCGACGGCTGCCGGAGTCTGGCACTCACCGCAGATGGTGCGCCCGCAGCGCTGGCACAGCACATAGCTCACCCTGTCCGGGTGGCGATAGCAGACGCTCGGTGGTGCGTCGACGGGCTGAGACATCCTTCCTCTCCGCCCGCCCTCTCTCAGACCTGCTCGATCTCGACCGACTCGATGACCACGTCGTCGAGCGGCCGGTCGCGCGCGTCCGTCGGCACCTCGGCGAGCTTGTCGACGACCTTGCGCGACGCGTCGTCCGCGACCTCGCCGAAGATCGTGTGCTTGCCCTGCAGCCAGGTGGTCGGGCCGACGGTGATGAAGAACTGCGAGCCGTTCGTGCCGCGGCCGCCCTGGATGCCGGCGTTCGCCATGGCCAGCATGTACGGCTGGGTGAAGTCGAGCTCGGGGTTGATCTCGTCGTCGAACTGGTAGCCCGGTCCGCCGATGCCCTGGCCGAGCGGGTCGCCGCCCTGGATCATGAAGCCGGGGATGATGCGGTGGAAGATCACGCCGTCGTAGAGGTGCGCGTTCGTCTTCTCGCCCGTGGCCGGGTGCGTCCACTCGATCTCACCGGTCGCCAGGCCGACGAAGTTCCTGACCGTCTTCGGAGCGTGGTTGCCGAAGAGGTTGACCTTGATGTCTCCGTAGTTAGTGTGGAGCGTGGCGACAGCGGTGTGCTTAGACATGGCACCAATTCTTGCACAGGGGGGTAGAGGGAACTCCGAGGGTCTGTCCGGCTCTCGGGTCATCCTCAGCCCTTTCGGTGGCAAGATGGAGTGGAGTTCGCTATTCCGACGCAATGGAGGTCCCGAATGAGCCTGACACGGAAGCGCCAGAAGGAGCTGAAGCGACTGCGCAGTAACGCCGAAGACCTGTGGGGGCAGCAGCAGGAAGTGCTGAGCAACGCGAACGCCCTCGCCGCCGAGGCTCGCAAGCAGGCCGCCTACTACACGCGGGAGGAGATCGCGCCGCGCGTCCGTGAAGGCTACGACTCCTACGTGCGTCCCGCCGCCCAGACGGCGCGCGACACCGCGGGCAAGTACGCGGGTGTCGCCCGCGACCGCCTCGTCGGAGACGTCATCCCGGCCGTGGGGACCGCCGTCGGGACCGCGCTTTCGGTCGTCGACCACGCGCGCGCCGCCCGCTCGGCCGCCTTCGCCGGAGACTTCAAGAAGGCCGGCAAGGAGCTGACGCGCAAGGCGTCCGTCGCCAAGCAGAAGTCCGGCCCCGGCGCCGGAACCGTCATCGCCGTCGGGCTCGGCGTCATCGCCGCCGCCGGCCTGCTGTATGCCGTGTGGCAGACGTTCCGCGCCGACGACGAGCTGTGGGTCGCCGACGAGGAGCCCACCACCCCGCCCGCCGAGTAGCGACGATCGTCGCCGACCCGGAGGGTGGGCCTCCGGGTCGTTTCGGGGGTTTCCCCGATTCCGCTCGTCGCGGCGTTCCACGAGGCTGGACTCATGAACAGCCTCGAACGTCCTCGTGATGGCCGCATCCTCGGCGGCGTCTGCGCCGCGCTCGCGCGTCGCTTCGGCATCCAGCCGCTGACCGTGCGCGTGCTCTTCCTGATCTCCTGCCTGCTGCCCGGTCCCCAGTTCATCGCCTATCTGGCGATGTGGATCATCATCCCGTCCGAACGGGAGCGCCCGGTGACCGTCTAGGCCAGCCCCGCCATCCCGAGCGCGATGTCGACCAGCTCCACCCGCCGGTTCGGCAGCGCGGACAGCGGGAACCACCGCGCTTCGTCGGTGGAGCCGTCTCGCTCGTTCGTGAGCGTTCCGCCCAGCACCGCTGCGCGGTACACGATCCGCAGGGCATGCAGCGGGCCGGCCTCCGGCACGAAGCGGGCCTCGGCGGGGATCACCTTGGAGTCGATGCCGAGCAGCTCGTCCGCCCTGGCGGCGTAGCCGGTCTCCTCCGCGATCTCGCGGACGACGGCGTCCACGGGATCCTCGCCAGGATCGATTCCGCCGCCGGGCAGCGTCCATCCGGATCGGCCGCCCTCGTTCCAGTGCGCGAGCAGCATGCGATCGCCGTCGAGGATCACTCCGTAGGCGGCGATCCTGATATCCATTCCGTCACCCTACTGCGCGAAGTCGGACGGGAGGGGCAGGATGGGGTGGTGCCCGAACTTCCGGAAGTCACCGCTCTCGCCGCCGACCTCGGCGGGCGATTGGCCGGGCGCACCATCGATCGTCTGAGCATCGTCGCGTTCTCCGCCCTCAAGACGTTCGAGCCGTCCCCGGATGCGCTGCGCGGCACGACGATCTCCGGCGTCTCCCGCCATGGCAAGTTCCTCGACATCGCTGCGGACGACCTCCACATCGTCATCCACCTCGCGCGGGCGGGCTGGATCCGCTGGCGTGAGGGGGCTCCTCCCCCGCCGACCGGCCGCCCGAGCAAGGGCCCGCTCGCGGCTCGGCTCGTGCTCGACGACGGCTCCGGACTGGACATCACCGAGGCCGGGACCAAGAAGAGCCTGGCCATCTCGATCGTGCGCGACCCCGCCGAGGTGCCCGGCATCGCGCGGCTGGGCCCGGATCCGCTGGACCCGGCGTTCACCCGCGAGGTCTTCGCCGGCATCCTCGCGGGCCAAGGTCGCGCCCAGATCAAGGGTGTGCTCCGCAACCAGTCCCTGATCGCCGGCATCGGCAACGCGTACTCCGACGAGATCCTGCACGTAGCGAAGATGTCCCCGTTCAAGCCGGCGGCGATGACCGACGACGAGATCGACCGCCTCTACGCCTCGCTCGAGTCCACCCTCCGGGACGCGCTCGCCCGCGCCGATGGCCTCGCCGCGTCCGAGCTCAAGGGCGAGAAGAAGTCCGGGATGCGCGTGCACGGCCGCACGGGCCAGCCGTGCCCGGTCTGCGGGGACACCATCCGTCAGGTGATCTTCCACGACTCGACGCTTCAGTACTGCCCCACCTGCCAGACCGGCGGGAAGCCACTCGCCGATCGGGTGCTGTCCCGGCTGCTCAAGTAGTCAGCAGGCGCACGCCGCCGCATCGACGGGTGCGGTGAGCGGATCGGAGGCCCGGTTCACCGGTCCGTTGTCGTCCTCGACGGGGAGTCCCTCACGCGCCCAGTACTCGAACCCTCCGATCATCTCGCGAACCTCATAGCCCAGCAGGCTCAGGGCGAGCGCCGCCTTGGTCGAGCCGTTGCATCCCGGCCCCCAGCAGTAGACGACGACGGGCACGCCCGCCGGGATGCTGTGGGCGGCGCGCTCGGCGATCTCCGCGGTCGGCAGGTGGATGGCGCCGGAGGCCCTCCCCTGGCGCCAGGCCGCCTCACCCCGGTTGTCGACGAGCACGAATCGCTCGCCGGCCTCGAGCGCCGCCTGCACGTCCGACGGGTCGGTCTCGAAACGGAGCTTGCCGGCGAAGTGGCGGGCGGCGGAGGAAGCGGTTTCGGTCATGACACGAGATTAGGGTGGTCGATCGGCGAGAGGAACAGACGATCGACGGGCTTCGGTGGCTCGCACCGGCGAATCACTGGAAGAATCACCGCATGGCCGTGAATCCTCCATTCGAAGCGGATGCTGTCGACAGAGCCGTCCTGGCCGAGCTCCAGCGCGACGGCCGCATCACCGTCGCAGAGCTCGCCAGAACCGTCCACATGTCGAGCAGCGCCGTCGCCGAGCGCGTCCGCAGGCTCGAGGACGCGGGTGTCATCACCGGCTACCGCGCAGTCGTCGACCCGGAGCGCCTCGGCTACGGCATCCTGGCGTTCCTGCGTCTGCGCTACCCGAGCAGCCAGTACGGCCCACTGCACGACCTGCTCGCCGCGACCCCGGAGGTCGTCGAGGCGCACCACGTGACGGGAGACGACTGCTTCATCCTCAAGGTCGTCGCAACGTCGATGGGCCACCTGGAGGAGGTCAGCGGATCCGTCGGCACGCTCGGCAGTGTGACCACGAGCATCGCCTACTCGAGCCCGTTCCCGGAGCGGCCGATCGTGGCGCCGGAGTGACGAGCTGGAGCGGAGAAGGGTGGAGCCTAGGAGATTCGAACTCCTGACATCCTGCTTGCAAAGCAGGCGCTCTACCAACTGAGCTAAGGCCCCGTGAGAGGGAGTGGTGGGGATACGAGGACTTGAACCTCGGACCTCTTCGTTATCAGCGAAGCGCTCTAACCGCCTGAGCTATATCCCCGAATGGGCAGATAAGAGCCTACCTGATCTGCTCCACAATTGGCGAATCGACGGATTCAGTTGTTGGTGAAACCGACGAGCAGGCCGCCGGTGATCTTCACGGAAAGGTTGTACAGCAGCGCGAAGACGGCGCCGAGGGCGGTGACGACCACGATGTCGAGGATCGCCACGATGAGCGAGAAGCCCATCACCTGGCCGAGGCCCAGCACCGAGCGGAGGTCTCCCCCGCCGGCGCCCGCCACGTCCTTCACGAGGCCGTTCAGCTGATCGAAGATGCCGGTGCGGTCGAGCACCGTCCAGATCAGGAACGTGCCGACGATCGCGATGATCGCCAGGCAGATCCCGGCGAGGAACGCCAGCTTCACCGTCGACCAGAAGTCGATGTACACGAGCTTCAGCCGCACCTGCTTGGCGGATGCTGGCCGTCGGGACGACTTCTTCGCGAGTTTCTCGGCGACGCTACTGCTCATCTACGGTTTCTTCCTTCCCGACGTCCCCCATGCTCTCGCCGGGAACGGACTCCGTCTCGGCGTCCGATTCTGCATCAGTTCCCTGGGAATCGAGGTTACGTTCGGTGTTCTTCGCCAGAGCGATGATCTTGTCGGACTCGGCGAAACGTGCAAAGACGACACCCATGGTGTCGCGGCCCTTGGCGGGTACCTCGGCCACGGCAGAGCGTACCACCTTGCCGCTGGCAAGAACCACAAGGACCTCGTCATCGTCCTCGACGATGAGAGCACCCACCAGGTCTCCCCTGTCATCGCTCAGCTTGGCGACCTTGATGCCGAGTCCGCCGCGGTTCTGCAGACGGTACTGGTCGGCGGAGGTCCGCTTCGCGTAACCGCCCTCGGTCACCACGAACACGTAGCCCTCGTCCGAGACGACGGACGCGTCGAGCAGCTTGTCCTCGCCGCGGAAGTGCATTCCGATGACGCCGGAGGTGGAGCGCCCCATCGGGCGCAGCGCCTCATCGCTCGCCGTGAAGCGGATGGACATGCCCTTCCGCGAGACGAGCAGCAGGTCGGAGTCCTCCTCGACCAGCAGAGCCGAGACGAGCTCGTCGTCCTCGCGCAGCTTGATCGCAATGATGCCGCCGGAGCGGTTGGTGTCGTACTCCTCGAGCGCGGTCTTCTTGATCAGGCCGTCGCGGGTGGCGAGCACCAGGTACTTCGCGGCCTGGTAGTCGCGGATGTCGAGGATCTCGGCGATCTCCTCGTCCGGCTGCATGGCGAGCAGATTCGCGACGTGCTGGCCCTTGGCGTCGCGGCCGGCCTCCTGCACCTCGTACGCCTTGGCGCGGTAGACGCGGCCCTTGTTCGTGAAGAACAGCAGCCAGTGGTGCGTCGTCGTCACGAAGAAGTGGTCCACCACGTCCTCGCCGCGCAGCTGGGCGCCCTTCACTCCCTTGCCGCCGCGGTGCTGGCTGCGGTAGTTGTCGCTGCGGGTGCGCTTGATGTAGCCGCCGCGCGTGACGGTGACGACCATCTCCTCTTCGGGGATGAGGTCCTCCACGCTCATGTCGCCGTCGAAGCCGAACATGATCTCGGTGCGGCGGTCGTCCCCGAAGCGATCGACGATCTCCGTGAGCTCCTCGCTGACGATCGCGCGCTGGCGCGCGGGGTCGGCAAGGATCGCCTTGAGCTCGGCGATCTCGAGCTCGATCTGGTCGTGCTCCTCGATGATCTTCTGGCGCTCGAGCGCGGCAAGACGACGCAGCTGCATGGTGAGGATCGCGTCGGCCTGGATCTCGTCGACGTCGAGCAGCGTCTTCAGTCCCTCGCGCGCGTCCTCGACGGTCGGCGAGCGGCGGATGAGCGCGATGACCTCGTCGAGCATGTCCAGCGCCTTGAGGTAGCCGCGCAGGATGTGCGCCCGCTCCTCCTTCTTGCGCAGCCGGTACTGCGACCGGCGGACGATGACATCGATCTGGTGGTCGACCCACGCCGTGATGAAGCCGTCGAGCGCGAGCGTGCGCGGGACATTGTCCACGATCGCCAGCATGTTCGCGCCGAAGTTCTCCTGCAGCTGGGTGTGCTTGTAGAGGTTGTTCAGCACCACCTTGGCCACGGCGTCGCGCTTCAGCACGATGACGAGGCGCTGACCGGTGCGGCCGGAGGTCTCGTCGCGGATGTCGGCGATGCCGCCGATGCGGCCGTCCTTCACCAGCTCGGCGATCTTGATCGCGAGGTTGTCCGGGTTGACCTGGTACGGCAGTTCGGTGACGACCAGGCAGACGCGGCCCTGGATCTCCTCGATGTTCACCACCGCGCGCATCGTGATCGAGCCGCGCCCGGTGCGGTAGGTGTCCTGGATGCCCTTGACGCCGAGGATCTGAGCACCGGTCGGGAAGTCCGGTCCCTTGATGCGGCGGATGAGCTCCTCCAGAAGCTCCTCGCGCGACGCGTCCGGGTTGGCCAGGTGCCACAGCGCGCCATCCGCGACCTCGCGAAGGTTGTGCGGCGGGATGTTCGTGGCCATGCCGACCGCGATGCCGACCGAGCCGTTGACCAGCAGGTTCGGGAACCGACTCGGGAGGACAGCGGGCTCCTGCGTGCGGCCGTCGTAGTTGTCCTGGAAGTCGACGGTCTCCTCGTCGATGTCCCTGACCATCTCCAGCGCGAGCGGCGCCATCTTGGTCTCGGTGTATCGCGGGGCGGCGGCGCCGTCGTTACCGGGCGAGCCGAAGTTGCCCTGGCCGAGCGCGAGCGGGTAGCGCAGGCTCCACGGCTGGACGAGGCGGACCAGTGCGTCGTAGATCGCCGAGTCTCCGTGCGGGTGGAACTGGCCCATCACGTCGCCGACCACACGGGCGCACTTGGAGAACGCCTTGTCCGGCCGGTAGCCGCCGTCGAACATCGCGTAGATGACCCGGCGGTGCACGGGCTTCAGGCCGTCACGCACCTCGGGCAGCGCGCGCCCGATGATGACGCTCATCGCGTAGTCGAGGTACGACCGCTGCATCTCCGCCTGCAGGTCGACCTGGTCGATCCGGCCGTGGATGCCGAAGCCCTCGCCGGTGGTCTCTTCGTCCGTCACAGTGTTCTCCCCGCCGCTGCCGTTGTCGTCAGATGCCGAGTTGTCAGATGTCAAGGAAACGCACGTCCTTCGCGTTCTTCTGGATGAACGAGCGGCGCGACTCCACGTCCTCGCCCATCAGGGTGGCGAAGATCTCGTCCGCGGCGGCCGCATCGTCGAGCGTGACCTGCAGCAGGGTGCGGGTCTCCGGGTTCATCGTGGTCTCCCAGAGCTCCTTGTAGTCCATCTCGCCGAGACCCTTGTAGCGCTGCACGCCGTTGTCCTTCGGGATGCGCTTGCCGGCCGCGAGTCCCTCGGCCAGGAATGCGTCGCGCTCCCGGTCGGAGTACACGTACTCGTGCTCGGCGTTCGACCACTTCAGGCGGTAGAGCGGCGGCTGCGCGAGGTACACGTAGCCGAGCTCGATCATCGGGCGCATGTAGCGGAAGAGCAGCGTCAGCAGCAGGGTCGTGATGTGCTGGCCGTCCACATCGGCGTCGGCCATCAGCACGATCTTGTGGTAGCGCGCCTTCTCCGGGTTGAAGTCCTCGCCGATGCCGGCACCGAACGCCGTGATCATCGCCTGCACCTCGTTGTTCGCGAGGGCGCGGTCGAGCCGGGCCTTCTCGACATTCAGGATCTTTCCGCGCAGCGGCAGGATCGCCTGCGTCTCCGGGTTGCGGCCCTGGACCGCCGAACCGCCTGCCGAGTCGCCCTCGACGATGAAGATCTCCGAGATCGTCGGGTCCTTCGACTGGCAGTCCTTGAGCTTGCCCGGCATCCCGCCGCTCTCGAGCAGTCCCTTGCGCCGCGCGGTCTCACGGGCCTTGCGTGCCGCGATGCGCGCGGTCGCCGCCTGCAGCGCCTTGCGGATGATCTCCTTGGCCTGGTTCGGGTTGCGGTCGAACCAGTCGCCGAGCTGGTCGCCGACGACCTTCTGCACGAACGCCTTGGCCTCGGTGTTGCCGAGCTTGGTCTTGGTCTGTCCCTCGAACTGCGGCTCGGCGAGCTTCACCGAGATGACCGCGGTCAGTCCCTCGCGCACGTCGTCGCCGGAGAGGTTGTCGTCCTTCTCCTTGAGGATGTTCTGCGCACGCGCGTAGCGGTTCACCAGCGTGGTGAGCGCGGCCCGGAAGCCCTCTTCGTGGGTCCCGCCCTCGTGCGTGTTGATGGTGTTCGCGTAGGTGAACACCGACTCGTTGTAGCCCGTGGTCCACTGCATCGCGACTTCCAGAGCGATCTTGCGCTCGGTGTCCTCGGATTCGAACGAGATGATCTCGTCGTGGACGACCTCCGCCTTCTTCGCGGAGTTGAGGTAGTGGACGTAGTCGGTCAGACCGCGCTCGTACAGGAAGACATCGCTGCGGGCGGTGAACTCCTCCGCCTCCTCCTCGATCTCGCCCTCGACGGGCTCGAGCTGGGGAGCGCGCTCGTCCGTGATCGCGATGCGGAGTCCCTTGTTCAGGAACGCCATCTGCTGGAAGCGGGTGCGGAGCGTGTCGTAGTCGAAGACGACGGTCTCGAACGTGTCCGGGCTCGGCCAGAACGTGATGATCGTTCCGGTCTCCTCCGTCGGCTCGCCCTGCGCGAGAGGCGCCTGCGGAACACCGTTGCGGTAGCTCTGCGTCCAGGAGAAGCCCTGCCGACGCACCTCGACGTCCAGCCGGCTGGAGAGCGCGTTGACGACGGAGCTGCCGACGCCGTGCAGACCGCCGGAGACGGCGTACCCGCCGCCGCCGAACTTTCCGCCGGCGTGCAGGATGGTGAGGACGACCTCGACGGTCGACTTCTTCTCGGTCGGGTGCTCGTCCACCGGGATGCCGCGGCCATTGTCTGCGACGCGCACGGCGCCGTCCGGGAGGATGGTCACCTCGATGTTGTCCGCTGCGCCGGCAAGGGCCTCATCGACCGAGTTGTCGACGATCTCGTAGACCAGGTGGTGCAGACCGCGGGGGCCGGTGGAGCCGATGTACATTCCGGGTCGCTTGCGGACGGCTTCGAGACCCTCGAGGATCTGGATCTCATTCGCGCCGTAGTCGTGTTCCGCTTCGGCCTTGTTCGGTTCCATCGTCATATGAAATTAGGCTCCTGACCGCACTCACTAGTGACGTTCCATTCTACCAAGCGCGGGAAGCCGAAATGCCGAAAATCGCCCTTCTGACGCGTTTTCTTCGAGGGGGCGACCTAATTTGTGCACTCAGCCGTAAGTATCGCGTGGACCACGCCCTGGAATCGACCTGGGGCCGCGTTTCCAAGAGGGGGCGTCCGGCCCTTGGAAACGGATCGACTGGATGTCCGCGTCAGGGAACCGCTCCGCGATGCGCGCGAGCAGCTCGGAGCGCATCATCCTCAGCTGCGTCGCCCAGGCGGTCGACTCGCAGCGCACGACGAGCACACCGTCCGCGATCTGGTCGGGGACGGCATGCTTCGCGGTCTCCTCGCCGGCCAGTTCCACCCAGCGGTCGAGGAGGTCGGACTTGGCGAGCGCACCCGTCCAGCCCATCTGCGCGGTGAGCGCCTCCATCACATCGCCGAGGCCTCGGGGGTCCCGCCCGGCGCCGAAAGGCCGGCTCGCCGCAGGATCCTCAACGGCCTTCCTGGACCGGCGGCTGCGCCCGGCGGTGCCGGCGAACAGCTCCTTCATCCGCAGGTAGACGGCGGCCGCCTCACTCATGCCGACTCCACGATCGCGCCCGCTTCGATGCGGACGGTGTGGGCCGTGAGCTCGTCCGGCACGTCGTCGTAGACGGCGGCCGTGATCAGAACCTGCTCGTAACCTGCTACGGCGGTTGCAAGCATTCGTCGTCGCGCCTGGTCGAGCTCGGCGAAGACGTCGTCGAGGATCAGCACCGGGTCGCCCGTCGAGGACTCGTGCCGGAGCAGGTCGGCGGACGCCAGTTTCAGCGCGAGCGCGAACGACCACGATTCGCCGTGGCTCGCGTACCCCTTCGCCGGCAGCCCGTTGAGCTCGAACAGCACGTCGTCACGGTGCGGGCCGATCAGCGTGAGCCCGCGCTCCAGCTCCTTCGGGCGCACGGCGGTGAGCGCCTGACGGAACGTCTCCGACGTGTCACCGGATGAGGTGGTTACAGCGGCGTCGTCATCGTCGTCCTCATCCTCCACGTGAGCGCCGCGGATGGTGAGCTGCGGCAACAGCCGCGGGTGATGGTCGTCGCCGGCGACGGACCGGTAGGCCGAGACGACCGGGCCGGACAGCCGGCCGACGAGGTCGAGCCGCGCGTCGATGAGTTCGGACCCGAGCGCGACGAGCCGGTCGTCCCAGATGTCCAGGGTGCTCAGCTGGTCGGGACGGACGCGGGACGCTCGCGCCGACTTGAGGAGTGTGTTGCGCTGCTTGAGGACGCGCTCGTAGTCGGCGATCACGGCGGAGAAGCGCGGATTGCGCTGGATGAGCAGCTGATCGAGGAAGCGCCGTCGGATGCCCGGCTCACCCCGCACCAGTGCCAGATCCTCCGGAGCGAACAGCACGCTCGAGAAGTAGCGCGGCAGCTCCCGCGGCTTGATCGCCGCGCGGTTCACCTGCGCCCGGTTCGCGGCCCCGCGGTTGAGCTGCACCTCGACGAGGAGCTCGCGACCCTCGTGCTGGATGCGCGCCCGCACGACGGCGGACTCCGCGTCCTTGCGGATCATGGCCGCGTCGCTCGACACCCGATGCGACCCGAGGGTGCTCAGGTAGCCGAGCGACTCGACCAGATTAGTCTTGCCCTGGCCGTTGCGGCCGACGAACAGATTCGCGCCGGCCGCGAACGGCACCTCCGCCGTGCGGTAGTTGCGGAAGTCGGTCAGGGAAAGATGCGTAACTCTCAAGGAGGGTTAGTCCACGGCCTTCACGGCGTGGCCACCGAACTGGTTGCGCAGAGCGGCCACGGCCTTCATCGCGGGCGAGTCCTCCTGGCGCGAGACGAAGCGGGCGAAGATCGACGCGCTGATCGTCGGCAGAGGGACCGCGTTGTTCAGGCCCTCCTCCACGGTCCAGCGACCCTCGCCGGAGTCCTGCACGTATCCCTCGATGTGCTCGAACTCGGGATCCTGCTCGAGCGCGCGCACCAGCAGGTCGAGCAGCCAGGAGCGGACGACCGTGCCGCGCTGCCACGCCTTGAAGGTGCCGGTGACGTCCTTGATGATGTCCTTGCGCGTGTCCAGGAGCTCGTAGCCCTCGGCGTACGCCTGCATCAGCGCGTACTCGATGCCGTTGTGCACCATCTTCGCGTAGTGCCCCGCGCCGACCTCGCCGACGTGGACGAAGCCTTCCTCGCGCGGACCCTCCGGCCGCAGCGCGTCGAAGACCGGCATCACGCGCTCGACCTGCTTCTTGGAGCCGCCGACCATGAGCCCGTAGCCGTTCTCGAGACCCCAGATGCCACCGGAGACGCCGGCGTCCATGAAGTCGACGCCCTTGGGGGCGAGCAGCTCGGCGTGCTTGAAGTCCTCGGTGAACTTGGAGTTGCCGCCGTCGATCACCAGGTCGCCCTTCTCGAGCAGCGGCTCCAGGTCGGTGATCACGGAGTCCGTGATCTGGCCGGCGGGAACCATGACCCAGACGGTCCGCGGTGCCGGGAGGGCCGCGACCAGGTCGGCGAGCGTCGCCACATCCGACACCTCGGGGTTCGTGTCGTAGCCGGTGACCTCGATTCCGTTCTTCTCGAGGCGGGCACGCATGTTGTTGCCCATGCGTCCGAGACCGATGAGGCCGATGTGCATGATTGTCCTTCTTCTCTCGTGGAGCGGGACCGGGCCGCCTTAGCGCAGGAGCAGGTTGGGCTGCAGGAGGTACTTGTAGGAGTCCGCGCCTGCCTGGTCCTTGGATGTCTGGCTCGTGATGAGCACAGGGCCCGGCTTGTTGGGGTTCTCGGTCTTGGTGAACGAGATGCGCACGAATTCCGAGTGCACGGCACCGAGACCATCGAGCAGGAACTGCGGCTTCAACGAAACCACCGTCTCCTGGCCAGTGAGGAGAGCGTCGATGCTCTCGGATGCTTGCGCCTGCTCCGAGCCGATCGCTTCGAGCGTCAGTCCGTCGGCGGTGAAGGTGTAGCGGAGCGCGGCCTCGCGCTCGAGGACGAGGGAGACGCGGCGCGTCGCCTCGATGAGCTCTGCGGTGTTCATCACCGCGTAGTTGTCGACCTGCTCGGGGAACAGCCGGCGCACCGGCGGGAAGTTGCCCTTGATCAGGAGGGACGTCACGGTCTTCTTGTCCGCGGTGAATGCGATCAGCTCGCGGTCGTCGCGGTTGGTGATCGAGATGGAGACGTTGCCGGAGTGGCCGAACGTCTTCCCGATCTCGGTGAGGGTGCGCGCCGGGACCAGGGCGGTCTGGGCCTCGCCGCTCGTGGTGCCGTTGTCCCAGTCGATCTCGCGAACGGCCACCCGGTAGCGGTCGGTGGCGACCAGACCGAGTGTGTTGTTGCCGACCTCGAGCTGGACACCGGTGATCACCGGGGTGACATCGTCGCGGGACGCCGCGACGCCGACCTGGGCGACGGCCTCCGCGAATTCCTCCGCGGGCACGAGTCCGGCCTCACCGCCGATCTGCGGGATGCTCGGGTATTCCTCGACCGGCATGGAGAGCAGCGTGAAGTTCGCGGATCCGGCGCGCACCACGATCTTGGACTCCTCGGTGGAGAACTGCACGGGAGCGTTCGGCAGCTTCGCCGCGATCTCGGCGAGGAGGCGTCCGGAGACGAGGACACGACCAGGCTCCTCCACCTCGGCGGCGATCTCCGTCTGTGCAGAGACCTCATAGTCGAAGGACGAGAGCTGGAGTCCGCTGTCCGTGGTCTCGATGAGCACGCCGCTCAGGATGGGGAGGGTGGTCCGCTGCGGAAGAAGCTTCACGGCGAAGGAGACGGCCTCACTGAAGACATCCCGGTTGGCTTGGAACTTCACGAAGTCTCCCCTGGTCGGCGCTCGGTTACGGATCGCAACAAATCCTAGCGCTTGGCCTCTGGCGCAGAAGTTTGTGATTCGCTCGAGCGCTTGAGGTTGTCGGCCGGCCTTAATCCAGAAGAGTTAATGATTAATGGGCTTAACCGCTGTGGAAAATGTGGATAACTCTGGGGATAGCAGGAAAACAGCGGGAACTACAGGGTCGTGAGTTGTTGATGACCTGAGGAATCCACCTGTTCACAGTCGGGGACGGTGGAGGGTCGTCCAAGCCGGTTTTCACAAGTCGAGGCGGACCGTCCCCATTAATCGGCCGACTTTCCGGAACTTCTCCACAAGTTATCCCCAGATGTTAATAACGAGCTCTCCCCACTCTGGGGATGAATCTGTGGATAACTCGTCTCGACCGGCCGGGCGTGGCGCACGGTCGCCGGGGCTATTTGCCGTAGCGGTGGTTCTGCTTGATGCGGCTGGTGAGCTCGGTCACCTGGTTATAGATCGAGCGCCGCTCCTTCATGAGCTCGCTGATCTTCTTGTTGGCGTACATCACCGTCGTGTGGTCGCGGCCGCCGAACAGCTGCCCGATCTTCGGCAGCGACAGGTTGGTCAGCTCGCGGCACAGATACATCGCGATCTGCCGGGCGGTCGCGACCGCCTGCGACCGGCTGGAGCCATACAGGTCGTCGACGCTGAGCTTGAAGTACTCGGCGGTGTTGGTGATGATGTCCGTCGGCGCGATCACGTTGTCGTCGTCGAGCGTGATCAGATCCTTGAGCACGGTCTGCACGAGAGGCATGTCGACCGGGGTGCGGTTGAGGCTGGCGAACGCCGTGACGCGGATCAGCGTCCCCTCGAGTTCGCGGATGTTGCTCGACACCTTCGACGCCATGAACTCGAGGATGTCGTCCGGCACCTGGATCTTCTCGCTCTGCGCCTTCTTGCGGAGGATCGCGATGCGGGTCTCGAGGTCGGGGACCTGGACGTCGGTGATCAGGCCCCACTCGAACCGCGAGCGCATCCGGTCCTCGAAGCCGGTGAGCATCTTGGGCGGCAGGTCGCTGGTGATGACCACCTGCTTGTTGTGGTCGTGCAGCGTGTTGAAGGTGTGGAAGAACGCCTCCTGCGTCTCCACCGCCCGCTGCAGGAACTGGATGTCGTCGATCAGCAGGATGTCGATGTTCCGGTACCTCGCCTGGAACGACGAGCCGCGGTTGTTCGCGATCGAGTTGATGAAGTCGTTGGTGAACTCCTCAGAGCTCACGTAGCGGACGCGGATGCCCGGGTACAGGCTCATGGCGTAGTGGCCGATGGCGTGCAGGAGGTGCGTCTTGCCGAGACCGGAGTCGCCGTAGATGAACAGCGGGTTGTAGGCCTTCGCCGGTGCCTCGGCCACGGCGACCGCTGCGGCGTGCGCGAAGCGGTTGGACTGGCCGATGACGAAGTTGTCGAAGCTGTACTTGGAGTTGAGGCGGGTGTCGCCGTTGCGCGGGGGCGCCGTGATCTCGGTGGGCGGGGCCACCGTGGGGGCGGCCGAGTCTAGGTACGGGGCGGGTTCCGGTTCGGCCGGCCCGGACATCGTCTCCTGCTGGATCTCCGGATTGACGACGATCGCGAAGGTGTTCACCTCGAACGCGTCATCGAGCGAGCCGATCGCGCTCAGGAGCGGGACGCGTGAACGCTGCTCGATCATCCCGCGGGTGAACTCGTTGGGCACCTCGAGATAGAAGGTGCCCGCCATGATGCCCTTGGGCTCCACCAGGCTGAGGAATCCGTACAGCTGCGGGGTGATGCGATCGTCCGTCTCGAGTTTTCCGAGCACGTTCTGCCATGCCGCGGAAATGGACTCTTCGCCGCCTGCCATCGTTCCCCGTCTTCGTATCGTGTGGATGCCGTCACCCGGGACCGAGAGACGAGTTGACCCCCGTCTGACTCTCGGCGGGCTGGCGGCTGGGATGCCGCCGATGGGTATTCACAGAGTTATCCACCGCTGTGTTGCAATACCGTAGCGATCTCCTGCCGCTTTTGGGATAGGGCTGGGGATAACTTTCGGACCTCACGGTAACTTGTCCACAGGTGCGGATCAAATTCGGTTCCCGGAATACGACGGCGCGTCGGTTGGCATGTTCCTGCCAATCCCGTGCATAATCAGACGTTTCGGCGGCGTCGGTTTGACCTCGGTCGGCTCAGGTCGTACTTTTAATCAGTTGACTTCAGCCGTTTCGGCTGCCCAGAAGCTTTCCTGGCCTCCCCGTGCTGGCACCTGTACTCAGCACCGGCCTGTGAAGAGACCACCACGGAGATTGATATGAGCAAGAGAACGTTCCAGCCGAACAACCGCAAGCGCGCCAAGACCCACGGCTTCCGCCTCCGCATGCGCACGCGTGCCGGCCGTGCCATCCTGTCGGCTCGTCGCGCCAAGGGCCGCGAGAAGCTCTCGGCCTGACCTCTCGGTCGGGGGGCGCGGCGGGTGCTCGCGAAGGTCAATCGCATCACGCACGGGTCCGACTATCGGGCGACTGTGCGACGCGGTGCTCGCTTCACGGGAGCGAGCACCGTTTCGTACGTCCGCTCGAATCGTGACACCGACGCGGTGCGCTTCGGCTTCATCGTGAGCAAGGCCGTCGGCAACGCGGTTCGCCGCAACCTCGTCCGTCGTCGGCTCAAGGCCGCCGCCTACGAGGTGCTCCCTCAGCTGATGGAGGCCTCGCGCGACGGAGCCGGGATGGACATCGTGATCAGGGCATTACCAGCGTCCGCTCAAGCGACCTGGGCTACCCTTCACGAAGAGGTCTCGCGTGGCGCCGCCCGCATCCTCAGCCGCCAGCCGACCGGTCAGCGAGCAACCGTCACAGCGTCACCAGCGAAGGCTAACGTCCGTCCATGAACACCGCGATCGCAGCAGTGCTCCTCGTGCCACGGAACGTCGCCGTCCTCGTGCTCCGGGCGTACCGGGCTGTGATCTCCCCTCTCTACGGGGACGTGTGCCGCTATTACCCCTCGTGTTCCGCGTATGCGCTCCAGGCGATCCAGGAGCACGGCGTCGCGGTCGGGAGTGTTCTCGGTGTGCGCCGCATCCTCCGTTGCCACCCGTGGGCAGCGGGCGGGGTCGATGACGTCCCCCTCAAGAAGAAGCGCCGGTACCGGGTCACTCCGTTCGGATTCGTCGTCGCGACAAGCCACGGAAAGGCTTAACAACCAGACATGGACATCATCGGTACGATCCTCTGGCCCATCAAATGGGTGGTGGAACTCATCCTCGTCGCCTTCCACTGGCTGTTCAGTGCGATCGGTCTGGACCCCGCGGCGGGCATCACCTGGGTTCTCGCGATCGTCGGTCTGACCGTCGTCGTCCGTGCCGCGCTCATCCCGATCTTCGTCCGGCAGATCAAGAATCAGCGGCGGATGCTCGAGATCGCTCCGCAGCTGAAGAAGATCCAGGACAAGTACAAGGGCAAGAAGGACCAGTTCTCCCGCGAGGCGATGTCGCGCGAGACGATGGAGCTCTACAAGAAGACGGGTACCAACCCTCTGAGCTCGTGCCTCCCGCTGCTGCTGCAGATGCCCGTGTTCTTCTCGCTGTTCCAGGTGCTGAACGGTGCGCAGGGCGGCCACGCCGGTGTCGGCCCGCTGAACGCCGAGCTTGCAAAGCAGTTCGGAAACGCCACGCTCTTCGGCGTCGCTCCGCTTCACCAGAGCTTCCAGGGCGCGATGAACGCCAACCCGCCGCAGGTGGCGGTGATGGTGATCGCGGCCGTGATGGTCGTCCTGATGACGGGCTCGCAGTTCCTCACGCAGCTGCAGATCGTCTCCAAGAACATGTCGCCGGAGACCAAGGCGAGCCCGCAGTTCAAGCAGCAGCGCATCCTGCTCTACCTGCTCCCCTTCGTCTTCCTGTTCTCCGGCTTCGCCTTCCCGCTCGGCGTGATGTTCTACTGGCTGACCTCGAACCTGTGGACCATGGGCCAGCAGTTCCTCGTGATCCGGAACATGCCGACGCCCGGTTCGGATGCGGCCAAGGCGCGCGAGGCGCGTCTCGCCCGCAAGGGCAAGCTCGTGCAGGCGGACGGTTCGGTCGTCCTGACCGTCGAGGAGTCGACGCCGCAGCAGAAGACCACCACCCAGCGTTCGCAGCCGGTGAGCAAGAACCGCGCGAAGAAGCAGGCCGGAAAGAAGTAGGGATCGCCATGACCGACGTGCAGACCGAGGCCGGCGCCGCAGAGGCGGACGCCGTCGACCACTCCCCCGCCGCCGATGAGGTGCAGCCGACCGTCGCGGATCTCGACCGCGAGGGAGACATCGCCGCCGACTACATCGAGGAACTGCTGGACATTGCCGACATCGACGGTGACATCGACATCGACACCCGCAATGGTCGTGCCTACATCTCGGTGAACGCCGAGGACGGCGCAAACCTGCAGGTGCTCTCCAAGCCGGAGACGGTTGCCGCCCTTCAGGAGCTCACGCGGCTGGCCGTGCAGAATAAGACCGGCCAGTTCTCGCGGCTCATCCTCGATATCGCCGGCTCGCGCGACGCTCGACAGGCCGAACTGGCTCAGCTGGTCGACCGCGCGATCGCGAAGCTGGATGAGGGCGCGGCTCAGGCCTCGCTGCCTCCGATGTCCTCCTACGAGCGCAAGCTCGTGCACGACATCGTGTCCGAGCGTGGCTATGTCTCGACTTCGCACGGCGAGGGACGTGACCGCTACACCGTCATCACCGCCGCCTAGTTTCACGTGAAACCGTGACGGAGGCAGTTGAGGCCGAGCCTCAGGCGGCGGCCGCATTGTTCGGCGATCGCCTTGAGGTCGCTCGCGTGTTCGCAGCGAATCTCGCCGAGCAGGGTGAGGAGCGCGGTCTGATCGGACCGCTCGAGCTCCCGCGACTCTGGTCTCGCCACATTCTCAACTGCGCCATTGTTGCGCCACTGCTCCGACCCGGACGCGTCGGCGACGTCGGAAGCGGTGCGGGCCTACCGGGCCTGGTGCTCGCGATCGCTCGACCCGATGTCCATTTCGTCCTGATCGAACCGATGGAGCGACGAGTCGCCTGGCTCACCGAGCAGACCGATGAGCTCGCCCTGGACAACGTCGCCGTGGTCCGGGCCCGGGCCGAAGAGGTGAAGCTGGATCAGCCCCTCGACCAGGTGACGGCGCGCGCGGTGAGCGCGTTCCGGAAGCTGATCCCGTTGACCGCTCCCCTGGTCCGGGACGGCGGCGAGCTCGTCCTGATGAAGGGTGCGGGTGCCGCTGCGGAGATCGAGGCGGCCGGCAAGGAGATCCGGAAGTTCAAGCTTCGCGATCCCGAGGTTCTGGTGCTGGGTGAGGGTGTTCTCGACGACGTCACACGCGTGATCCGCGCGACCGTGCGCTGACAGACGACGCGCAGAACGCCTCTGACACACGCGAAGCACGCGCTTCGCGTGTGTCAGACGCGCAGAACGCCTCTGACACACGCGAAGCACGCGCTTCGCGTGTGTCAGAGCCATTCTCCGGGCCGGATTCATGAAGCGGACCGGCGAAAATCGGCCCGGAACCGGCCGTGATCCGACTCCTTTGCAGGGGACCACGCGCGGTATGCGGAGTTTTGGGGCGCGTGTGCGGCGTCGTTGCGATCTGCCGGTGATTGTTCGTTCGTGCGGTGGATCGAACCGGAACGTTCGCGCCGAGCACGACCGCCCGTCGCAGTACCCCCAGCGATCCCGTCACCTCCGGCGTCCCCGTCGGTTCGGATGCGCACCATCCGAAGGCACGCGCGTGGCGTGCACCATAAGACAGCGGGCTTTCAAGCCTGGGAGTGAGACCTTCGTCCCTAGACCCTGGTTCGCTTGCGGGCGCCGCCGACCCCTCCTTCGAAGGCCGCTTCGCGGGTCAACCGCCATCCACGCGCGTACCGATGACGATCCGCGAACCGGCGCTGGTCGCGGCGGTTGTGTCGGCGCCGCCATCGGTGCTTCGCACTCTTCGCGTGCGCGGCCTCGAGACCCTGCCCATCCGTGAGTTGACGGTGTGACGCATGGCGCCCCTGAGTGCGCCGCCGGGTGATGTCGGTTGCACCTGGAACCGGATGCAGATGCTGCCATGCATTCCTGCGCTGACGAGCTGCGGCGTGTAATTCGTGCGGCGAGCACTCCGGGCCGTTGGTACGCGGCGCGGGAATGGTGCGCGTTGTGACATGACGCGACGTGCCCAAGTGAATGTTGCTCCCCGACTAGGCGAGACTTCGCTCCCTGGCGCAGGTTTCACGTGAAACGCGATGGCCGCTGCGGGATGCGCAGCGTCGCTGACCGTACGCGCATCGATCGCACAGCGTGCGCCGTTGGGCAGTCCTGTCGCATTGCGCAAGGGGCGCTGCGGCCTGTCTCCGCTGCGGTGCGGCGCGGTGCGGTGTGATGCGGCGCGGCCCGTCTCCGCTGCGCTGCGGCGCGACACGGTGTGATGCGGCGCCCCCGTCCCCGCGGCGTTGCGGCACGGTGCGCCACGCGTGGGCGCGGGCCACTGGGTTGCGGCTGACGTTTCACGTGAAACAAACCGGGCGGGGTGTTCCGCGATGGATACCGGCGTAGCTGGTGGCCCGGCAGGGTGCCGAGGCTCCACCCGGCTATCCAATCGCGCGCGATGCTGCGCGATGGTGGTCGGTTCCGTGCGAGTGACTGCGCGATGATGGCGATGGTGGTCGGTTCCGTGCGAATAGCTGCGCGATGATGGCGCGATGATGGTGGCCACTCCCATGTGAAGGAGGGCGCAATGATGGTGGCCACTCCGTGTGAAGGAGGGCGCGATGGTGGCCTGTTCCGCGCGTCAGTAGCTGCCAGCCATGAGATGACGCCCCTGGCTCTGCGCGCAGCGCACGTCGACTCCATCCAATACGACCATGTCGATGACGGCCTGTCGCCCAGCTCGTTTCACGTGAAACATGTACTTGGCTGCGTTGCCTGGGATTCAGGGTGCGCGCGCTCCCCCGGTCCTCCCACAGCCATTTCCCGGACAAATCCTCTCATCGCGGCGATCGTCAGACTGTCGTCGGATGCGCAAGATAGAGTTGTCACGTGGTGCGCTTCATGTGTGCCGATTCCCGATAGCGGCTCTGCCGTGTACCAGATCGAGCGACGAGGTTTCACGTGAAACAACCGGATCAGGATGTCCCCGAGGAGGCGGGCACGACCGCCTTCGACACGTCCACTCCGTTGGCGCGGGAGATCCAGGATCTCGCTCGCCGACGGAAGGCGATCGCCTCGGAGACACTCCCCCTGCCCGCCCGGACGCGCGTCTTCACCATCTCGAACCAGAAGGGCGGGGTGGGAAAGACCACGACGGTGGTGAACCTGTCCGCCGCGCTCGCGAAGTCGGGCGCACGTGTGCTGGTCATCGATCTCGATCCCCAGGGAAACGCGTCCACCGCGCTCAGCGTGGAGCACCGCGAGGGTACTCCGAGCGTCTACGACGTGATCGTGAACGACAAGGAACTCGACGAGGTCATCCAGAAGAGCCCGGAGTTCGACGGCCTGTTCGTGATCCCCGCGACGATCGACCTCGCCGGCGCGGAGATCGAGCTGGTTTCCATGGTGGCTCGCGAACAGCGTCTCTCGCGCGCGCTCAACAGGTTCCTCGATGAGTACGACATCGACTATGTCCTGATCGACTGCCCGCCGTCGCTGGGTCTGCTCACCATCAACGCCTTCGTGGCGGCGACCGAGGTGCTCATCCCGATCCAGTGCGAGTACTACGCGCTCGAGGGCCTCAGCCAGCTGCTGAAGAACATCCAGCTCATCGAGCGCCACCTCAATCCCAAGCTGCGCGTGTCGACCATCCTGCTGACGATGTACGACATCCGCACGAATCTGGCACACCAGGTCGCGGAGGACGTGCGAGCGCACTTCCCGAACGAGGTGCTCGACACGATCATCCCCCGCTCGGTCCGCATCTCCGAGGCGCCGAGCTACGGCCAGAGCGTCATCAGCTACGATGCCAACTCGTCCGGCTCGCTCTCCTACCTGGAGGCGGCGGCCGAACTCGCAAGAAGAGGAGCACCCCGGTAATGGCAGCCAAGCGCACTGGATTGGGTCGCGGCATCGGTGCCCTGATCCCGACGACGGACCAGTCGGCCCGTCCCGTCGACGTGTTCTTCCCGTCGTCCTCGCCGGCACCCGCCGACGAGCTCGTCGCCGTACCCGGTGCACGTCTCGCGAGCCTCTCCCCTCTCGACATCGTTCCCAACGCCGTGCAGCCGCGCACCGAGTTCGATCGGGAGGCGCTCGACGAGCTCGTCGCCAGCATCCGTGAGGTCGGGGTGCTGCAGCCGGTCGTCGTTCGGCCACTGGCTGGTCAGCCCGACAAGTACGAGCTCATCATGGGCGAGCGTCGCCTTCGTGCGACCAAGGAGCTCGGTCTGGCGAGCATCCCCGCGGTGATCAAGGACACCGCCGACGAGGACATGCTGCGGGACGCGCTCCTGGAGAACCTGCACCGCTCTCAGCTGAACCCACTCGAGGAAGCCTCGGCGTACCAACAGCTCCTCGCCGACTTCGGCATCACCCAGGAGGAGCTGGCGACACGCATCGGCCGGTCGCGCCCCCAGATCACCAACACGATTCGCCTCCTGAAGCTGCCGGCGCCCGTGCAGACCCGCGTCGCGGCTGGCGTGTTGAGCGCAGGTCACGCGCGCGCGATCCTCTCCGTGGGCGACGATGAGGACGCCATGGTGCGCCTCGCCGACAAGATCGTCAACGAGGACCTTTCCGTCCGCGCTGCGGAGGCGGTGGCGAGCAAGGAGCCGAAGCCGGCCCGAACCAAGGCGACCGCGGGGAAGCACCGTGGACACCTCGACGAGGTCGCGGAGAAGCTCGGCGACCGCCTCAACACCCGCGTGAAGATCACCCTGGGCGCACGGAAAGGCCAGATCGTCGTGGATTTCGCGACGATCCAGGACCTGAACCGGATCCTCGAAGAGATCGGCCAGCCCAGCTACAGCTGAGCCGAACGTTTCACGTGAAACTCCGGTCGCCTCAGCCCGCGATAGCCGCCGTCGCCAGCGCGGCGTAGACGGCGCCGAGGTCCCTGCCGGACGCCGCGATCGCCTGGGGCATGATCGACGTCTCCGTCAGTCCCGGAAGCACGTTCGCCTCGAGGAACCAGGGTGTCCCGTCGGCGTCCACGATCAGGTCGATCCGCGAGAGATGCCGCAGGCCCAGCGCCGTGTGGGCGGTCGTCGCCGCCTCGGCGGCCGCGGCGGCCACGTCCGGCTCGAGCCGCGCTGGAACGTAGAAGCGCGTCTCGCCCGCATTGTAGCGGGCATCGAAGGTGTACTCCCCCGCGATCGGCTCGATCTCCACCGCGGGAAGCGCCTCGGGCCCGTCACCGGTGTCGATCACGGCGATCGACACCTCGACACCCGCGACCTTCCGTTCGATCAGGGCGACCTCGCCGTAGGTGTACGCGTCAACCATGGCCCGCGGCAGTTCTTCCGCCGAGTCGAGGATGGTCACGCCCTGCGCAGAGCCGCCCTTGGCGGGCTTCACGACCAGCGGCAGGCCGAGTCCGTCGAGAACGGTAGCGAGCACGCTGTTGGCGCCGAGCTCACGGAACGTCTCCTTGGGCAGGGTGATGGAGGCGGGCGTCGCGATGCCTGCGCGGGCGACGATCGCCTTCGCCGTTGGCTTCGACCAGGCCAGACGCGAGGCGTCCATCAGCGACCCGACGAACGGAACGCCGGAGAGCTCGAGCAGTCCGCGCAGAGCACCGTCCTCCCCGCTCGCCCCGTGCAGCGCGGGCCAGATGACATCCGGCCGGCTCTCGGCGACGAACGCCAGCAGAGAACCATCGGGTTCGCGTACCGTCACGTGATGGCCGAGCGACGCGAGTCCGTCGGCCACGCGGCGACCGCTGCGCAGCGAAACGTCCCTCTCGTGGGAGATCCCACCGGCGAGTACGACGATGTCGAGTGCCTCTTTTTCGGCCATGATCAGCTCTTTCTCAGCGGAGGTCTGTCGGAGGGTTCGGGGAGGTCCTTGACGGGCGCGACGCGGTGAGCGGGCCCGTTCCGGCGAAGGTGTCGAGCAGATCCTGCTCGCCGTTGATCACGGTGGCGAGGCGGCGGATCCCGACCCTGATGTTCTCCGGGGTCGGATAGCAGAACGAGAGCCGGATGTTCTGCGCGCCCGAACCGTCCCCGTAGAAGGCCGTGCCGGGTGTGTAGGCCACAAGCTCGGTCACCGCGCGCGGCAGCATGGCCTTCGAGTCGAGATGCGGCGGCAACGTGAGCCAGACGTAGAACCCGCCGTTCGGGTTGGTCCAGGTGAGGTCGGGCAGGTGCTCCTCCAGCGCCGAGATCATCGCCTCCTTGCGCTCACGGTACACGCCCCGGAAGGTGTCGATCTGGCCGCGCCAGTCGGCGTCCCGCAGGTACTCGGAGATCACCAGCTGGCTGAACGAGCTCGGGCTGAGGACGGCCGCCTCGTTGGCGAGGATGAGCTTCTCGCGGATGGCGTGGGGTGCGAGCGCCCAGCCGACGCGGAAGCCGGGCGCGAGAGTCTTCGAGAACGTGCCGAGGTACACGACGCCGTCGCGCTCGACGGACCGCATCGCCTCCGGCGGCCTCTCGCCGAAGTAGAGCAGGCCGTAGGGGTTGTCCTCGAGCACCAGGATGTCGTTCTCGCGCGCGATCTCGAGGATCTCGAGCCGGCGCTCCCACGAGAGCGTGACCCCGGCCGGGTTGTGGAAGGTCGGCACGGTGTAGAGGAACTTGACCCGGCGGCCGGCTGACTTCAGGCGGGCGATGTGCTCGCGCAGCGCCTCCGGGATGAGCCCGTGCTCGTCCATCGGCACGTGGTCCACCTCCGCCTGGTACGAACGGAAGATCACCATCGCCGTGACGTAGCTCGGGCCCTCGGCCAGGACGACATCCCCCGGATCGATGAACAGCTTGCTGAAGAGCTCGAGTGCGTGCTGCGAGCCGGTAGTCACCACGACGTCGTCGGCGCTCCCGCTGATGCCCTCGAGCGCCATGACGTCGAGGATCTGCTCGCGGAGGGCGGGGACGCCCTGGCCGGAACCGTACTGGAGGGCGACCGGTCCCTGCTCGCGCATGACGCGGTCCATCGCGCCGACGACGAGATCCTCCGGGAGCGCCGCGACGTACGGCATGCCGCCGGCCAGCGAGACCACCTCGGGGCGGCTGGCGACGGCGAACAGGGCTCGGACCTCACTGGCGGCCAGGCCGCTCGTGCGCTGCGCGTAGTGGTGATACCACGGGTCCAGATTGTTGCCCTGCTGCCGCGGGCTGCCCTGTTCAGTCACGGATCGATCCATTCCTCACGTCGTTCAGCAATGCTATGGGGGTGGTGCATCCCCGCCGAAATCGGGGACGTCCGTGTACGAAAAAGACCCGCCCGGCGGGTGAGCGCCGGACGGGTCTGAAGAAGACGGTCGCGCTACGCCAGGTAGGCGGCCAGGTCGGCTTCGAGGGCGGGCTTCGGCTTGGCGCCGATGACGGTCTTGACGACCTCGCCACCCTGGTACACCTTCATCGCGGGGATGGAGGTGATCTGGTACTTCGCGGCGGTCTGCGGGTTCTCGTCCACGTTGAGCTTCACGATCTCGATCTTGTCCGCGTGCTCCGCGGCGATCTGGTCGAGGATGGGGCCGACGGCGCGACACGGGCCGCACCACTCCGCCCAGAAGTCGACCAGGACGGTCTTGTCGCTGTTGATGACGTCCTGCTCGAAGCTGGCGTCCGTGACCGAACGTGCTGCTGACATTTTCTTGATTCTCCTTATGCGGTGGTCGTGAGTTCGAGGTCGCCGGATGCGCCGTCGGAGGCGGCGTCCAGCAGGTCCTTGGGGAGGGTGGTCAGGTAGTGCTCCGCGTCGAGAGCGGCGACCGTTCCCGACGCCGCGGCGGTGACCGCCTGGCGGTAGCTGGGGTCGATGACGTCTCCCGCAGCGAACACGCCCGCGACCTTGGTCTTCGAGCTGCGTCCGGCGACCGCGATGGTGCCGTCCGACGTCAGGTCGAGCTGACCGTGGACGAGGTGGACGCGCGGGTCGTTTCCGATCGCGATGAACAGGCCCTGGATCTCCAGCTCGCTCTGCTCACCGCTCTCCAGGTTGCGGAGAGTGACGCTCTTCACCTGCTCGTCGCCGTTGATGCCGACGACCTCGGAGTTCCAGACGAACTCGATCTTCTCGTTGGCGAAGGCGCGCTCCTGCATGATCTTGGAGGCGCGGAGGCTGTCGCGACGGTGGATGACGTAGACCTTGTCCGCGAAGCGGGTCAGGAAGGTGGCTTCCTCCATCGCCGAGTCGCCGCCGCCGACGACCGCGATGGTGCGCTCGCGGAAGAAGAAGCCGTCGCAGGTGGCGCACCAGGAGACGCCGTGGCCGGACAACCGCTCCTCGTCCTCGAGCCCGAGCTTGCGGTACGCCGAACCCGTCGCGAAGATCACGGACAGTGCCTGGTGCACCGCGCCGGAGCCGAGAGTGACGGTCTTGACGTCACCGGTCAACTCGACGGACACGACGTCGTCCAGGACGATCTCGGTGCCGAACTTCTCGGCCTGGGCCTGCATCTTGAACATCAGGTCCGGACCCATGACGCCGTCCGGGAAGCCGGGGAAGTTCTCGACATCCGTGGTGTTCATCAGTTCACCGCCGGCCTCGACGGAGGAGGCGATCAGCAGCGGCTTGAGGTTGGCGCGAGCCGCGTAGATGGCCGCGGTGTAACCGGCTGGGCCGGAACCGATGATGATGATCTGCCGCACAGCGGAACTCCTTGTGATCGAGTGGCCGCCCCGTCGCGGAGCTGCCGACCTGTAGAACACATCCTAGGCGGATGCTATTCCGTGTCACCTGTGCGTCGAGGAACGCGCAGGAAGGCGGTTCAGAACCGGTTCCACGGCGGCCTCCAGGTCGGAGGATCGGAGGATCGCGAGGAAGCCGACGTAGACGATCAGCATGACGACGCCGACCACCAGCGACGCGACGATGGCGGGGATCGGTCCGCTCACCGGGAACGAGCCCGGCTCGACGCCGCCGAGGATGACGAGGAAGCCGGCGCCGGCGATCAGTGCGGCCAGGCCGGCGACGAGGAACCGCCACAGTCCGCTCACGATGCGGCGGCCATCCACTCCCCCGGTGCGCCGGCGCAGCAGCGCGAACGCGAGCACCGCCTGCACGACGCTCGCCAGCGAGACGACCAGCGCGACCGCCGCAGCGCGGAGGTCGGCCGGCACGGCGAAACAGGCGAGCACGCCGACCACGATCACGATCGACTGAGCGACGGTGAAGAAGAAGGGCGTGCGGGTGTTCCCGAGCGAGTAGAAGGCGCGCTGCGCCATGAACACCAGCGAGAACGGCACGAGGCCGATCAGGTAGGCGATCAAGACGTTGCCCATCGCCTGGTAGGAGGACGTGAAGACGCGGGCGACCGGATAGGCGATCACGATCAGCACGACGGAGGACAGGACGATGAGGAACATGATGGACCGAGCTGCGCGGGAGAAGTCGTCGCGGAACTCCGCGACCGAGCCGCGATGGGCGTGCTCGGCCATCCGGGTGTAGAAGGCGGTGACGATCGACACCGCGATGATGCCGTGCGGGAGCATGAAGATCAGCCAGGCGTTCGACATCACGAACGAGCCTGCGTACGCCTCGCCGGCCGAGTTCGCCACGTTCGTCTCGACGAGCCCGGCGAGCTGGGAGACGATGAGCATCCCGAACGTCCATCCCGCCGCCCTACCCGCGGAGCCGAGATTCACGCCGCGCCAGCCGAAGTCGAAGCGGAACCGCAGGCCGACGCGCCGCCAGAAGACGAACAGGATCAGCGCCTGCACCGCGACACCGAGCGTGGCCCCGCCGGCGAGCAGGGCGATCATGCCGGGCGTCCAGGTGCTGTGGGCGTTCCCGCTGCCGAACGCGCCGAAGCTGACGATGAACACGGCGAGCATCACGATGGCGACGATGTTGTTGACGACAGGCGCCCACGTGAACGGGCCGAACGACTTGCGGGCGTTCAGCACCTCGCCGAGCAGCGTGTAGAGGCCGAGGAAGAAGATCTGCGGGAGCGACCAGTACGCGAACGACGTGGCGAGCTCCGCCTGCCCGCCGCGCAGGCCGTACAGACGCACGAGCACCGGCGAGAGGAACGTGGCGACGACCGCGACCGCGGCGAACACGACGATGCCGAGCGTGACGAGTTTGTTGATGTAGGCGCGGCCGCCGTCCGGGTTCACGGAGGCGCGGACGATCTGCGGCACCAGGATCGCGTTCAGGATGCCCTGGGCGATGATCGCGTAGACCGTGTTCGGGACGATCGTCGCCGTCCCGTACGCGTTCGCCGCGAAGCTGATCGCGCCGATGGCCTGCACGAGCAGCCAGGCCTTGGCGAAGCCGAGCAGGCGCGAGACGAGGGTGCCGGACGCGAGCATCGCGCTCGCCCGGCCGACGCTAGCCATCCGCGCGGTCCTCCGGGCCGTCGGTCGGCGCAGGCTTCGCGTCGTCGGCAGGCGTGGCGTCGTCCACCGGCTCGGCGTCGTCCGCAGGCTCGCTGTCATCCCCCGGCTCGGCGTTGGCGGCATCATCCGCCTTCTCCCCGCGTCGCTGCGAGCGGCGGCGCAGGATGTTGCGTACGATCCCGAAGCCGAACAGCAGGACCAGGAGGCTGCCGAAGATCAGGGCGCCGATGCCCTCCCAGTCGGCGTGCACATCCACGGTCGCGTAACTGGGGTAGCCGATCGGGACGCCGGCGGGGCTGTAGAGCTGGAGCGAAAGGATGACCTGGCCGTTGCCGACGCGAGCCTTGACGGGCACCAGGACGGTGACCCGCGAGTCCTTCGGGATGGTCTTGGTGGTCGGCTGGTCGATCTCCAGGCGCCCGTTGGACGGTGACGCGCTGAGGACGATCGTCGCCTCTTCGTCCGGGAGCTCATTGCTCACGGTGAAGGGGATGGAGCCCTGTGCGCTCACCAGGTTGATGTTGTCCGTGGGCAGGATCTTGATCGAGTGCAGGGTGTCGTCGGTGGCGGCGCGGCTCTTGGTCACCGCTGCCGTCCAGTCGGCCCGGGGATTCAGCCAGGACACGGCGAGCAGAGACAGCAGCTGCGCCCGGGTGCGCCCGACCAGGGTCGAGGGGTCCGTGAGCACGGAGGCGAAACCGTCCAGCGCCTTCTCGTCGTCGAGGAGCCCGCGGATGGCGTCGATGCGCGCCTGGCTCTCCGGAGCATCCGTGAGCGCCAGCTGGGACGACTGCGCCGCCGTGAGGAGGGTGGGGAAGGTGCTGGGGGTCGACCAGGGAGAGGTGAACAGGGAGTCCAGCGTCCGCTGCAGCTGCGTCCCGCTCGACGGCCAGGAGCGATCCATCGCGAGGAGCAGATGGTGCGGCGTGGAGTCCTCGCCGCTCACCAGTTGGAGCTGCGCGTTCAGGGTGGACATCGCCGAGTTCCAGGCGAGATCGCTCGGAGCGGAGACGGCGGCGCGGAGCGCGTCCGAGAGGCCCTGGTCCGAGACGGCGAGCGTGCTCGCGCCGGAGCGGAGCGCAGCGTTCGGCGTGCCGTCGAGGCTCGCGGCGTTGGTGTTGCTTCCCGAGACGATGGCGGTGCCGAGGCCGGCGGCGGCGAGCGGTGCGAGATCGGCGGCCCGCAGGGTCTTGTCGCCCGGCCAGGCGACGCCCTTCAGCGAGTAGTCCCAGGCGAGCAGCTTCTCCAGCGTGGGGAGCTCTGGGCCGGCGCCTGCCGTCGGCGTCGGGCTGGGAGTGGCCGTCGGGGTGGACGTCGTGGATGGCGGTTCGCCGATGGAGGTCGGGGCCGGCGTGAAGTTCCTCGGGTCCAGTGCGTAGCCGAGCGCCGTCGGGCCGAGGGGCGCGGCCAGCCCGGACTGGATCTGGCCCGCGACGTCGGCATCCCCGTACTGCAGCGCGAAGGTGTCGTTCGGCAGCGAGGCCAGACGGTCGAGCCAGGCGGTCGCCGTGGGCGGTGCTGCGTTCCCCAGCACGCGGATCGACGCGATGATCATCGGGTCGATGCCGACCGTTACAGTGCTGTGGTCGGCGAGGCCGTCGAGATCCCGTGTGAGCACGCCGTTCGGTTCGGTGTACGTCGCCAGGTCGTCGGAGGAGATGAGACCGCTCGACGTGGAGGGACTGACGATCGGCATGACCACCGCCACCGCCGAGCGCGACGTCGGTTTCCCCGTCGACCAGACGACGGAACTGCGCGCCTCCGCCACCGACTCCCCGGCGTCGACGGCCGCGCCGATGCCGAACACCGCCGACTGGGGGTGGGAGGAGAAGGGGAGGGCCGCGGCGGGAACGGTGACCGAGACGACGCTGCTGGACCCCGGCTCGAGCGTCGGGAGGGCGACCCTGCCCAGGGTCTTCTTGTCGGCGACGGCATCCTTCGACACCAGCCACGCGGAGAGCCCGGTGCGCGACGACTGCGGCTCCGGGTCCAGCCAGACGGTTGCGGAGCCGGAGCTGTACGCGGTGTCCGTCGGATTGGTCACCGTGACCGAGACGAGCAGGGGACGCCCGGCGGACACCACTCCCCCGTTGTCGGCCGTGACCGTCGCCGTGAGCCCCGGTGCCGCCGCGGAGCGCGCAGACGCCACCGGGGCGGCGGCCGTCGCGGCGGACGCCGGGCCACCGCCGGAGAAGAGGGCCGTGGTCGCCAGCACCGCGCTCACCAGCGCAGAGGTGAGTCGCGCACCCCGGAGGGTGAGGCCGGGTACGCTCATGCGACGACGCGCGATCCCGTGACGGCCTCCATGACCACGATTCTAAAGGTCGGCCCCTGAGAGACCCGGACGAGCGCGCCCGTTAAGAGGACCCTGCCTCCGCATCCCCGTTTCGGCGCCGGCTCATGGTGCGCCCTCTAAACTGAGGCACCATGCAGTCCGTCGCCGAATCCCTCGAGCGCCTCGGCGCCCTCGCGAACTCGCCGACGGTCGCCCGCGTCGCAGACGCGTTCCAGTCGGCAGGCCACGAGCTCTCGCTCGTCGGAGGCCCCGTGCGCGACGCGCTGCTCGGCCGTGCCGTGCACGATCTGGACTTCACGACCGACGCGCGTCCGGACGCCATCCTCGCCGTCGTCCGGCCCATCGCGGACGCCGTCTGGGACATCGGGCGCGCGTTCGGGACCATCGGCGCGCGCTTCGGGGACGACACCGTCGAGATCACCACGTATCGCACCGACAGCTACGACGGCGAAACCCGCAAACCCGAAGTCGAGTTCGGCGACACGCTGGAGGGCGACCTGCTGCGCCGCGACTTCACGGTGAACGCCCTCGCCCTGCGCGTGCCGGAGGTGCGCCTGGTGGACCCCTCCGGCGGTGTGGAGGACCTGCTCGCGCGCGTCATCACTACGCCCTCGAGCCCCGAGGTGTCGTTCGGCGACGATCCGCTCCGGATGCTGCGCGCCGCACGGTTCACGTCTCAGCTGGGTTTCACGGTGGACGACGAGACGCGTGCCGCGATGAGCCGGATGGCCGACCGCATCTCCATCGTGAGCGCGGAACGCATCCGCGACGAGATCGCCAAGCTGCTCATGACGGACGAGCCGCGTCCTGGCATCGAGCTGCTGGTGGAGACCGGGCTCGCCGACATGGTGCTCCCCGAGGTGCCCGCTCTCCGGCTGGAGGTGGATGAGCACCACCACCACAAGGACGTCTACCAGCACAGCCTCACGGTGCTCGACCAGGCGATCGGATACGAGAAGGAGCGCCACCCCGGCGAGGCGCCGGATCTCGTGCTGCGGCTGGCCGCCATCCTGCACGACATCGGCAAACCCGCCACCCGGCGGTTCGAGCCCGGCGGCGCCGTCAGCTTCTACCACCACGATGTCGTCGGGGCGAAGCTGGCGAAGAAGAGGTTGACCGCCCTGCGCTTCGACAAGTCGACCATCGAATCGGTCGCGCGGCTGATCGAGCTGCACCTGCGCTTCTTCGGCTACACGGACGCGAACTGGACGGACTCGGCCGTCCGTCGCTACGTCCGGGATGCGGGCGACGAGCTGGAACGACTGCACATGCTCACCCGCGCCGACGTCACCACGCGGAACCGCCGCAAGGCGGATCGCCTCGGGTTCGCCTACGACGACCTGGAGCAGCGCATCCGCGAGCTCAAGGAGCAGGAGGAGCTGGACGCCGTACGTCCGGACCTCGACGGCCAGCAGGTCATGGCGGCGCTCGGGCTGCGGCCGGGGCGCCAGGTGGGGCAGGCGATGAAGTTCCTGCTGGAGCTGCGGCTGGATGAGGGTCCGCTCGGCGAGGAGGAGGCAACGCGGCGGCTACTCGAGTGGTGGGCGTCCCAGTCCTCCACAGAAGGGCCAACGGGCTGACTTCTCCACAGATCGGCGCCCGACTGCGCGAGGGCGACCCCCGCGCGGAACGCTGGTCGCATGAGCATCGCAGACACCATCCCCTCTCCTCGTCACGACGGCCTCGGCTGGCGCGGCGTGTCGGCATCCGTTACGCTAGGTAAGTTGCCCGGGCAGAACTACGCCCAGGCGCGTGATGTGAAACCCTCCTGCTGCAGAACGTCTGCAGCCGCCGAGACCAGAGGAGGTGGGTTAGTCATGCATCAGTACGAGCTGATGGTCATCCTCGATCCCGAGATCGATGAGCGCACCGTTGCTCCCAGCCTTGACAAGTTCCTCAACGTCGTCCGTAACGACGGTGGAACGATCGACAACGTCGACATCTGGGGCCGTCGCCGCCTGGCGTACGAGATCAACAAGAAGTCCGAGGGCATCTACGCCGTCGTGCAGCTCACGGCGACCGGTGACACCACCAAGGAGCTCGACCGCCAGCTGAAGCTCAGCGAGGCCGTCATGCGCACCAAGGTGCTCCGTGCCGAAGAGGCCATCGCCCAGGTCGCGGCCGCCGCGAAGCTGGCCGACGAGAAGGCCGCCCGCAAGGCCGCAGCCGCCGAGAAGGCGAGCGCGTAGCCCCATGGCCGGCGACACCATCATCACCGTGGTGGGCAACCTCACGGCCGACCCCGAGCTGCGCTACACGCAGAACGGGCTGGCCGTCGCGAACTTCACGATCGCGTCGACTCCGCGCACGTTCGACCGTCAGGCGAACGAGTGGAAGGACGGGGAGGCCCTGTTCCTCCGCGCGAGCGTGTGGCGCGAATTCGCCGAGCACGTGGCCGGGTCGCTGACCAAGGGCTCCCGGGTGATCGCCCAGGGCCGGCTCAAGCAGCGCTCCTACGAGACGAAGGAAGGCGAGAAGCGCGTCTCCGTCGAGCTCGAGATCGACGAGATCGGGCCGTCGCTGCGCTACGCCACCGCTCAGGTGACCCGTACGCAGTCCTCGCGTGGACCGGGCGGACAGGGTGGATTCGGTGGCGGTGCTCCCGCCGTCGAGGAGCCGTGGGCCGCATCCGCCCCCGCGGACCCGTCCGCCGGAGCCGACGTCTGGAACACCCCGGGCGCCTACAACGACGAGACCCCGTTCTAACGGGTCCCCAACACTCATGTGCCCCGCCGGTCTGGCCGGCGTGGGCGTGACAAGCAAAGGAAATCATGGCTGGAAAGTCGAGCGGCGACCGCCGCAAGCCGATCCGCAAGGGCAAGGACGGGAAGAACGCCGCACCGGCGAAGTCCGTCCGCGTCGGTGTCATTGACTACAAGGACGTCGCCACCCTGCGGAAGTTCATCTCCGAGCGCGGAAAGATCCGCGCGCGCCGTATCACCGGTGTCTCCGTCCAGGAGCAGCGCCTCATCGCCCGTGCCGTCAAGAACGCACGCGAGATGGCTCTCCTCCCCTACGCCGGCTCCGGCCGTTAAGGAGACTCACGATGTCGAAGGTCATTCTCACTCACGAGGTCACCGGCCTCGGTTCTGCCGGCGATGTGGTCGAGGTCAAGAACGGGTACGCCCGTAACTACCTCGTCCCGCAGGGCTTCGCTATCGCGTGGACGCGCGGTGGCGAGAAGCAGGTCGACCAGATCAAGGCCGCGCGCACCGCGCGCGAGCTGCACTCCGTCGAGGCCGCACAGGACCTCAAGGCGAAGCTCGAGGCCACCAAGGTCAAGCTGGTCGTGAAGGCGGGCCGCGAGGGCCGTCTGTTCGGCTCGGTCAAGACCGGTGACGTCGCCGACGCGGTCAAGGCCGCGGGCATCGGCGAGCTCGACAAGCGCAAGATCGAGCTCCCCAACGCGATCAAGGTCGTCGGTGACCACGAGGCCACCGTCCGCCTGCACGACGACCTCTCGGCCGTCATCAGCCTGCAGGTGGTCGCCGCCAAGTAGGCAGCGGAAACAGCGCAAGTGTAGCGGTGGGCTCCGGCCCACCGCTACACCGCGTTAAGGGAGTTTTCCCCGGCTCCATCCACAGTCCGACACGCCCGGCGAACAAGGTTCGACACAGGCTTCAAGGAAGTTTCTACACACAGGGTGTGGAAAGTAAAACACCTGGTCACAAGTAATAAACGCTTCAAAGTTTTCTGACTGTCCACAGATTTCCCCCCAGGTTGTGCACAAGCGTCACGGCGTTTCGCGCAGATTCTCCACACAGTTATCCACAGGCCGAGTTGTGAGGTCGGCAGCGGCTTCATAAGGTGGAGCGACGTCGAAAGGACGGCTGCTGGTTTCCGTGAGCAAGGAGGCCGGCGGGAGTTGTCGGTGGCCGTCCGTAACCTGCGATCACGCCCGCGCGACGTACGACCGGGGTCGTCCGATTCGTGACACGGTTCGGCGCTATCCGGGCGTGCCCCGGGGGCCGATCGCGTGCGACCGGAGCAGGCTGGAGTCATCGGATGCGAAGACCACGTATCCACCGCGAGAAGTGAGGAGAGAGAACGTGTCGATCGCCCACATCGGTCTCGCTGACAACCGCGAGCAGGGCGAGCCCCGCTCCCCCGAGCGGACTCCCCCCCACGACCTGCTTGCCGAGCAGAGCGCCCTGGGCGGCATGCTGCTGAGCAAGGACGCGGTCGCGGACGTCGTCGAGGTCGTGCGCGGCACGGACTTCTACATCCCGAAGCACGAGATCATCTACGACGCGATCCTGTCGCTGTACTCGCACGGCGAGCCGACCGACGTGATCACGGTGACCGACGAGCTGACCAAGCTGGGCGAGCTGTCCAGGGCGGGTGGCGCCGAGTACCTCCACACGCTGACCAGCCTGGTGCCGACCGCGGCCAACGCCGGCTATTACGCCAACATCGTCGCGGAGAAGGCCCTGTTGCGCCGGCTCGTCGAGGCGGGCACCCGCATCACGCAGATGGGCTACAAGGCCGAGGGCGAGGTCCTGGACCTGGTCAACAACGCGCAGGCCGAGATCTACTCCGTCACCGGTGCGCAGGAGGCCGAGGACTACGTCCCCCTGACCGAGGCGGTCACCGTCGCGATCGACGAGATCGAGGCGGCGAAGCACAAGGACGGCTCGATGACGGGCGTCCCGACCGGTTTCGCCGAGATGGACGAGCTGACCAACGGCCTGCACCCGGGTCAGATGGTCATCGTCGCCGCGCGTCCCGCGCTCGGCAAGTCGACGCTCGCGCTCGACTTCGCGCGCGCCGCGGCGATCAAGCACGACATGCCGACGATCTTCTTCTCGCTCGAGATGGGGCGCAGCGAGATCGCGATGCGCCTGCTCTCCGCCGAGGCCTCCGTCCCGCTTCAGCACATGCGCAAGGGGACGGTCGACAACCGCGACTGGACCACCATCGCGGCAACACGCGGCCGCATCAACGACGCCCCGCTCTACATCGACGACAGCCCGAACATGACGCTCGTCGAGATCCGCGCGAAGTGCCGCAGGCTCAAGCAGCGCGTCGGACTCAAGATGGTCATCATCGACTACCTGCAGCTGATGACCAGCGGTAAGCGGGTCGAGAGCCGTCAGCAGGAGGTCAGCGAGTTCTCGCGTGCACTGAAGCTGCTCGCGAAGGAGCTCCAGGTCCCGGTGATCGCGCTGTCGCAGCTGAACCGTGGACCGGAGCAGCGCGCGGACAAGCTCCCCGCCCTGAGCGACCTGCGCGAGTCCGGATCGATCGAGCAGGACGCCGACGTCGTGATCCTGCTCCACCGCGAGTCCGCCTACGAGAAGGACAACCCCCGCGCGGGCGAGGCCGACCTCATCGTCGCGAAGCACCGTAACGGCCCGACCAAGACGGTCACCGTCGCCTTCCAGGGCATGTACTCCCGCTTCGCCGACATGGCGCCGATGTAGCGAGGCGTACGCGGCGACGTCTCACGCATAGCCGAACTGCTTGCGGGTGAGAGCGTCGAACGCGCGGTCGGGCAGGATCGTGGCGAGCGCGACGGCGATGTTCGAACCGGGACCGATGCGGTACCGCGTGCGCGGCCGGCGCGTGGACGCGGCCTTCGCGACGAGGGCGGCGACCGCGTCGGGCGTCGTGAACTGCCTGGCCAGCGCCGGGTTCGCGAAGTAGCGGCGCATGGCGGCCGCCATGGACGCGTAGGGGCCGTGCGCCGACACGCTCTCCAGCCGCTCCATCGCGTCGTCGTGCCAGCCGGTCGCGACGTAGCTCGGCTGGACAACGGTGACATCGATGCCGTACTGGCGCACCTCGCCGCGCAGCGAGTCGGACAGTGCCTCCAGGGCGAACTTGGAGGCGTGGTACCAGCCTCCGAGGGGAGCCGCGAACTCGCCGGCGAGCGACGAGACGTTGACGATCCGCCCGCTCCTGGCCTCGCGCATCCCCGGGAGAACCGCCTGGATGAGCCCGACCGCGCCGACGACGTTCACCTCCAGCTGCCTCCGCGCATCCACCAGGGTCGTCTCCTCGACGCTGCCGAACTCGCCGTAGCCGGCGCAGTTGATGAGGACGTCGACGTGTCCGGCCCGCTCGGTCGCGAGGTCGACGGCCCGGCGGATCGAGGCCGGGTCGGTCAGATCGATGGGCACCGCCGTGACGCCGGGGATGCCGTCGATCGCGCGGGCGTTGCGGGCGGCACCGAAGACGGTCGCGCCGCCTTGTGCGAGAAGGGCCGCGGCGCGTGCGCCGATGCCGGAGGAGGCGCCGGTGATCAGGATCGTTGTCATGAGAAGTCCTTTCTGTGAACGCTATTCACAGAAAGGGACGTTACAGTGAACGTCATGCACAGTCAAGAGGATCGCGCGCTCCGCCAGTTGTGGGGGCTCGAGGTCGCCGTCGCCCGCGGCCCGAAGGCCCGATGGAGCCCGGCCCAGGTTGCTGCGGCGGCCGTCGAGCTCGCGGACGAGGCCGGCCTCGACGGCGTCTCACTCGGAAAGGTGGCCGAGCGGGTCGGGATGACCACGACGGGTGTCTACCGCTACGTCGACTCGAAGGCCGAGCTCGTCGAGCTCATGGTGGACGCGGCGATCGGGGACCCCCCGGCGATCCCGGGCACGGACTGGCGCGAGCGCTGCAGGGCGTGGACGGCGCTGCTCGCGGACCGGTACGCGCGGCATCCGTGGCTGTGCGAGGTCACCCCGACGCGGATGCCGACGCAGCCGCGGGCCTACGCCTGGATCGAGGCGTTGCTCGACGCCGTCGGCGATCGGCCCGAGGTCGACGCGCTCCGGCTCGCGCTCCTGCTCGACAGTCTCGTGCGCACCTACGCCTCGCTCGAGAACGGACTCCGCGGGGCCGAGCCGGCTCCGTGGCTCGCGGCGGCCGTCGCGGAACGGTATCCGCGCCTCGCCGCGGCTGCGGTCCAGGATGTCTCGGACGCCGGGCGAGAGCTGGAGTTCGCGGTGGATGCCGTCCTAGCCGGCCTGGGCTGAGCCCGCGCGCCGGGTGGCGGGCGGTAGACCCGCGCTTGCGCGCGCGGTACGCCGCCGAGTTCGCGCGGTCGCCGCTGCCGGCGACGGCAACGCCCGCGGCGGATCCCGCGACCTTCACTCAGGCAACCGTGGCGGCGGCGCCGCGAGTGCGGATGCCGTGCGGGATCTGCGGGTCGACGCTCGCGGTGATGGTGGCCGCCAGCGTCGTCTCCCGCTTCCGTCGCCGCGGACGTCGCCGTGGACGCCGCGCTGCGGCGCCGGACGCCGCGTCGCGCACACCCAGCGCCGCGTCCGCGGATCATCCCGGAGAATGACGCGCCACCGACCGGACCCCGGTTGTAATGGAGGGGTGAACCCGATCCTGATCCCCCTCCTGCAGAGTGCGGGAGCCGTCGCGCTCGCGGTGGTGTCGTTCGCCTTCGCGTTCACCTGGCCCGCGCTCGCCGCCCCGATCCAGCAGCTGACGACCGAGCGCTCGCGGCTCGCCGCGTTCTGCGGCGTCGGGTCGCTCCTCGCGCTCGCCGCGGCCGTCGTCTACGTCGTTCCGGGGCTTCTGCTCCGCGACGACCTTGGCGTCGTCGTCGCGGTGCCCATCGCGGCGACCTGGGCGATCACGGCGGCGGCGCTTCTGGTGCGGGGGATGCTCCAGAACGGTGTCGCCCGCGTCGTCTCGGCGTCGTTCGCCGTCGTGGCCGCGACGGGGGCGGCCGCAGGCATCCTCACCGCCGTCTGCGCCCACCACGCCATCGCCAGGAGCATCCTGCCGACCGGCGGCTTCCTCCTCGTCGTCGGCGCGCTCGCGGCGATCGTCCTCTGGGCGCACTCGGACAAGGGCGTGGAGACCGCCCGCGCCTAGCCCGCGCGCGGCAAACGTGCAGGAAGCCCGCGACTAGACTGGAACGCGAAACCTGCCTGAAAGAGGTCGCCGAGTGGCACCCGCCGTTCCTGCCCAGACTCCCGGGATTCCGACACCGATCCGTTACTGGGTCGTCCCCGCCGTGCGCGCCGTCGTCGCGCTCGCCGCGGCCGCTGTCGTCACCTTCACCCGGGACGCGCACACCGCCGAGTTCGGCCTCATCGTCTTCGGCGCGTTCGCGCTCGCCGACGGGCTCGCGGTCAGCGTCCTCAGCCTGCTCTTCGCAGGGCGCGGGCTCACGCGGACCCTGTTCGTCATCCAGGGCGTCATCGGGGTCATCGCCGGGGTGCTCGCGCTCGCGCTGATGACCAGCGGGCTCGGGCTGTTCCTCTACCTCGTGACCGTGTGGGCGGCGCTCACCGGCTTCCTCGAGCTCTACAGCGGCGTCCGCAACCGCTCGCGGGATGCGGCGGCGCGCGACTGGCTGATCACCGGTGCGCTGACGGCGGTGCTGGCGCTCGTGCTCCTGTTCGTGCCCGCCGACGCCGTGCTCGCGATCGGCCTGTTCGGCGCCTGGGCCGTCGTCGTCGGGGTCTTCCAGGCGATCGGAGCCGCGTCCCTGCGCTCGGCCGCCCGTGCGGGGGCAGCGGCCGCGGAGCGAGCGGAGAGCGGATCGTGACCAAGCGCGACAAGAAAGACCAGAGCGTGACCACCAGTCTCGAACCCACCCGCCGCGACCGCTTCCTGCCCGCCGAACTGCTCGGGATCTCCGGAGGGCTCGGCGTCTTCGTCGGTCTCATCGTCCTCATCGCGACGCGCGAGTTCATCCTCGCCGGCGTCGCGCTCGGCATCGCGTTCATCCTGTCGCTCGTGCTGATGGCGCTGTTCGCCCTCGCGTTCAGGCCGACCGCGTCCGAGGTGGAGGACATCCACGAGCAGGACGTCGAGGCCGAGGCCAAGAAGGCTGCGGCCGCGGACGGCGGCCCGGCGACGGCTGCGCCGCCGGTCCGTCCCGAGGGCGACGCCCCGGACGACCGCCCGCGCGGTCACTGAGCCGAGCCGCGCAGCGCTCGGCCGCCGGACTGCCGCCTAGAGGCGGTCGACCAGCTCCGACGCCAGCCCGACGTAACCCGCGGGCGTGAGCGCGAGCAGGCGGTTCTTCGCCGCCTGCCCGATCTCCAGGCCGTTCACGAATGCCGTGAGCGCCTCGTGGTCGACACGCTTCCCCCGCGTCAGCTCCTTCAGCAGGGCGTACGGGTCGGAGATCGTGGAGCGGCCGGCGGTGACCTCCGCCCGGATGACCGTCTGGATCGCCTCGGCGAGCACCTCCCAGTTCGCGTCGAGGTCCGCATCCAGAGCCGCCTGGTCGAGCGAGATCTGACCGAGCCCGCGCTGGATGTTGTCCAGGGCGAGCACCGAGTGGCCGAGCCCGACCCCGATGTTGCGCTGGGCGCTGGAGTCGGTGAGGTCGCGCTGCAGACGGCTGGTCACCAGCGTCGCGGCGAGGGAGTCCAGGATGGCGCTGGAGAGCTCGAGGTTCGCCTCCGCGTTCTCGAAGCGGATCGGGTTCACCTTGTGCGGCATCGTCGACGACCCGGTCGCCCCGGGCTCCGGCGTCTGCCGGAAATAGCCCAGCGAGATGTAGGTCCAGATGTCGGTGCAGAGATTGTGCAGCACGCGGTTGGCGTGCGAGATGCGCGCATACAGCTCGGCCTGCCAGTCATGCGACTCGATCTGCGTGGTGAGCGGGTTCCAGTCCAGCCCCAGGCTGGAGACGAACTCCTGCGAGATCGCCGGCCAGTCGGCATCCGGCTCGGCCACGAGGTGGGCGGCGAACGTCCCGGTCGCGCCGCTGAACTTGCCGAGGTACTCGGTCTGCTCGATCTGGGCGTGGATGCGCTCGAGGCGGTGCACGAAGACGGCGAGCTCCTTGCCCATCGTCGTCGGCGTCGCCGGCTGTCCGTGCGTGCGGGCGAGCATGGCCGCGTCCCGGTACTGCAGTGCCTGCGAGCGGAGCTCCGCGATGACCGCGCGGTACTTCGGAAGCCAGACCTCGTTGATCGCGGCGCTGACCGTGAGCGCGTAGGAGAGGTTGTTGATGTCCTCGCTGGTCGCGGCGAAGTGCGTGAGCTCGGCGATGTCGTCCAGACCGAGGGCGTGCAGCCGCTCGCGCACGAGGTACTCGACAGCCTTCACGTCGTGCTTGGTGGTCGCCTCCAGTTCGGCCAGACGGTCGATCTCCGGCTGTCCGAAGTCGTCGACAAGCGCACGCAGCTGGCGAACCTGCTCGTCGGAGAGCGGGCTGGAGCCGAACATCCGGTGGCCGGTCAGGTAGATCAGCCACTCCACCTCGACCTGCACGCGCGCGCGGTTCAGGCCGGCCTCGGACAGGTGGTCGCCGAGGCCGATCACGGCGGGACGGTAGCGTCCGTCGAGTGGGCTCAGCGGCTGGGGAGGCAGGGCGGTCATGGGGCTCCTCGCGTGCGGTCGGTGGGGGTTCGTCCCCTATTCTCCCGCACTCACGAGGTCAGCTGCGCGAGAGCGGCCGGAGCACCAGCCCGATCAGCCACGCGATGATGCCGAGTACCAGTGCGCCGAGCACGCCCCACCAGAAGCCGTCGATGTGCAGCCCGAAGCCCATCGCGTCGCTGATCCACGCGACGATGAGGAGCAGGAGGCCATTCACGATGAACGAGATCAGCCCCAGCGTGAGGACATAGAGCGGGAACGCGACCACGCGGATGACGGTGCCCACGATCGCGTTGACCACACCGAAGATCACAGCGATGAGCAGGTAGGTCAGCACGGTCGCGGTGGTGTCGTCCGCATACGGATGCACCGACACGCCACTCACGATCAGGGTCGTGAGCCAGAGCGCGACGGCATTGATGATCACCCTCAGAAGGAATCGCATGCCGCCATCCTCCCAGGGCTGTGCGTTTCCGAATAGGTACCACGGTACGGTTCCGCGGCCGAAGCTGATTCCCCCACGGGAATGCGGGCGCGGCTAAGTTGGGTCTGTGACTGACGAAGACACGCTGCGCGTGCGCCTGCGGCCCGAGATCGTGGCGGTTCCCGCCTACAAGCAGGGACGCCCGGCACCCGCGGACGGCTTCAAGCTGTCGAGCAACGAGAACCCGTACCCGCCGCTGCCCTCCGTCGTGGAGGCGGTGACGGCGACGCTCGCCGACCTCAACCGCTACCCCAACGCCGGTGGTGGGGACCTGCGCGAGCGTCTGGCGGTGCGGCACGGTGTCGGCGTCGAGCAGGTGCACCTCGGAAGCGGGTCCGTCTCGCTGCTGGCGCAGTTCATCATGGCCGCGGCGGGCGCCGGCGACGAGGTCGTCTACTCGTGGCGCTCCTTCGAGGCGTACCCGGGTCTCGTGACGGTCGCGGGTGCGACGAGCGTCCAGATCCCCAACCGTCCGGATGGCCGTCACGACCTGCCGGCGATGGCCGCCGCGATCACCGACCGCACCCGTGTCGTCATCGTCTGCACTCCCAACAACCCGACGGGTACCATCGTCACGGCCTCCGAGTTCGAGGAGTTCATGGCGGCGGTCCCGTCCGACCTGCTCGTGCTGCTTGACGAGGCCTACTACGAGTTCGTCACCGACGACGCCTCGGTCGACGGCATCCCGCTGCTCGAGCGCTACCCCAACCTCGTCGTGCTCCGCACGTTCTCGAAGGCGTACGGACTGGCGGCGCTGCGCGTCGGATACGCCGTCGGCCCCGCCCCGGTGCTGGACGCCGCCCGCTCCGCCGCGATCCCGCTCTCGGTGACGGATGCCGCCCGGGTGGCGGCGCTCGCCTCCATCGAGGCGGAGGACGAGCTCATGGAGCGCGTCGCGCGCATCGCGATGCGTCGCGACCGGCTGCGGGAGGCGCTTCTCGAGCAGGGCTGGAACGTGCCGGCGGCGCAGGGAAACTTCGTCTGGCTGCCCACCGGGGAGCAGACGGCGGCGGCGAACGACGCGTTCTTCGACGCCGGGCTGACCGTGCGTGCATTCCCGCCCGAGGGCATCCGGATCAGCGTCGGCGAGCAGGAATCTGTGGACAAACTCCTTGAAGTGGCCGCCGATATTGTGCGGAATCTACCAAATGGGCACGAAGGCAAGCGGTTAGGTTAGAACGGTGGTTGCGACGAACGATACTCCGCGCCCGGCGAACACCGTCCAGCTGCTCACCGCTGACGGTCGTTTCCAGCCGAGCGACCCGGCCGGCGAGTACCTCCCCTATCTGGAGAGGCTCGACGAGGACGACTACCGTCGCTTCTATCGCGACATGGTCCGCGTCCGCGCCTTCGACAACGAGGCCGCGAACCTCCAGCGCCAGGGCCAGCTCGGCCTCTGGGTGCCGAGTCACGGCCAGGAGGGCGCCCAGGTCGGCTCCGCACACGCCGCGAAGCCGCAGGACAGCCTGTTCCCCTCGTACCGCGAGCACGCGATCGGCATGATCCGCGGGATCGACCCGGTCGGGATCATGGGGCTGCTTCGCGGCACGACGCACGGCGGCTGGGACCCGACGGACCCCGCGGTCGGCAACTTCCACCTCTACACGCTGGTGATCGGCTCGCACACACTGCACGCGACCGGATACGCGATGGGCGTGAAGTTCGACGGCAAGGTGGGCACTGGGAATCCGGAGACCGACGAGGCCGTCATCGCGTACTTCGGCGATGGCGCGACCAGCCAGGGCGACGTCAGCGAGGCGTTCGTCTTCGCTGCGAGCTACCAGACCCCGCAGGTGTTCTTCCTGCAGAACAACCACTGGGCGATCTCGGTGCCGGTGACGACGCAGTCGCGCACTCCTCTTTATCTGCGGTCCAGCGGTTTCGGCATCCCGGGCGTGCAGATCGACGGGAACGATGTGCTCGCCTCGTACGCCGTGACCGCGAAGCACCTCGACGACGCACGCAACGGCGAAGGCCCGAGCATGATCGAAGCCCTCACCTACAGGATGGGCGCGCACACCTCGAGCGACGACCCGAGCAAGTACCGCACCGACGAGGAGCTCGCCCACTGGGCCGAGCGCGACCCGATCCTGCGGTTCCGCGTCTTCCTGGAGCAGCAGGGAGTCGGCCAGGCGTTCTTCGCGAGCGCGGACGAGGAGGCCGCCGACCTGGCGGCGGACGTGCGACGTCGCACGCTCGAGCTCCCGAACCCGCCGGCGTCGAGCATGTTCGAGCACGTCTACAGTGAGCCGCATCCCGTGGTCGACGAGCAGCGTCGCTGGCTCGAAGACTACGAGGCGTCCTTCGGAGGTGACGCATGAGCGACGTGAGGAGCGGGGCCGAGTACGTGGAGGCCGAGCTGATCGACGGCGACGAGCAGGAGCACACGAACGCGCTCGCAGACACGCACGCCATCGACGTGGTGGAGATCGTGGAGAGCGAGCCGGGTTCCGAGGTGCTGGAGGAGCACGTGGCCGAGCAGGAGTGGACGCGCGAGTTCACGATCGACGACGCGGAGGTCGCCCAGGGCGACGCGAGCGCGTCGGTGGACGCGCAGGACGAGTCCGCGACGGAGGCCGTCGCTCTCGGGAACATGGCCGAGGCGTCGGCCGATGCGTCGGACGACGAGCCGGAGCAGCCGGCGGCCGCCGAGCCCGAGCCGCGCATCCAGAACCTGCCGATGGTGAAGGCGCTGAACGCGGGACTGCGGCGCGCGCTCGCCGACGACCCGCGTGTCCTCATCATGGGCGAGGACGTCGGCCCGCTCGGCGGCGTCTTCCGCGTGACCGAGGGGCTGCAGAAGGAGTTCGGCTCGCAGCGCGTGCTGGACACGCCGCTGGCCGAGGCCGGCATCGTCGGCAGCGCCATCGGTCTCGCGATGCGCGGCTACCGGCCCGTGGTCGAGATCCAGTTCAACGGCTTCGTGTTCCCCGGCTTCGACCAGATCACCACTCAACTCGCCAAGCTGACGAACCGTCACAGCGGCGCGGTGAAGATGCCCGTCGTCATCCGCATCCCGCACGGCGGTCACATCGGTGCGGTCGAGCACCACCAGGAGGCGCCGGAGGCGTACTTCGCGCACACCGCCGGTCTGCGGGTCGTCGCGCCGTCCACCCCGCACGACGCGTACTGGATGATCCAGGAGGCGATCGCCTCCGACGACCCCGTGATCTTCTTCGAGCCGATGAGCCGCTACTGGCCGAAGGGCGAGGTCGACACGGTCGAGAACCCGGTGCCGCTGCACGCCAGCCGTGTCGTCCGCACCGGCACCGACGCGACCGTCGTCGCCTGGGCCGGCATGGTGAGCGTCGCGCTCCGTGCGGCCGAGATCGCCGCTGAGGAGGGTCGCAGCCTCGAGGTCATCGATGTGCGCTCCCTCTCCCCGATCGACTACGGCCCCATCGTGCAATCCGTCCAGAAGACCGGTCGGCTCGTCGTCGCGCAGGAGGCGCCCGGCACCGTCTCGGTCGGCTCCGAGATCGCGGCCGTTGTCGCCGAGAAGGCGTTCTACTCCCTGGAGTCGCCGGTGCTGCGGGTGGCCGGATTCGATACCCCGTTCCCACCGGCGAAGCTCGAAGGCGTCTACCTCCCCGACGCCGACCGCATCCTCGAGGCCGTGGATCGCGCGCTCGCCTACTGAGCGCGCCGATACGAAAGAAGTCCTACATGAGCGAGTCCCAGTTCCTGCTGCCCGACGTGGGCGAGGGCCTGACAGAGGCGGAGATCGTCTCCTGGAAGGTCGCACCGGGCGAGAAGGTCGCCGTCAATCAGGTGATCGTCGAGATCGAGACCGCCAAGTCGCTGGTCGAGCTGCCGTCGCCCTTCGAGGGCACGGTCGGCGAGCTGCTGGTGACGGAGGGCCAGACCGTCGAGGTCGGCACCCCGATCTTCACCGTGACCGGCGACCAGGCGGCGCAGGCTGCGCCGGTGAGCGAGGTCGCGGAGGCCGAGGCCGACACTGCGGCGAGCGTCTCGCACGAGACGGACGAGCCGAAGCCGGGAGCCGTTCTCGTCGGCTACGGCGCCGCCGGTCACGGGACGAGCCGCCGCCGCAGGGTGACGCACCCCGGCACGAACTCCATCCCGGTGACCTTCACCCCGGCGCCCACCAGCGCGCCGGCCGCGCCCGCCGCTGCCGCCCCCGCCACCGCGCCTGCAGCGCAGGCAGCGCCGGCCTCAGCATCCGCGGCTCCGGTCATCGCCAAGCCTCCGATCCGCAAGCTCGCGAAGGACCTCGGCGTCGACCTCGCCGCCGTCACCGCGACCGGCCCGATCGGCGACGTCACCCGCGACGACGTGCTCCGCGAGGCCACTCAGGCGAGCGTCTTCCGCAACATCCAGACGCCGGAGTGGCCGGACGACCGCGAGGAGCGCATCCCGGTCAAGGGCGTGCGCAAGGCGATCGCGACGGCGATGACCACCAGCGCGTTCACGGCGCCGCACGTGAGCCTCTTCGTCGACGTCGACGCCACCCGGACCATGGAGTTCGTCAAGCGTCTCAAGAACTCGGCCGACTTCGCCGGCATCAAAGTGTCGCCCCTGCTCATCGTCGCGAAGGCGCTCATGTGGGCGGTGCGCCGCAACCCCACGGTGAACTCGTCGTGGACCGATGAGGAGATCATCGTCCGCCACTACGTGAACCTCGGCATCGCCGCGGCAACGCCGCGCGGCCTGATCGTCCCGAACATCAAGGACGCCCAGGAGATGACGCTGCTGGAGCTCGCGAGGGCCCTCGAGGAGCTCACGCTGACGGCGCGCGCGGGCAAGACGCCGCCGTCGGACATGACCGGCGGCACGATCACGATCACCAACGTCGGCGTCTTCGGGATGGACACGGGAACGCCCATCCTGAACCCCGGGGAGGTCGGCATCGTCGCGCTCGGCACGATCAAGCAGAAGCCGTGGGTGGTGGACGGCGAGGTGCGCCCGCGCTTCGTGACCACCGTCGGGGCGTCGTTCGATCACCGCGTGGTGGACGGGGACGTCGCGTCGCGCTTCCTGGCGGACGTCGCCTCCATCATCGAGGAGCCCGCGCTGCTGCTCGACTGACTCTGACGAGGTTCGTCACGGCGTCACGACCACCTTGCCGCGTGCCCTGCCTGCGCCGATGTGCTGCACGGCGGCCGCGGTGTCCTCCAGCGCGTACGCCGTGTCGAGCACCGGATGGATGCCGCCGCTCGCCAGCAGCGCCCCCAGCTCCCGCAGATCCTCCATCCGCTCCTTCGCGACGAGGCCGACGAGCCGCTGACGCGCGAACCGGTCGAGGAGCGCCGCGGCGGCGGTGCGCTGGATGCCTCCGGTGAGAGCGCCTCCCGCCTCGCCGCCGACCAGCACCACGGCGCCGTCGGGTTCGAGGATGCGGCGCAGGCGACGGAGCGGGCGGTTGCCTGCCGTGTCGATGATGGCGTCGTAGCGCGTCCCCTCGGTGAGCACGTCCGTCGTCGCGTAGTCGACGACGCGCTCGGCGCCCAGGCCGTGCACCAGCTTCGCCTTCGCCCGGCTGCACACTCCGGTGACGACGACACCCTTGGCGACGGCGAGCTGCACCACGAAATGGCCCACGCCTCCCGCCGCACCCAGCACGAGTACGCGATCGCCCGGGCCCACCGTGGCCGCGGCGACGGCCTGTACGGCGGTCACCCCGGACACGGGGAGGGTCGCCGCCACCTCGAAGGAGGCGTCGTCCGGCATCCGCACCAGCTCCGCTGCCTTCGCCACGACGAACTCCGCCAGCGCGCCGTCCGCCGAGCCGAATACGCGGTCGCCCGCCTGCCAGGCGCCGTCGCCGGAGGCCGCCTCGACGGTGCCTGCGAACGCCAGCCCCAGGGCCTGCGCCTTCGGCCCCCGCCAGCCGAATCCGATGAGCCGCATGAGGTAGGGGCGGCCGGTGGTCAGGTGCCACGTCCCGGCGTCGACGCCCGCCGCCCTGACCCTGACGAGCACCTCGCCCGAGCCCGGGACGGGGATGGGGACGCGGCTCACGCGCAGGGCGCTCGGCTCGCCGTACCGCTCCGGCCTCACGGCCCGCATCGTCGCCGTCTCTGCCTCTGCCTCCAGCGCGTCGGCGCCGGCCGTTCTGCTCTCCATGGTCGTGCCCTCCCTCAGTCTTCGGGGTACTGGAACACGTCGTCGAGCGGGACCCCGAACACCCGCGCGAGTTGGAACGCCATCTCGAGCGACGGCGAGTAGCGGCCCTGCTCGATGGCGATGATGGTCTGGCGGGTGACGCCCACCCGGTCGGCGAGCTCGGCCTGGGTCATCTCGCCCGCTGCGAACCGCAGCGTACGGAGCGAGTTGGTGACGCGCGTCGCCCTCACCACGACGGCATCCCCCGGCGGTACGCGGCGAGTCGTGCGCTCGCGCCGACGACGGCGGAGAGCGCGAAGGCCAAGTAGACGGCGTTGGCGATCCAGAACCACGGCGCCTGGAACAGGGCGAGCACGAGTGCCGCCACCGCCCCGAGCACCACGAAGGACCCACCGATCCGCTCGCCGAACGCGTACACCTCTCGGTCGCGCTGATCCCGCTTGTCGCGGTCGCGGCCGTTGGTGATCGAGATCACGATGCTCGCCACGATGTTGACCGCGATCGCGCCGCCGATCGTCGCGAGCAGCAGCGGCACGTACGCCTCCGTGCCGAAGACGGCGAGCAGCACCAGATAGGTCGCGTAACCCACCACGGCGGTCACCAGGAAGATCCAGGAGTTCTTCTCGTCGTACGACACGGCCGCATCCCTTCATGTCTGGTTTGCTTTACATCGACGAATGTAAAACAAAGTAGACACGGTGTCAATGGTGATAGACATCCCGATTCATGGCTCGCCTGATTTTGACAATCATTCTCAACAAGGGTTAGTGTCGAAGAGTCCCGACCTCGACTTAGACAAGGCATACCCGCCATGCAGAAGCGCCCGCTCCTCGCCATCGCCCTCGCCGCAACGACCGCCATCGCCCTCGCCGGCTGCTCCTCCGGAGCATCCGGAGACGACGCGAAGGTCCGTGTCGTCGCCAGCACGAACGTGTACGGCGACATCGCGACCACGATCGCCGGAGACGCCGTCGACGTGACATCGCTGATGAAGGACCCCGCCCAGGACCCGCATTCGTTCGAGGCCAGCGCGCAGAGCCAGCTCGCGGTCTCCAAGGCCGACATCCTCATCGAGAACGGCGGCGGCTACGACGACTTCATGGACACGCTGCGCACCGGAGCGAAGAACGACTCGGCCACGGTGCTCAACGTCGTCGACCTCTCCGGCAAGAAGCCGGTCGACGGCGAGCTCAACGAGCACGTCTGGTACGACATCCCCACGATCGGAAAGCTGACCGACGCGCTCGTCACCGCGCTGTCGAAGGCGGACCCGGCGCAGAAGACGACGTTCGAGAAGAACGCCGGAGCCTTCACCGCGAAGCTCGACGCGCTCGGGAAGCGCACCGCGGAGCTGAAGACGCGGTACGCGGGCGAGGGTGTCGCGATCACCGAGCCCGTGCCGCTCTACCTGCTCGAGGCGATCGGGCTGGAGAACCGCACGCCGGAGAAGTTCAGCGAGGCCATCGAGGGCGGCAACGACGTCTCCCCCGTCGTGCTGCAGGAGACGCTGCGGCTGTTCTCCGGTCACCGGGTGAAGCTGCTCGCCTACAATGAGCAGACCAGCGGCCCCGAGACCGAGAAGGTGCTCGCCGCCGCCAAGCAGGCCGACATCCCCGTCGTGCCGGTCACCGAGACCCTCCCGAGCGGCAAGGATTACACCTCCTGGATGAACGCCAACCTGGACGCCGTCGCGGCGGCGCTGGCGAAGTGAGCGAGCCGCTCGAGCGCGTTCCCGCGCCCGCCGACCGCGAGGTGGTGCTGAGTCTCCGCGACGCGGCCCTCGGATTCGGCGCGCGCACGCTCTGGAGCGGGCTGGACCTCGACGTCCACGCCGGCGAGTTTGTCGCGGTGCTCGGCCCGAACGGCTCGGGCAAAACCAGCCTGCTGAAGACCATCCTCGGCCAGCAGCGGCTGGACGGCGGCAGCATCCGGTTCGACGGGCACGCCGTGCGCCGCGGAGACCGGCGCATCGGCTACATCCCGCAGCAGAAGCTGATCCCGGCGGGGACGCCCATGCGCGCCCGCGACCTCGTCGCCCTCGGCGTGAACGGTCACCGCTGGGGGCTCCCGTTCCCCAGCCGCGCCGACCGCTCCCAGGTCGAGCAGCTGGTGGATTCGGTCGGCGCGCGCCGCTACGCGGACGCGCCGGTGGGCTCCCTCTCCGGCGGAGAACAGCAGCGGCTCCGCGTCGCCCAGGCACTCGCCGGCGACCCTGCGCTGCTGCTCTGCGACGAGCCGCTGCTCTCGCTCGACCTGCAGCACCAGCGCGGCGTCAGCGAGCTGATCGATCGGCGGCGAAGGGAGCACGGCTCCGCTGTCGTCTTCGTCACCCACGACGTGAACCCGGTGCTCGGGATGGTCGACCGCGTCTTGTACCTGGCGGGCGGACGGTTCCGCACGGGGACGCCGGACGAGGTGCTCCGCAGCGATGTCCTCACCGACCTCTACGGCACTCCCGTCGACGTGATCCGTACACGCGGGCGCATCGTCGTCGTCGGCATCCCAGACGCCGAGACCCACGATCACCACGAGCACAGCCGCGACGTGCACCCGGAGCCGGCCGCATGAACGATCTCTGGTCCCAGCTCTTCAATTTCGCCGACTACGGCGAGCTGCTCGCCCTCGTGCGCAACTCGATCTTCGCCGGAGCCGTGCTCGGCGTCGTCGGCGGCCTGATCGGCGTCTTCGTCATGCAGCGCGACATGGCGTTCGCCGTGCACGGGATCAGCGAGCTCTCGTTCGCCGGTGCCGCGGTCGCGCTGCTGTTCGGCGCCAACGTCGTGGCCGGCTCCCTCGTCGGCTCCCTCATCGCCGCCGTGCTGATCGGGCTGCTCGGCGCCAGGGCGCGCGACCGCAACTCGATCATCGCCGTGCTGATGCCGTTCGGGCTCGGGCTCGGCATCCTGGCGCTCGCACTGTATCCCGGGCGAAGTGCGAACAAGTTCGGGCTCCTCACCGGCCAGATCGTGTCCGTCGACGACCCCCAGCTCGGCTCGCTCATCGTCATCGGCGCACTCGTGCTGATCGGGCTGCTCGTGATGTGGCGTCCCCTGATGTTCGACAGCCTGGATGCGGACGTCGCGGCGTCCCGCGGTGTCCCGACCCGTTTCGTCTCGCTGGCGTTCATGGTGCTGCTCGGCCTCGCCGTCGCGGTGTCCGTGCAGATCGTCGGCGCGCTGCTGGTGCTGTCGCTGCTTGTCACGCCGGCGGCCGCGGCGATGCGGGTTTCCTCGTCGCCGCTCGCCGTCCCGCTGCTCAGCGTCGGCTTCGCGCTCGTGTCCGTTGTGGGCGGCATCATGCTGGCGCTCGGAAGCGCGCTGCCGATCAGCCCGTACGTGACCACGATCTCCTTCGTCATCTACGTCGTCTGCCGCGTCGTCGGCACGCGCAGCTCACGGCGTCTCGTGAGCCAGGCGGGCTAGCCTGGGATGGTGAAGCGCAACACCTGGCAGCGGGAGGCCGTCCGCGAGGCCCTGTCCTCGACGGAGGGCTTCATCAGCGCGCAGGGACTGCACCTCAGCCTCCACGAGTCGGGCTCCCCGATCGGGCTCGCGACGGTGTATCGCGCGCTCGCCGACCTGGCGGCGGAGGGCGACGCCGACTCGCTGCAGTCGCCGGAGGGCGAGAGCCTGTACCGCGCCTGCACCACCGGCCACCACCACCACCTGATCTGCCGCAACTGCGGTCTCACGGTGGAGATCGAGGCCGACGAGGTTGAGCAGTGGGCGCGCGCGGCGGCGGCATCGCACGGCTTCACGCAGGCGCAGCACGTGGTCGACGTGTTCGGCTTGTGCGCGGCGTGCTCCGCCGCGGCCGCGACGGCCTGATTTGGCCGGGCGTGTCGTCATGCCGTAGCATGGATGTTTGGCTGAGTGGGCTCCTCCCGCTCAGAGCCGTGTACGAAACCCCCACACCGAGAAATCGCGGGGAAGCCGTGCGCCGACAAGTGACCTTGGGTGGGACCGTCCGGTCCCACGGTATTGGAGAAGAAAGCAATGGCAGCAGTGTGCCAGGTGACTGGAGCCGTTCCCGGCTTCGGTCATAACATCTCGCACTCGCACCGACGCACCAAGCGCCGGTTCGACCCGAACATCCAGAAGAAGACGTACTACGTTCCGTCGCTTCGCCGTAACGTCACCCTCAACCTGAGCGCCAAGGGCATCAAGGTCATCGACGCCCGTGGCATCGAGTCCGTGGTCAAGGACCTCCTGGCCCGTGGGGAGAAGATCTAACAATGGCGAAGCAGCAGGACATCCGTCCGATCATCAAGCTCCGTTCGACGGCGGGCACCGGGTACACCTACGTGACCCGCAAGAACCGCCGCAACGACCCCGACCGCCTCGTGCTCAAGAAGTACGACCCGGTCGTCCGCAAGCACGTCGACTTCCGAGAGGAGCGTTAAACCATGGCCAAGACGTCCAAGATCGCCAAGAACGAGCAGCGCAAGGTCATCGTCGAGCGCTACGCCGCGAAGCGCGCCGAGCTGAAGAAGGCCCTGGTCGACCCGAACGGGACCGACGAGTCCCGCGAGGCCGCCCGCGTCGGCCTGCAGAAGCTCCCCCGCGACGCCTCCCCCATCCGCGTCCGCAACCGCGACGCCGTTGACGGCCGCCCGCGTGGAAACCTCAGCAAGTTCGGCATCTCGCGTGTCCGCTTCCGCGACATGGCGCACCGTGGCGAGCTGCCCGGCATCACCAAGTCGAGCTGGTAAGCACTCGCGACAGCCTGTGAAGGGGCGTCCGGCATCGTGCCGGGCGCCCCTTCGTCGTCCCCCGAAGTCTGCGCAGCGCCGGAGAGTTGACGAAAGAACCGCGAGAATCCGCGTGTTTCCGCGGGATTCTGATACATTCGAGGCGGTCGACCGACCAAACGTAACGGCCTTCGTGGCCTCAACCGTTCCACACGAAGCTGTAGATCCAGCACAAGGTCCGAGGAGGACACTCAATGGCTGACAACCTGAACAAGACCGAGCTCGTTGCTGCCGTCGCTGCGGCGTCGGGTCAGAGCCAGGCCACCGTCTCGAGCGTCGTCGACGCGTTCTTCGCCACCGTCAGCGACACCGTCGCCAAGGGCGGCAAGGTCACCATCCCGGGCTGGCTCGCTGCCGAGCGCACCGAGACCGCCGCTCGCACCGGCCGCAACCCGCAGACCGGCGAGGAGATCTCGATCCCGGCCGGCCACCGCGTCAAGCTGACCGCGGGCTCGAAGCTCAAGGCTGCCGTCAAGTAGTCTTCGCAACGCCTGAACGAGGGCGGCGCCGCACACCGTGCGGTGCCGCCCTCGTCGTCTGTGCGCGGTGAGTTCGCGGCGCCGCTGTGGGCGGGTGTCCAGCGGCGGCGACGTAGGCTTGACGGGTGCCCCGAGTTCTCCGCGTGATGGGACCTGCCGCGTTGCTGGTCGCCGCTCTGGCGTCCGTGCTCGCCGCCCTCGCGTTCGGCGGAGGCGCCGCCGCGCCTCTGCTGCTCGACCCGGGCGCGCTGGTGCGCTGGGGCCTCCCGATCGCCACGCTGGTCGTCAACCTGAGCCTCTCCGGCACCGTCGGTGCGCTCGTGCTCGCCTGCTTCGCCTTCGCACCCGACCGGCCGGAGTACGGCAAGGCGCTGGACTTCGCCGCGGCCTGCGCCGCCGTGATGACGGTCGCCGCCGCCGTGACCGGACTGTTCACGTTCGTCAGTGTCTCGAACGTGCCATGGTCGTTCGACCAGACGTTCACGAACGGCCTCAGCTCCTTCATCACGAGCGTCTCGCTCGGGCAGGCGTGGCTCGGGATCACGCTGATCGCTGCCGCCGTCACGGTCCTCTGCTTCGCGGTGCGCAACCACACCGCCATCCTCTTCGTCGCCATCCTCGCGATGGCGTCGGTCGTGCCGATGGCGCAGCAGGGCCACAACGCCGAGGCGGCCGGCCACGACGCGGCGGTCACGTCGTTCGGTCTGCACGTGCTGTTCGCGGCGATCTGGCTCGGCGGCCTGCTCACGCTGATCGTCATCAAGGGGACGCTCGGCGGCGGACGGCTGGTGACGGTGCTCGAGCGTTACTCCAGCATCGCGCTGATCTGCTTCATCGTCGTCGCCGCGTCCGGATACGTGAACGCGGAGCTTCGGGTGGGCACGCTCGCCGAGCTCGCGACGCCGTACGGCATCCTCGTGCTGGTGAAGGTCGCGGCGCTCGTGGTCCTCGGCCTCTTCGGTGTGATGCAGCGCCGCGTGCTGATCGGGCGGCTGAAGGCCGGAGGGCGCCGCTCGACGTTCTGGTGGATCGTCACGGCCGAGCTCGCGTTCATGGGCATCGCCTCCGGCGTCGCCGCCGCGCTCGCCAGAACGGTCACGCCCGTCCCGCAGACGCGCGCGGCGACGCCGACTCCGGCCGAGATCCTCACCGGGGAGAAGCTTCCGCCCGAGCTCACCTGGGAGCGGCTGTTCACGAGCTGGAACTTCGACCTGCTCTGGGTGCTCGGCTGCGCGTTCGTCCTCTTCTTCTACCTGGCGGGCGTCTGGCGGCTGCATCGCCGCGGCGACAAGTGGCCGATCTACCGCACCGTCCTCTGGGTGCTCGGCATCGCGCTGCTGTTCTACATCACCAACGGCGGCGTGAACGTCTACGAGAAGTACCTGTTCTCCGCTCACATGTCCGCGCACATGGTGCTGACGATGGCGGTTCCGCTGCTGCTGGTGCCCGGTGCCCCGATCACGCTCGCCGCCCGCGCGATCCGCAAGCGCACGGACGGCAGCCGCGGCGGACGGGAGTGGATCCTGCTCGCGGTGCACTCGCGGTTCGCCGGGATCATCTCCAACCCGATCGTCGCGGCGATCCTCTTCGCCGGCTCGCTGTGGGCGTTCTACTACACCCCGCTCATCCGGTGGGCCACGACGGATCACATCGGGCACGAGTGGATGGTCGCCCACTTCCTCATCACCGGGTACCTGTTCGTGCAGTCGCTGATCGGGATCGACCCGGTCAAGTACCGCCTCGCCTACCCGTTCCGGCTGCTCCTGCTGCTGCTGACGATGGCGTTCCACGCCTTCTTCGGGCTGTCGATCATGCAGATGCACGGTCTGCTGCTCGCCGACTGGTTCGGCGCGATGGGCCGGACCTGGGGCGCGACGCCGCTGATCGACCAGCAGACCGGCGGCGGGATCGCGTGGAGCATCGGCGAGATCCCCACGGTGATCCTCGCGATCGTGGTCGCCATCCAGTGGAGCAGGAGCGACGAGCGCGAGACCAAGCGCCGCGACCGCAACGCCGACCGCACGGGCGACGCCGAGCTGCGGGCGTACAACGAGCGGCTCGCCCGGCTCGCCGAGCGCGACGGCGCACAGCGGTAGCAGCGGCCCCGCCGGGCGCCCTGGCTAGTCGGCGACGACGATGTCCAGCGAGCCGTCCGGGCGGATGGTCACGCTGGAGAGTGAGACGGCGAACTTCTCGTCCGACTCCCGTTGCCGCACCGTACCGTCGAACAGCGACTGAACGGTGACGGAGAGGTGGGCGACGCCGACCGCCTGGTCCATCGTCCAGGTGGTCGCGCCCGCGGTGAGGTGGACGGCCGGGTAGGTCACCATCGTCCACGACGGCATGCCCTGCACACGGTCGTCGATCTCGACGCCGAACGGGCACCCGGCCGGTTGCAGCACCTGCTGCTTCGCGCAGTCGTCCAGGAATCCGTTCAGCTGCGTCTGCACCGCCTGCGTGAACGCGTCCGTCGGCTCGGCGTCGACGACCGCCTCGGTGCTCCGGCCGGGCGAACCCGAGACGACAGCGGGGTCTGCGTGCAGGTACCGGGAACTGTGGCCGAGTTCGTATCGTCCCGGAGCGAAGAGCAGGTAGTCGGCCGCGACGCTGAAGGCCGAACTCGGCTGATCCGGCGCGGCGGCGCGCGGATACACCGTGTGCGCGCCGATGGTGAAGGTGTCGGCGTGCGCGACCGTGATGCGGGCGACCGTGAGCGGCACCGACGCGAACTCCCACGTCGTCAGCACACCGAGGACCGAGGCCGCCGGCCGCACGGTGAACGCCGCGGTCACGGGCCTGCCGTCCGCGAGCGCGTGCACCGTCACCCGGTGCTCGCCGCCGGAGAGCTCCCGGTCGGAGCGCACGGAGATGTCGGTCAGGCGCGGCAGCACGTCGCTGCGCAGCAGCTCGTGGGAGGCGTCCTCCGGCAGCTGCGCCTGCTTCAGCGCTGCCGGCGTCGGATCTGCGCCCGGCATCGAGAGGGCGGCCCCGAGGTCGTGCGCGGCGAGGGCCTCGACGTAGGCGGTGACGAACCCCGACGGACTGTAGAAGGCCCGCTGCACGGCACCGAGCGCGGCGAGGAACGAGACGACGAGGAGGATCCCGATGCCGGACCAGAGCAGCGCGGGCCGCATCCTGGTGCCCGAGCCGTCCCCACTCATGAAGCCATCCTATGGGCCTGTGGATGAGCGGTTCCCGGCGCACGGGCGGGGTTAGAGTAGTTCGGCAGGTCGCGCACGGAAGGGGTTCGCCGATGGGACGGCTCTCCCTCTCGCCCGAACAGCAGGCGGTCTTCGAGCTGATCGAGAACACGCGCGAGCACGTCTTCGTGACCGGCAGGGCGGGCACGGGCAAGTCGACGCTGCTCAACCACCTGTCGTGGACCACCGACAAGTCGCTGGTGATCTCGGCGCCGACCGGCGTGGCCGCCCTGAACGTCGGCGGCCAGACCATCCACTCGCTGTTCCGGCTGCCGATCGGCGTCATCGCCGACCACGACATCGAGCAGACGGTGGAGCTGCGCAAGCTGCTCAACAGCATCGACACTCTCGTCATCGACGAGGTCTCCATGGTGAACGCCGACCTGATGGATGCGGTCGACCGCAGCCTGCGGCAGGCGCGCCAGCGGCCGCTGGAACCGTTCGGCGGCGTCCAGGTCGTGCTCTTCGGCGACCCGTACCAGCTGGCCCCGGTGCCGGGCGATCACGAGGAGCGCGCCTACTTCGGCGACACCTACCGGTCGATGTGGTTCTTCGACGCCAAGGTGTGGCAGGAGGCGGACCTGCGGATCGTCGAGCTGCTGCAGGTGCACCGCCAGCACGAGTCCGAGTTCCGATTCATGCTCAACGCGGTGCGGCACGGGCAGGTGACGAAGGAGATCGCCGACCGGCTGAACGAGGTGGGCGCGCGGCCGGCGCCCCAGGACGGCACGATCACGCTCGCCACCCGCAACGACACCGTCAACCGGATCAACGCGCAGGCGCTGGCGCGCCTCCCCGGCCGGGCGCTCACCGCGAAGGCGGAGGTGTCGGGCGACTTCGGCGGCCGCACGTACCCGGCCGACGAGGTGCTGGAGCTGAAGGTCGGCGCCCAGGTGATGTTCCTGCGCAACGACGTGGGTCAGGGCGACGGGCCGCGCTGGGTGAACGGCACGATCGGCACCGTGACCAGGATCGACTCGACCGTCTACGTGGATGTGGACGGCGAGGTACACGAGGTGGAGCCGGCGATCTGGGAGAAGTACCGCTACACCTACTCCCCCGAGACCAAGAAGCTGACCAAGGATGTCGTCGCCGAGTTCACGCAGTTCCCGCTGCGGCTGGCGTGGGCCGTGACCATCCACAAGTCGCAGGGCAAGACCTACGACCAGGCGATCGTGGACCTCGGCACGCGCGCGTTCACGTCCGGTCAGACCTACGTGGCGCTCAGCCGCATCACGACGCTGGACGGCCTCTACCTGACCCGGCCGCTGCGCCCGAGCGACATCACGGTCGACCCGGACGTCGAGCGGTTCATGCGCGACGCGAGGCCCGTGCACGTGCCGGTGGCGGCCGCCACCCCTGCGTCGTCCTAGCGCGAGCCGCTAGGGTTCTGCCTGGACGCGAGGGGAGACACCATGGCAGCGACGTTCGTGCTGGACTTCAGCGATGGGCAGCACCTGGAGACGATGGGGAACGGCGTGATCGGGCGCAACCCGTCCGTCCACACGCCGGGCACCGAGATGGACGACCCGGCGCACGTCGAGCTGGTCACGATCGGGGACGACGCCAAGTCGGTCTCCCGTGCGCACCTCGCCTTCGGCCAGTACCAGGGCATCTTCTGGGTGATGGACCTCGGCTCCGCGAACGGAACGACGATCAGCTACCCGGGCGACGGCACGTTCGCCTGCGACCCGAACACGCGGCACGAGGTCGATCCCGGCTCGATCGTCCGGTTCGGCAACGCCTCGTTCTCGCTGGGCAGGCGCTGAGCGCGGCGCGACGGGCCGCCCGAACCTAGGCCGCGGCCTTCGCGGCGGCCAGGTCGTCGAACAGCTCGGTGTTGAAGCGGAACGCCAGCGCCACCTCGGCGATCACCCGGTCGCGCTCGTCGTCGTCCCAGTCCACCGCGTCCAGCTGGGCCCGGTAGACGTCCTTGAACACCTTGGGCTTCGCGATCTCGGTGAACAGGTAGAAGCCGACGCCGTTCGTCTCGAAGCCGTACTGGCGCTGCAGGAGCGTGCGGATGATCTGTCCGCCCGAGAGGTCGCCGAGGTAGCGCGTGTAGTGGTGGGCGACGAAGCCGCCCGGCCAGCCGTGGCCGACCTCTCGGACCCGCGCCGTGTAGCGCAGGGTGCTCGGGAGCGGGTGGATGCGCTCGCGCCAGTCCGGCCCGATGAGGAACTCGAGGTCGGCTTCGATGGCGGGCAGGCGGGTGAGCTTCGGGGTGATGAACAGCGCGGCCACCGGGTCCCCCGCCATGTGCGCGGCCGCCTCTTCGAGCGCCTCGTAGATGAAGTAGTGCTGCGAGAGCAGGTGGATGTAGTCGTCGCGGCTGCCCTTGCCGCTCATCAGGTCCTGCATGAAGACCGCGCCCTCGCTCTCCTGGTGGACGGTGCGGGTGCGCTCGCGGAGCGCCTGCGAGAAGGGGATCGGTTCGGCCACGATGGTCTCCAGGTCAGGTAAGGCTTACCTAAGTCTCCCGTGCCGAGCGCCCGGCGTCAACCGGAGGCGGTCAGTGGTGGTGGTGGACGGTGACCGCGGCGATGCCCGCGTCGGTGGCGCCGAGGGCCGGGATGGTCACGGCGCAGACGGCGGATGCGCTGAGGGCGAGCGCGGCGACGAAGCGCAGCGCGCCCGACTGCGGAGCCGCCTCGCGGTCGCCGCGGGAGCGGCGGCGCCGCAGCACGACCGCGGCCACCCCGGCGACGGCGAGGTCGAGGAGCGACGCGACGCCCATCGGGAGGAACGGGAGGGAAAGGACCGTTCCCCCCGACGTCGTCGCACCGGTCGTGGCGAGGGCCGCCCAGATCCCGAGCGGGACGAGGGCCAGCGCCGGCACGGCCGCGAAGAGCGGGGGGCGGTCGCGTGCGAGCGCCGCGGCCGCCCAGCCGAGCTCCGCCGCCGCCACCGCCACGAACGCGACGAGCAGCGGCAGGGGTGCGCCGGGGGCCAGGGCCGCGTGCAGCAGTCCGGCCCCCAGCGCGGCCACGGCGAGGAACGCCCTGGTCGTCGGAGCGACCGGAAGGGTGTTCGACATCCTGCTCAAGGGGTGCGCCGTGGCCACGTCGGTCAGGCGGCGACCGAGCTGGAGCGCACGGTCCGCTCGGCGCCGAGACCGACACCGAGGAGCACGATCGCGCTCACGAGGTGAAGGAAGTGGTCGGGGGTGTTCAGGGCGAGGATGTTCGCTCCCGTGCCGACCAGGAAGAACCCGACGATGCCGAGCAGCAGGTAGACGGCGCCGACGGTGATGTTGACGGCCTTGGCGGCAGCCGCCCTGGTGAGGCCGGCGATGAGCAGCGCCGCGCCGATCAGCAGGTGGGCGATGTTGTGCAGCGGGTTCACCTCGAAGATCCCGAGGATGAGCCCGCCCTTCGTCGCGACGAAGCCGACACCGCCGGTGAACGCGAAGCCGAGCAGGCCGACGAGCAGGTAGACCGCGCCGAAGATGGTGGCGACGAGGCGGTTCGGGGATGTGCGCATTGTGGATCCTCCTTGGATGACGGCGCACGTTCGCGCGCCTCGGACTGTGTTCGGCGCGCCACGCCCGAACGGATTGGAGACCCTCGTGCGGGCTACAATCGCTGGACAGACAGCTGGCACACGACCGTCGGGGGATGGCATGCGACGACCGAAGCGGCTCCACAGGGCGGCCATCGTCGTCACCGCGGCGCTCGCCGCGTTCGCGCTGGCGGCGTGCACGTCGGTCAGCGCCGGATCGGGCCTGCCGGAGCAGCAGCCGGGCGGGCTGGGCTCCGAGGTCGAGAAGCGGCTGGACAGCGCGCTGACCGAGGCGATGACCAAGGCCGGCGCGTCGGCGGGCATCGCCGGCGTGTGGGCGCCCTGGGCGGGCAGCTGGACCTCCGCATCCGGCACGACGGCCTTGAAGGGCTCGACGCCGGTCACCGCTCAGATGACGTTCCGCGCCGGCCAGCTGACCCTGCCGATGTCGTGCACTGTGCTGCTCTCGCTCGTCGACGACGGCACGGTCGAACTCGACGACCCGGTCTCGCAGTGGCTCCCGGGGCTCGTCGGCGTGACGGGCGTGACCCTGCGCGAGCTGTGCCAGAACACGTCCGGCATCGGCGATTACGCCGGCCAGCTGCGCGGCCAGTTCCTGACCAACCCCACGCGCGTGTGGCCGCCCCTGGAGCTGGCGAGCGACGGCATCGCGACGGCCAGGACCGGCAACCCCGGCGAGAAGTACTCGGCGTCGCAGACCAACGGCATCCTGCTCGGGATGGCGCTGCAGAACGCGACGGGCAAGAACTGGCAGCAGCTCTACACCGAGCGCATCTTCGACCGGCTGGGGATGGACTCCACCGTGCTGCCCGACAGCACCGTCATGACGCCGCCGGGGCGGCATCCCGTCGGCTACGCGGCCCTGCCGGACGCGAGCGGCAAGACCGTCTGCGCGCCGATGCACGATCTGACCCGCCTCTCCCCCAGCGTCGGCTGGACGGCGGGCGGCGTCGTCTCGAACCTCGACGATCTGCGGGCGTTCTCGCAGGCGCTCGCCGCGGGGTCGCTGGTCAGCGAGAAGTCCGCGGACGAGCAGGCGAAAGCCGTGCCGGCCGGTGCGTCCTGGCAGCGCTACGGGCTCGGGATGCAGTTGCTGGGCCCGCTGCGCGGGGCGTCCGGCGCCATCCCCGGCTACGTCTCGGCGATGTACACCGACCCGGGCTCCGGGCTCACGATCGTGCTCGCGCTCAACAACTCCACCGCGGGTCCGGGATTCGCGCAGGCGCTCGCGGAACGCTTCGCGTCCATCGTCTCCAAGGTGCCGGCCGACAAGAAGGGCGCGAAGGTCGTCGCGTCCCTGCCGTGGTCGGAGCAGCAGGCGGTGGACACGATGACGAAGGCGTCCCCGTGCCCGCTTCCGGCGCCGAAGAAGTAGCGGCCGGGGCTAGGCGCCCGCGCCGGCGAGGGCGGCGAGCTCGGCGCGGACCGGGAGCGCGTCGTCGTCGAGCACGAGCTGGAGCGCGGCTCCGGTCGCCCGGTTCACGATGACCGGGGCGAGGAGGTTGACGGTGCTGCCCTCGCGCGACGGTGTCACGACGACGAGGAGCTGCGCCTGCTCCGGGGCGCTGATGCCGAGCTCGGCGGCGTGATCGTCCGGAAGCTCCGGCGAGTACCCGGGGAGGTGCAGCTCGGCGTCCAGCGTGAACAGCCGGATCTCCGGCCGCTCCTCGGCGGTGAGCGTGTAGAGGCCATCGGCGCCTGCGACGGGTGCGAGCTCGAACGCGTCCAGCGGCTCCAGGCCGGGAGGCGGGGCGATGAAACGGACCGCGGTCATCGGAGGAAGTCCATCAGCGTCGGCTGCAGCACGCGGGCCGTGACGGCGATCGCGGTCTGGTAGTTCACATCCTGGGTCTTCAGGTCGAGCAGAACCTTGCTGAGGTCCACATCCTCGAGTCCGGCGCGCTGCGACTCCAGGGCGTTCGCGCCGACGGCGAGGGTGTCCTTCGCCTTGTCGATGCGGGTCTGGCGTCCGCCGATCTCCGCGTGCTCTCCCACGACCGCCTTCATCCTGTCGTCGATCTCCGCCAGGCGCGGCCCGACGTTGACCCCGTTGCGCAGGTCGCTCACCGTGTTGTCGATCAGGGCGAACACCGAGGATGCGCCGGTTCCGAAGACCGCGGCGCCGTCGGCATCCACCCGGATGGTGGTGTCGGGGCCGATCCTGCGCTCCACTGTACTTCCCGCGACGCCGGTGAACGTGTAGTCGGGCTGGAAGGCGACGCCGGCGTCCGAGTTGCCGGCGAAGACCGTGCGGCCGAGGTAGGTCGAGTTCGCGAGCGCCATCAGGCTCTTCTTGAGGCCGTCGAGCTCGGTCGCGACGGACTCCTTCGCCTCGGGCGACAGCGCTCCGTCGTTCGCGCCCTGGACGGTGAGGTCGCGCATCCTGCGCAGGATGCTCTCCACACCGGTGAGGGCCGAGTCCGCGGTGTTCAGCCAGGCGTCGCCGTTGTCGACGTTGCGCTGGTACTGGGCGGTGGCGGCCTGGTCGGAGCGGATGACCATCGCGCTCGCCGCGGCGGTCGGGTCGTCCGACGGCTTGGTGATCTGCCTGCGGCTGGTCGCCTGATCGTAGAGCTGGGCCTGGCGCTGCAGGCTCAGCTGCAGGTTGCGCTGGGCGTTCAGCGTCTGCGTGGCGTTCGTCACCCGGGTGAACACGATTACCTCCCGACCAATCCGGTGTGGTTGATGAGCACGTCGAGCGCCTCGTCCACGGCCGTCATCACTCGCGCGGCGCCCTGGTAGGCGTGCTGGAACGCGAGCATGTTCATGTTCTCCTCGTCGAGGTCGACGGAGGAGTTCGCCAGCTGAGCGTTGCCGGCGGAGCTGGCGGCGAGGTCGGCGAGATCCGACTGCTGCTGCTCGGTCTTGCTGGCGACGCCAACGCGCACGACGAAGGCGGCCCACTGCTTGTCGACGGCGTCGGTGCCGGTGCCGAGCTTCGCGATGGCGTCGGCGACGCTTCCGTTGCTGCCGCCCGTGCCCGGGGTGCCGGTGGCGACCCCTGAGACGCCGGTCGGCACGACGGAGAGGCCGAGCGCGGCGGGCTTGGACGCGTCGATGGCGAAGAAGTCGAGGCCGGTCGCGCCGGTCGGCGTCGAACCGGTGCTGTGCACCGCGTTCACGCGCTGCGCGAGCGCGACGGCGAAGGCGTTGTAGCTCGCGGCGGCCTCGGCGAGCACGCCGCCGGTGCCGGAGGCGTCAGCGGGTGCGAGCGTGGAGACGGCGCCGGCGATCTGGCCGCCCTCCAGCGCGATGGCGGAGCCGGGACGGTGCGCCCACTCCAGGCGGACCGGATCCCCTGCCGCGTCGGACATCCGCTGGGCGCCGGCGAGCTGCACGGCGTTCGCGGTGGTTCCCGAGACGAGCGCGTTGCCGCCGACCAGGACATCCACGGTGCCGTCCTCGTTCGGGCGGACAACTCCGCCGGCCAGGTTCGCGATCTTCGCGGTCAGCTGGTCGCGGCGGTCGAGCAGCTCGTTCGGCGACGCCCCGGAGGCGACGGCGGCGCGGATGCGACCGTTCAGATCGGCGACCTCGGTCGCGGCGGTGTTCAGGTCGTTCACCATCCCGGACGCGTTCTGGCGGAGGGCGCTCCACTGGTCGTCGACGGCGCGGTAGCCGGCGGAGATCTGCGTGACCAGGCTGCCCGCCTGGCCGAGCAGCACGCCGACGGGCGCCTGCTCCCCGGCCTGGTTGGCGACGTCGCCCCACGCGGACCAGAACTTCTGCAGCTGGGTGGAGAGGCCGTTCGCTCCGGGCTCGTTCAGCGACCCCTCCAGCGTCGCGAGCGCCTGAGCCCGCGTGGAGGAGTAGCCGGCGAGCGCCGTCGTGCTGCGGACGCGTGCGTCCAGTGCGGCGTCGTCGAGGCGCTGGACGCCGTCGACGCTCACGCCCTGACCGGGGCGGACGCCGCCGGAGAACAGCCCGGCGTTGTTCAGCGCGGGGACGCCGGAGGTGGTGACGCGCTGCCGCGTGTAGCCGGCGGTGTTGGCGTTGACGAGGTTCTGGCCGACGACGTCGAGCCCCGCCTTCGCCGCCACGAGTCCGGTGTACGCGGTGTTCAGTCCGCTGAAGGTGCTCATCAGGCCTCCGTGTCGAAGAGCCGCGCGCCGGTGTCGCCGGGACGGTTCTCGCCCGCCGCGCCGTAGACGCCCGCGTCCGGGCCGCTCCCGGTGAGCCCGCTCAGGGTCTCCTGGGTGGACCGGGCCGCCTCGCGCAGCAGTCGCTCATTGGTGTCCCTCACCTCCGCGATCTGGCCGGTGAGTTCGGTCATCGCGGTCAGGTGGGACGTGAAGATGTCGGACCAGATTCCCTCGGGAGCGGCCGCGGCCAGCTCGCGGAGGGTGGCGTCGGGGCCGATGCCCCATTCCTCCGCGACGACCGCGACCTCGACGGTGCGCGCGAGCCCGACCGCTCGCATGCGCTCCATCACCTGCTCCACCTCGCGGGTGGCGTGAGAGATCCAGCGCGACTTGCCGGAGATGAGCAGCAGCTGCTCCTCCTCGAGCTTGAAGAGCAGGAGCTCGAGAAGCTCACGCTCCTTCCAGAGCTGCGCAGAGAGTTCGCTCGCGGCCATGTCGCTCCTGACGTCCTCGTGAGTCGATGTGCGCACCTGGGTCCCTCGATCCGTAAGGGGACGGGATGTCCGCCTCATGGGGGACCATCGGCAGCGTCGCGGCCCACGTTAGGCGGGTCAACCTGTGGAATCGCTCAGCGCCCTACCGGGCGCCCGCCGTTTCTCCCATTCCCCGTACTGGGGGTAGGGGCTGCCCCGTAGTGGGGGCAAAGCGTTCGAGACCTCGGTGTGCGCGCGTTGTTACCGTGAACACGAAAGACCCCTAGCACCCCGCTCGGCACCCGACCAAGCCCGAGCACCAAGCACCGCCCGAGTACCCGCGCACCTCCTCCCGACCGAGGTGGATGCACGGTGCCCGGAACTACCAGAGGGGTCGCCCGCGTGAACCGGAACGAACGCAACACGCTCGTCGTCGAGAACCTGCCGCTCGTCGGCTACCTGGTCTCCGACTTGTGCGCGCGCGCCACGCACCTGTCGCGCGACGACCTGGCCTCGGCGGGATCGCTCGCGCTCGTGCAGGCGGCCGAGGCGTACGACGCATCCACCGGGGTGCCCTTCGGCGCCTACGCGCGCACCCGCATCCTCGGCGCCCTCGCCGACGAGCTGCGGGCGAGCGACTGGGCGACCCGGTCGGCCCGCAAGCGCATCAAGGAGACGCTGGCGGTGCAGGAGAGCCTCACGTCGGCCCTCGGCCGCACGCCCTCCGTGGACGAGATCGCGAGCGCGCTCGGCGTCGACCGCGACACCGCGGCCGCCGGGCTCGCCGACGCAGCCCGCTCCGTGACCACCCTCGACGAGACGGTCGAGCCGTTCCTCGTCTCCGAGGCTCCCGGCCCGGAGGATGCGCTGCTGGTCGGCGAGCGCACCTCGTACGTGCGCGCCGCCGTCGCGGCCCTCCCCGACCGGATGCGCTCGATCGTCGAGGCGATCTACTTCGACGACCGCACCGTGACCGAGATCGCCGAGGAGCTGGGGATCACGCACTCCGCCGTGTCGCAGCAGCGGTCCGAGGCGATCCGCCTGATGCGGGAGGGACTCGCGACGCACTACGCAGACGAGGGCGACCCCGAGGTGATCGAGGCCCGCACCTCGCAGGCGCGGCGCAGCGCCTATCTCGCCCGGCTCGCCCAGCACGCCGTCGCGAACCTGCACCCGCACGTCCCCTCCCCCGCGTCCTCCTCCGCCGCCCGCGCGTCCTGAGCCGCGAGCACAGGAGAAGTGCTGTCCTCCGGCGGTGTCGACGACCCTTTTTCCTGTGTTCGGCGGCTGAGGCTAACGGGGGGCGGCAGGCGGCCGATAGAGGGTTCTGCGGGACACGGACGGACCGCGTAAGAACAGCCCAGTCATGGAGGAAACATCATGGGTATGCAGATCAACACCAACATCTCGGCGCTCAACGCCTACCGCAACCTGAACAACACTCAGAGCGACCTCTCGAAGTCGCTCGAGAAGCTGTCCAGCGGCCTCCGCATCAACCGTGCGGCGGACGACGCGGCGGGTCTCGCGATCTCCGAGGGCCTGAAGTCGCAGGTCGGGGGCCTCACGGTCGCCGCCCGCAACGCTCAGGACGGCATCAGCGTCGTGCAGACCGCTGAAGGCCAGCTCACCGAGGTCCACTCGATCCTGCAGCGCATGCGCGACCTGGCCGTCCAGGCCGGTAACGACTCGAACAACACCGACTCGCGCGCCGCCATCAAGACCGAGGTCGACCAGCTGACCAAGGAGCTCACGCGCATCTCCGGTGACGCGAACTTCAACGGCATCAAGCTGCTCGACGGCTCCAACGCGAAGCTGACCTTCCAGGTCGGCGCCGGCGACTCGGCGGCGAACGACCAGATCGACGTCGACCTGACCGGTGCGAACGTCGCGACCATCGCCACCACCGTGGGTGCGCTCACGTACGACACGGCCGCCAACGCCCTCACCACGATCACCGCGCTCGACACGGCGATCAAGGGCGTCTCGACGGCTCGCGCCAACCTCGGTGCGGTCCAGAACCGCTTCGAGAGCACCATCCGCAGCCTCAACGTCTCCAAGGAGAACCTGTCCGCTGCGAACTCGCGCATCACCGACACCGACATGGCGGAGGAGATGGTGAAGTACACCCGCTCCAACATCCTGTCGCAGGCGGGCACCGCGATGCTGGCCCAGGCCAACCAGTCCGGCCAGGGCGTCCTGCAGCTCCTCCGCTAAGCAACAGCCCGGGCGGGGTAGCTGGAGCGTCCTGCAGCTCCTCCGCTAAGCAGCCCACAGGCTCCTAGCGCAGAAGCGACAGGCCCGGCGGCCGGGACGTCACCCCCAAAGGACGTCCCGGTCGCCGACCACATGCACCACAGAGCACCACCGCACCACCTCACCGCAGGTCCGTAGAAGGGAGAGCACCGCATGGGTTTGGCCATCGACGGTCTGATCAGCGGCCTGAAGACGACGGACCTGATCGATCAGCTGATGCAGGCGGAAGCCGTTCCGCAGACGCTGCTCAAGAACAAGGTCACCGACTCCACGACCTTCATCACGGCGATGCAGACCCTCAACTCGAAGGTCGCCGCGCTCGCCGACTCCGCGGGCAAGCTCGCGAAGCCCGCAGGAACCGACCTGCACACGACGACCAGCAGCTCCACCGCCGTCACCGCGATCGCGGGCCCCGGCGCCGTGGACGGCAGCATCGACTTCACGGTCGACCGCCTGGCGCAGGCCCAGGTGACGGTCACCGGTCCGATGACCCAGTGGCCCGACCAGCCCCCGACGCTCACGTTCGTCGCGTCCGATGGGACCATTAAGCAGGTGACCGCCGCCAGCTCGTCCCTCGCGGACGTCGCCGCGGCGATCAACAAGGCGGGCGTCGGCGTCAGCGCCACCCGCGTCTCCGCCGGCCTCGACCCCGCGACCGGCGAGAAGCTCTACCGCCTGCAGCTCAGCTCGGCGAAGACCGGCGCGGATGGAGCATTCACGGCGTACCGCGGCACCCCGGCCGATGTCACCGCCGGCACGGCGACGAACCTGCTGACCGAACCGGGCGCGGCCCAGGTGCGACAGGCGCAGGACGCGCAGCTCACGCTGTGGACCGGCACCGGCGCCGCGCAGACCGTCACCAGCTCCACCAACACCTTCAGCGATGTGCTGCCCGGTGTGACGGTGACCGCCACCGCCGAATCCACGACTCCGGTCACCCTGACGGTCGCGCGCGACGACAAGGCGCTCTCGGACGCGGCGAACACGCTCGTCACGAGCCTCAACGACATCTTCGGCTTCATCGCCCAGAAGCAGGCCGTGTCGACGACCACCAACTCCACGGGAGGCACGGTCGTCACGGCGGGCACCTTCACGGGCGAGTCGACGGTGCGCGACGCGGACCAGAAGCTGATGGACGCGGTGATCGCCCCGATCGACGGCGTCTCCCCCTCCGCCTACGGCATCAGCATCACGAGCGACGGCCAGGTCACCTTCGATAAGGACAAATTCGCGACGGCGCTCGCCACGGATCCCGACAAGGTGAAGGCCGCGCTGTCGACCATCGCCCAGCGCGTCTCCGACGCCGCGACGGTCGTCAGCGACAAGTACGACGGTACGATCACCACTAAGATCCAGGGCGAGCAGAAGACGGTCAAGAGTCTCAACGACCAGATCACCGACTGGGACACGCGCCTCGCCGACCGGCGCTCGACCCTGGAGAAGACGTATGCCAACCTCGAAGTCCAGCTCCAGCAGCTGCAGTCGCAGTCGTCGTGGCTGACCGGTCAGCTCGCCTCCCTCCCCTCCTCGGGCAGCTGATGACGATGCTCGGGAACGCAGCGGCCAAGCTGTCGGCCTACAACAGGGACAGCGTGCTCTCGGCGAGCCCTGCCCGCCTGCTCACGATGCTCTACGACCGGCTGGTGCTCGACCTCACCCGGGCCGAGGAGGCGCTGCGCGCCGAGGCGTGGCCGACCGCGTGGGAGAACCTGCGGCACGCCGACCAGATCGTCGCCGAGCTCGCCTCGAGCCTCCGGGTCGACCTCTGGGACGGCGCCGAGGGACTGCTCCAGCTCTACGCATACGTCGCCGACCTGATCGTCGCGGGGACCATCGAGCGGGATGCGGACAAGGTGCACGAGGCCATCGGGCTGGTCGAGCCGCTGCGCCAGACCTGGCACGAGGCGGCCGCCGCGCTGCCGGCGGCCGGTGCGGGTGCGGCGCGTGCCGGTGCGGGCGTGTACGGAGCCGCCGGAGCCGCCGGAACGATCGGAGCCATCGGGCCGGAGGGCGGACATGACCTCGGCGTCGCCTGAGCTCGACGAGAGCGCGGTGGGAGTGGACCAGCAGGCCGTCTCCCCCGCCGTCGAGGCGTGGGCGGATGCCCTCACGCGCATGGAGCAGGAGCTCCACGGGGCGCTCGCGAAGGTCGACCCCGTCCCCTGGCGGCCGCCCATCGGGCTCGGCCCGATCCCGGCCGAGCTGCAGGAGCGGGCCGCCCGTCTGCTCGAGGCGCAGCTGCACACGATCCGGTACCTGGAGGACGTCCGTCAGACGACCGCGAAGCACCTCGCCGCGGTCAAATCGGTCCCCCGCGCCGAGGCCGGTCCGCATCCGGTCTACTTCGACCTGATCGGCTGACGCGCGTCTCTCTCCCATGCCTCGCGGAGCATCCCGGGCGTGTCGATGTCGTTCAACGCGCGTTCAACCTACGGGGGTCGACAGGGTTGTCCGCCGAGGCCCGTCCTCCCCAGGTTGTCCACCTGTGGATAACTCTGGGGAGAACCCGTGGATGAGCGTCGCAAACGTGTGGAGGACACGCGCGGAATGTGTGGAATCTCAGAATTCCCAGAAAACGTAAATACGCCCTGATCGGCTCTTTCGCTGCGATTTTGCGACATTCGAATCTCCGTTCGAAAGCACAGGGGTGTAATTCACACGCTGTGCAAGGCTGTGGATGAAGGTGTGGGAGAACCCCGGCTTAGGCGGTTTCATCCACAGGCAGGCTGCTGCCCGCAGGGCCGGTCCGGCATGCACTGTTCACCTGCCGGGAACCTGCCCCGAACTGGGCACACACGCACCGCCTAACGCATCCCCGGACACGGTCGATAGAGCGATTCGAGCACGGATCGCTCACCGACTGGCCACGGATGGGCCGCCCTCTCGACATCGATGGAGTGCAGTGTGCTCGAATCCGTGACCAGCGCCGCCCTGCTCAGCGCGCTCGACGGCCTCGCCGCGCGCCAGCGCGCGATCGCGAACAACATCGCGAACGTCAACACGCCCGGGTACACCGCGGAGCGCGTGTCGTTCGAGGACGCGCTCGCCGCCTCCGTCGAACGGGGGGACGGCACCGTCGCCGCGACCACCGCGCGCTCCCTGGAGCCGACCCGGCTCGACGGCAACAACGTCAACCTCGACACCGAGACGCTCTCCAACGTGGACACCGTGCTGCGTTTCCAGTTCGCCTCGCAGGCCGCGGGCAACCAGTTCTCGGCCGTCCGTGCGGCCCTGAAGACGACCTGACGCGCCGGCGCGAGCAACGTAAGACCGAGAGGACGCATGCGATGACCTTCGACGCGATCGGGATCGCGGGCACGGGGCTCACCCTGCACCGCAAGTGGCTGGACGCGATCAGCGACAACCTGGCCAACATCAACACCGCCAAGCCCACCGACGGCGCCGCCTTCCAGGCGCGCTACATCGTGGCCCAGGAGGGCCAGGGCGTCTCCGGCGCGTACGTCGCCGGCGCCGCATACGGCAGCGCGGAGGGCCGGATGGTCTACGAGCCGGACAACCCGGTCGCGGACGCCAAAGGCTACGTGCGCTACCCCGACATCGACCTCTCCGAGCAGATGGGCGCGCTCATCATGGCCCAGCGCGGCTACCAGGCGAATGCCGCGGTGGTCGACCGCGCGAAGGAGAGCTACCAGGCCGCTCTGCAGATCGGAAAGAACTGATGCCCATCCCCGCGATCGGATCGATCGGCGCCGTCGACGCCACCACCAGCGCCACGGGCGCGGTGTCCGCGACCCCCGGCACCGGGGGAGCGGCGTTCGGCGATGCGCTCACCAGCGCCGTCGACAACCTGCAGCAGCTGCAGGGCACGAGCGACACGCTCGCGATCAAGGCCGTCACCGGCAACCTCGACGACATCCACGACGCGACCATCGCCGCCACCCGCGCGCAGGTCACCATGGAGCTCGTCGCCGGCGTCCGCAACAAGGCCGTCGACGCGTTCAACGAGATCATGCGGATGCAGGCCTGATGCCTCAGCAGGTGACGAGCTTCCTCCGGCGAATCGGCGACACGATCCGCGGGTTCAGCGTGGGCCAGCGGGTGATCGCGATCATCGGCATCGCCGTCGTCGCGCTCGGTGCGACCGGCCTGGCGATGTGGGCATCCCAGCCGTCGTACACGCCGCTGTTCTCCGGTGTGCAGGCCTCCGACGCCTCCGCGATCGTCGACCAGCTGCGCACCGACGGGGTGCCGTACCAGCTGACCGACGGCGGCTCCACCATCCTCGTGCCGCAGCAGAAGGTCTACGACGAGCGGCTGAAGGCGGCCTCCGCCGGCCTGCCGACCTCGACCTCCGGCGGCTACTCCCTGCTCGACAAGATGGGCGTGACGTCGTCCGAGTTCCAGCAGTCGGTCACCTACAAGCGTGCGATGGAGGGTGAGCTCGCCAACACCATCGGCGCGATGAAGGGCGTGAAGACCGCGTCCGTGCGCCTGGCCATCCCCGAGGACACGGTCTTCGTCTCCGAGAAGAAGGACCCGACCGCGTCGGTGTTCGTGGAGACGCAGAACGGCGTGACCCTGACCTCGGACCAGGTGCAGGCGATCGTCCACCTGACGAGCGCTGCGGTCACCGGCATGAAGCCGACCGACGTCGCCGTCGTCGACGCCGACGGCACCGTCCTCAGCACGGTCGGCGCCGGCGCGACCGGGGGAGCGGACAAGCAGGCGACGACATACGAGACCCGGGTGAAGTCGGCCGTGCAGGAGATGCTCGACAAGGTCGTCGGCCCCGGCAACGCGACCGTGGCGGTGGCGGCCGATGTCAGCACCGAGTCGGCCCAGCGCACGGAGGAGTCGTACACGACCCCGACCAACGCGCCGTCCCTCAGCGAGACCACCCAGAAGGAGACCTACACCGGGACGGGCGGCGGCGCGGCTGGCGTGCTCGGGCCGGACAACATCGCGGTCCCGAACGGCACCAACGGCAACGGCAGCTTCAGCTCCGAGTCGGCCACCAAGGACAACGCGGTGGACAAGGTCACCGAGCAGCGCACCATCCCGGCCGGCGCGGTCACGCGGCAGACGGTCTCGGTCGCCCTCAACTCCGACGCGGTCGGCAACGTGAGCGCCAACGAGATCCGCAACCTCGTCAACGCCGCGGCCGGCATCGACACCGCGCGCGGCGACGCCGTGAGCGTGGAGATGGTGCCGTTCAGCAAGGCGAGCGCGACCGAGGCGGCCAAGGCCATCCAGCAGGCGAAGGACGCCGCGGCCGCGGACCAGCTGACGGGGATCATCCGCAGCTCGATCATCGGCGCCGCCATCGTCGCAGCGGCGATCATCGCCTTCGCCCTGTTCCGCCGCAGCCGCAAGCGCGCCGCAGAGCAGGCCGAGCTGGAGGCCGAGGAGGCGGACACCCTGGCGCTCGACCAGCTTCCGTTCCCGATCGCGCTGGACCCGGCCCCGCCGACGGTCCCGATGCAGCTCGACCCGCTGCCGGACCCGGACGGACCCGAGCTCGAGGCCGAGCGCCGCCGCGCGGAGATCGAGGCCCTCGCCGAGCGCGACCCGCAGAAGACGGCTGAGTACCTGCGCAGCCTGATGGAGGACCGGGCGGGCGTATGACAGACACCAAGAGCCAGCTGACCGGCGCGCAGAAGGTCGCCGTCGTGCTGATGAACATGGACCAGCAGCGCGCGGCCCAGGTGATGAAGCAGTTCTCCGACGAGGAGGCCGACGAGATCACCGCCGAGATCCTGCGGCTGCGCCGCGTGGATCCGGGCGTCGCGGAGAAGGCGCTGAACGAGTTCCACGACATCACGACGCGCGGAGCAGTGACGCGCGGCGGCCGGGACATCGCGGTCGGCCTGCTGGAGGCCTCGTTCGGCGCCGAGCGTGCGACCGGGGTGCTGAACCGCGTGGCGTCGAGCCTGGCGGGCAAGCAGTTCGAGTTCCTCGACGCGGTCGAGCCGGGGCAGGTCCAGATGCTGCTGGCGGGGGAGCTGCCGCAGACCAGCGCGCTGGTGCTCGCGCACCTGCGCGCGGACCACGCGTCGCGCATCCTGGCCGGCCTCGACGACCAGGCGCGGACCGAGGTCGCGCACGCGATCGCGACGATGGGCTCGCCGAGCCCGGACGCCGTGCGCGTGGTGGCGGACACGCTCAAGCAGCGCGCGAGCGCCGTGGTGGCGGCGCGCACATCGTCCGACTCGGTCGGCGGCATCCAGCCGCTCGTCGACATCATCAATCGCGCCGACGCCGGCACCGAGAAGGCGTTGCTGGAGGCGCTCGAGCAGCGAGACCCCGCGCTCGCCGAGGAGGTCCGCTCGCGGATGCTGACCTTCGAGGACATCGTCCGGCTCGAGGCGCGGGACGTGCAGCAGGTGCTGCGCGGCGTCGATGCGGCCGTGCTCGCGGTCGCCATGAAGGGCGCGCCGGACGCCGTCGCCGAGGTCATCACCACCAACCTGTCCGAGCGCAACCGCGAGGTGCTGGAGGACGAGATCCGCATCCTGGGCCCGGTGCGCCTGTCGCAGGTCGAGGACGCTCGCGCGGCGATCGTCCGCGCGATCCGCGACCTGGAGGCCGCCGGTGCGATCACCGTGCAGCGCGGGGACGAGGACGCGTATGTCGAATGACGTCGCCTTCGCGCCGCTCACCGTGCCTGTGCTCGCCGAGACCGAGGACCAGCAGGCGACGATGACGGCCGCCCGCGCCCGCGGCTATTCGGCGGGGTACGCGGACGGACTGCGCGCCGCGGCCGCCGAGCAGGCGGCGTGGCTGGCTGAGGCGGAGGGTGCGCGCGCGGCCGAGGCGGCGGAGGCGGCCGAGGCGACCCGTGCGCTGGCGACGGCTCTTCGAGCCGCGGCGGTGGAGCTGCGCGAGGCGACCGTGCCGGTGCTGGAGGAGGCGGAGGCGACGCTCGTGGAGGCCGCGTTCTCGCTCGCGTCCGCAGTCGTCGGCGATGCCCTGTCCGATCGCGTCGCCGCCGCGAGGGCGGCCGTGGCGCGCGTGCTCGAGGATCCGGCCGGGGGAGCGGTCGCCGTGGTCAGGATGAACCCGGCTGATGTCGCGCTCCTCGGCGGTGCCGACGCCGTCGGCCCGGGCGCGCCGCGCATCGTCGCGGACGCGGCGCTCGCTCCCGGGGATGCGATCGGCGAACTTCCCGACGGCTGGCTCGACGGGCGCATCCACGCGGCGCTCGAGCGCGCGAAGGGTGCCATCGGATGAGCGCGGTGCTCGCGGGGTGGCAGGCGGCCGTGGCGGCCGCCCGTCCGGAGCGCGTCGGCCGGGTGACCGGTGTCGTCGGGCTCGGCGCGGAGATCGAGGGCGTCGCCGCCGCGATCGGCGACCTCGTGGTGATCGGAGACGAGCCGGGTGTCCACGCGGAGGTCGTCGCGACCACGGCGTCCGGGGCGAAGGTCATGCCGTTCGGGCGGCTCACCGGCGTCGCGGCGGGTGCTCCCGTGCGCGCGGTGCGTACGCCGCTGCTCGTGCCGACCGGCACCGGGATGCTCGGCCGCGTCATCGACGCGCTCGGCCGCCCGGTCGACGGCCGCGGGCCGATCGAGCCGGACGGGTTCGTCCCGCTCGACAACCGTGCGCCGGACGCGATGCGCCGGGCGCGCATCCTGAGCCCGCTCGGTCTCGGCGTGCGCGTGCTCGACACCATGGTGAGCGCGGGGCGGGGCCAGCGTCTCGGGCTGTTCGCGGGCTCGGGAGTCGGCAAGTCGTCGCTGCTGTCGATGATCGCCCGCGGCACCGAGGCGGATGTGTCGGTGATCGCCCTGGTGGGCGAGCGCGGGCGCGAGGTACGCGAGTTCCTGGAGGACGACCTCGGTCCCGCCGGCCTCGCCCGCTCGGTGGTCGTCGTCGCCACTTCGGACGAGCCGGCCGTGATGCGGCTGCGCGCCGCGTTCGCCGCGACGCGGATCGCCGAGGCGTTCCGCGACCAGGGCCGCGACGTCGTGCTGATGATGGACTCCCTGACCCGCGTCGCGATGGCGCAGCGCGAGATCGGGCTCTCGGCGGGGGAGCCGCCGGCGACGCGCGGCTACCCGCCGTCGACGTTCTCCCTGCTCGCCCAGCTGCTGGAGCGCGCGGGGACCGGCGTGACCGGTTCGATCACCGGCCTCTACACGGTGCTCGTCGACGGCGACGACCACAACGAGCCGATCGCCGACGCCGCCCGCAGCATCCTCGACGGGCACGTCGTGCTCGACCGCCGGCTGTCGGTGGTGGGGCACTTCCCGTCCGTGGACGTGCTCGGCTCGGTCTCGCGGCTGGCGTCCCGCGTGACGACGCCGGAGCAGCGGGCGGCGGCGACGGCGCTCCGCAGCATCCTGGCCGCCAAGGTCGGCGCGCAGGACCTGCTCGACGTCGGCGCGTACAAGCCGGGAACGAACGCGCGGGTGGACGCCGCAGTGGCGAACGAGGACGCGATCAACGCGTTCCTGCGCCAGGGCATCGGCGAGCCGGCCCCGCTGACGGAATCGTGGGGGCGCCTCGGCGCCCTCGTCGCAGGGATGGGAGTGGTCTGATGGCACGAGCGTTCCCCCTGGCCGGGCTGCTGCGGCTCCGCCAGATCGAGAAGGAGCACGCGGCGAGCGACCTCGCCGCCGCGAACGCACTGCGCCGCACGGCGCAGGACCGGCAGGCGAGCGCGATCGCGGCGCTGCACGCGGTACCCGTGGAGGCGACGGACTCGTCGACGCTGTTCGCGCTCGCCGCGGCGCGTGCATCCACACGGAGCATGCTGACCGACCTCTCGGTGCTCGCCGAGCAGGCCGAGGAGCAGGCCGTGGTCGCGCAGGCCGCGTTCACCGAGGCGAAGAAGCGCGCCGTCGGCCTGGAGAAGCTGGAGACCCGGCACAGGGCCGAGGTCGTGGCGGGGGAGCTCGGCGCCGAGCAGGCGGCCATCGACGAGATCGCGACGGGCGCGTGGCTGCGCGAGAAGGCAGCGGGCGACGGAAGGGGAGAGGCGTGAGCGTGACGGATGCCATCGGCCGGATCGCACAGATCCAGGCGACGCTGGTGCAGCTGGACGGCGTGGGGAAGACCACGGCGACATCGTCGGCGTCGGTGTCGGCGTCGGTGTCGGCGTCGAGCGGCACCGCGGGCACGAGCGCGACGGACTTCGCGGATGCGCTCGCGGGAGCCCTCGGCACCACAGGGGCGAGCGACGCGACGGCCGGCGGAGGCGCCGTCACCGGCGCCGACGTGGTGGCCGACGCGAAGAAGTACCTGGGGGTGCCGTACGTGTTCGGCGGCACCAGCGCGTCGGGGCTCGACTGCTCGGGCCTCGTACAGCGGGTCTTCAAGGACCTCGGCATCGACGTGCCGCGACTCGTGTCCGGTCAGTCGACGGTCGGCACCGAGGTGCCGTCGCTGGCGCAGGCGCAGCCGGGCGACCTGATCGTGACCAACGGCGGCGAGCACATCGTGATCTACGCCGGGAACGGCAAGGTCATCCACGCGCCGAGCGAGGGGCGCAATGTCAGCCTCGTGGACAACTGGATGGACGACTCGGACATCGTGACCATCCGGCGGGTGGTGCCGCAGGCGTCGGCGGCGTCGGCGTCGGCCGCATCGTCATCCGTGTCCGCGCTCTCCGGGCTGTCGTCGCTCGGCGGGCTGAGTGGGCTGTCGTCGCTCTCGGGACTGACGTCGTCGGGATCGGCCGGATCGGCCGGCTCGTCGCAGGCGGCGATGCTCCAGGCGCTCTTCGCGTCCCTCGTGAAGGGCGGCTCGCTGTGAGCCCGGTGGCGGCGGCTTCGCCGGCCCCCGCATCCACGCCCTCGGCCGCGGGGACCGGTGCCAAGGCCGCGAAGCCGGGCGGCGGGGATGCGTTCGCGGCGTTCCTGCGCGGCGCGGCGCCCGCGCACGACCCGGGGCCCCGCCCGGATGCCCGGCCCGGGCGCGCGGACCATGACCAGCCGCGGGACGCGAAGCCGGTGCACGCCCGCACGGCGCGGCACGCGACGCCGGCCCAGGGGACGACGACGCCCGCGGCGAAGGACGATGCCGGAACGCCGGACGTCACCGCGACCGGGACAGAGGCGGCCCCGACGGCGGCGGCCTCTCCGGCGACGCCGGATCCGGCCGCGGCTCTCGAGGCGGCGGTGGCCGCTCCCGTCCCGGCCGCGCCCGCCGCACCGATCGCGTCCTCGGCTCCGACCGGCGCAGAGGCGGCTCCCGTCGCTCCCGCGCCCGTCGCCACGGCCCCGGCCACGGCCACGGCCGCGGCCGGCGCGCTGCCGGCCGCCGCCGGACCAGCGCCGGAGCCGACGGCCCAGGACATCCCCTCGGCCGTCCCCGCCTCGCTCTCAGCCGAGCCCGCGCGCGCCGGCTCGGACGCCTCCGCCGACGCTCCCGCCCCGCAGCGCGCCCCCGCCCCGGCACGAGTGGCGCCCGCATCCACCGGGGATGCGCAGGCACCGGCCGCCCCGCGGACGACCGCGACGGCGGATACGGCGGCAGCGCTCCCCGCTGGGGTCGCTGCACCGGCCGACACCGCACCGTCGGCCGCTCCCGCCGGCGGCGCCGCCGCTGCGGCCGCGTCCGCTCAGCCCGTCCCCGCATCGCCATCGAGCGGCGCCGGGGAGCAGGGCTCGGGAACCCCGGACCGCCACCAGCAGCAGCCGGTCGTCGTCACGGCGGCGGCGCCCGAGGCGTTGCAGCCGGGCCCCGCGGTCGCCGCCGCTCCCGCTCCGAGCGTCGCTCCGGCCGCGGCGTCCGCACCGGCGGCCCCCGCGACCACGACGGGCATGCCGACGCCGACCCTCGGCTCCCAGCTGGCCCGGCCGGTGTTCACGCTGGCTGCGGCCGGTCGCGGCGAGCACGTGATGACCGTGCACGTGACCCCGGACAACCTCGGCCCCGTCACCGTGCGGGCGCACGTCGGGGCAGAGGGCGTCCGCGTCGAACTCTTCGCGCCCACCGAGGCGGGCCGGGATGCGCTGCGCGCGATCCTCCCCGACCTGCGGCGCGACATGGGCGGCGCCGGCCTGTCCGGCACGCTCGACCTGTCCGCTCAGAGTCAGCCCTCCCCGCAGCGGGACGCACCGGGCGGCTGGCGGCCGACCGTGCCCGGCGGCGGCGAACACCGCGACGCGTCCGACGCCTCCGACGCGGAGCAGCGCCGCACACCGACCATCGACCGCGCGCCGTCCGGCGACGGTCGCGCCCACTCCATCGACCTCATCGTCTAGACACCGAAAGGAGCCACCGTGGCCGTCGACCCCGTCACCGGAACCGACACCGCCCCCACCGGCGGCATCTACACCACAGCGCCGACGCGCACGCCGAAGCAGTCGCTCGACGGCGAGGCGTTCATGCAGCTGCTCGTCACGCAGCTGCGCAACCAGGACCCGAGCTCGCCGATGGACACCAACCAGATGATCGCGCAGACGACGCAGCTGGCCATGATGGAGAAGCTCACCAACATGGACACCACCAACCAGGAGGCGTTCGCGCTGCAGATGCGCACCTCCGCTGCCGCTCTCATCGGCCACACCGTGAGCTACCTCGACAAGAACGGCGACACCCAGACCGGGATCGCCTCCTCCGTCTCCTACGCCGGTGCCGTTCCCGTCGTCACCGTCGGCGACAAGCAGATCAACCTGGACGCCATCCTCGGCGTCGTCACCCCCACCACGTCGACGCCGGCTCCGGCGTCCGCCTGACACGGCGACACACAGAAAGGCAGCGCAATGCTCCGTTCGCTCTACTCCGGTATCTCCGGACTCCGCTCGCACCAGACCATGCTCGATGTCACCGGCAACAACATCGCCAACGTCAACACCACGGCGTTCAAGTCGTCGGCCGTGCAGTTCCAGGACACGCTCTCCCAGCTGGTCCAGGGCGCCGGCGGACCGCAGGCGCAGACCGGCGGTACCAACCCGGCCCAGATCGGCCTCGGTGTGCTCGTCGCGGGCATCTCCACCAACTTCACCCAGGGCGCGGCGCAGGCGACCGGCCGGCCCACGGACATGATGATCAACGGCGACGGCTTCTTCGTCACCAAGGTCGGCGGCGAGACCGTCTACACCCGTGCCGGCTCGTTCGATCCGGACGCGCTCGGCCGCCTGGTCGGCCCCGGCGGCGCGATCCTGCAGGGCTGGAACGCCGTCAACGGCGTCGTGCAGCAGGGCGGCGCGCTCACCGACGTCACGATCCCGCTGAAGGCCGTCGCGCCCGCGTCGGCGACCAGCACCGCGTCCGTCACCGGCAACCTGCCGTCGGACGCCAAGACCGGCGACGAGCTGGTGCGCGACGTCTCCGTCTACGACGTCAACGGCGCCGAGCGCAAGCTCACCCTGACCTTCACGAAGACCGCCGCCGGCTGGGATGTCGCGGGCAAGGACGCGAACGGCGCGACCGGCAACGCGACGCTCACCTTCACGAACGGCGTGCTCGACCCGGCCGGCGGCTCCCTCGCCATCGGCGGCATCACCGTGGACCTGTCGACCAGCACCGGCTACGCGGGGATGACGACGGTCGCGTTCAAGGATCAGAACGGCCGCGCGGCGGGCACGCTCGAATCCTTCACCCTCTCCAAGGACGGCACGATCATCGGCCTCTTCTCCAACGGCGACAAGCAGGCCGTCGGCCGCATCGCGCTGGCGACCTTCGTCAACCCGGGCGGCCTGGAGAAGGCCGGTGGCTCGACCTACCGCGCCACGGTCAACTCGGGCGCGGCGCAGGTGGGCGGCCCGGGGGAGGACGGCCTCGGCAACCTCCAGGGCGGCTCCCTCGAGATGTCGAACGTCGACCTGTCCCAGGAGTTCACGAACCTGATCGTCGCTCAGCGCGGCTTCCAGGCGAACGCCCGCATCATCACCACCTCTGACGAGGTGCTGCAGGAGCTGACGAACCTCAAGCGCTGATCCTCGGGCGTCGGAAACGGAGGACATTCGGTCGATTCGCGCCGATTCGTCCTCCGGTTCCGGCATCCGGCGGCGTGTTGCCCGTCCCCGTCCTCCCTTTCCGGCCGCATCACTAGGCTCGTCCCGTGCCGATCGTCCGCGAGCTTGCCCCGACCCTGCTCGGGGTCGCCCTGCTGGCGCTGCTCGCCACCGCCGTGCTGTCCGCCTACCGGGTGCCGCACCGCTGGGCTCCGCTCCTGGCCATCCTGCGCGGCGCCGCCCAGCTGGCCGTCATCAGCGTGATCCTCGCCGGCGTCATCACGAGCCCGCTCTGGGTGGCGCTGGCGCTGCTGGTGATGTTCGGCGTGGCCGCGGCGACCGCCACGCATCGCATCGGCTGGTCGCTGCCGCACGGCGTGATGATGGCGACCGCCATGGCGGCGGGCGTGATCGTCACCTTCGGCATCGTCTTCGCCACCGGCGCGATCGAGTTCAGCGCACGGTACGCGCTGGCGATCGGCGGCATCGTCATCGGCAACGCGATGAGCATCGCGACCCTCTCCGGCCGTCGCTTCACCGAGGCCGTCGACGACCACTGGGAGGAGGTGGAGGGCTGGCTCGCGCTCGGTGCCACCCCGCGCCAGTCCACGCTCGAGCAGGCCAGGTCCGCCGTCTACTCCGCGCTCATCCCGAGCGTCGACCAGACGAAGACGACCGGCCTCGTCACCCTGCCCGGTGCGTTCGTCGGGGCGATCTTCGGTGGGGTGTCGCCGCTGGAGGCCGGCCGGTTCCAGGTGGTCGTGCTCGCGGCGATCATGTGCGCCGGGTCGATCACCGCAGTGATCGTCGCCGCGTGGCTCGCGCCGGTGCGGGTGCGCCCGGCGCGGTTGCGGTAGCCGTCGCGCCGATCCGGGCACGGTTATTTGTGCCACATGTTCGCAAACCGGCGCCGGCTACCGCGATTTGTGCCAAATGGTCGCGTCAGCCGGTCGTCGACGCGGTCGCCGTGGTGGACTGCAGCGCCTTGGGGATGAGCTCCCGGATGCGCTCCGGCTGGTTCGACAGCACCACGACGTCCACGCGGCGGTTCTGGGCGAGGTCCTGGTCGGAGGCGCCGGTCGCGGAGGCGAGCGGACGCGCGGAGCCGTAGCTGACGGCGGCGATGCGCGCGGACGGGAAGCCGTTGCTCTCCACCAGGTGACGCAGGACGCTGGTGGCGCGGCCGGCCGAGAGCTCCCAGTTGGTGGGGTAGGGGGCGCCGGGCTGGCGGAAGTCCGCGTGGCCCTCGATGGACACCTGGTACGGCTCGGGGGAGAGCACCGGGCCGATGTCGTCCAGCACCTGCACCGCCTGCGCGCTCAGCTCCGCCCGGTTGGAGGCGAAGAACGTCGAGCTGCCGACCAGTCCGATCGTCAGGCCGCGCTCGTCGATCTTCATCTGCACCGCGTCCTGCAGACCGTCGTGGGTGAGGCTCGCCTGGATCTTGTCCTTCAGTTTCTCGAGGTTCTGCGCCTCCCGCTGGGCGAGCGCGAAGTCCGTCGTGGTGCCGTTGTCCTTCACGTGCGTCGGCGGGACGACGACACCGGTCGCTGTGTCGATCTTCTCCGTCTTGGTCTGGCCGAAGCCGGTCGCCAGGGAGTTCTTGAGCGCCTCGAACTTCTTCGCATCCACCGTCGACATGGCGAAGAGGACGATGAACATGCACATGAGCACGGTGACCATGTCCATGTAGGAGGCCATCCAGCGCTCCTCGTTCTCGTGCTCCTCTTCCTCCTGGTGCTTGCGCCGGCGGCGGGCGGACATGTCAGGCCGCTTCCTTCTCGGGGGCGGGGACGGCCTTCGGGCCCTTGGCCGGCTTGGCCGAGTCGCCGTCCGGGACCATCGCGCGCAGGCGCTCGCCGAGGAGACGCGGCTGACTTCCCGCCTGCACCGCGAGCACGCCCTCCATGAGCAGCGTCATCCGCTCCACGTCCAGCTCGGAGAGCCGGCGCAGGCGGGCGCCGATCGGCAGCCAGAGGAAGTTGGCCGACAGCAGGCCCCAGAGGGTGGCGACGAACGCGCTCGCGATCATCGGACCGAGCTCCGCGGGCTGGGAAAGGTTTTCGAGCACGTGCGTCAGCGAGACGACCGTGCCGATGATGCCGATGGTCGGTGCGTACCCGCCCATGCCGGAGAAGAACTTGGCGGCGACGCGGTCCTTCTTCGACCGGGTCGCGATCTCGTCTTCGAGCAGGACGCGCAGCTCGTCCCCGTCGGTGCCGTCGGCGATGTTCTGCAGCGCGCGCTTGAGGAACGGGTCGTCGATCCCGTCGGCCTCCTGCTCCATCGCGAGCAGCCCGTTGGCGCGCGCCTTCTCCGCCAGCCCGACCACCTGGTCGATGACCTTCTGCGGCGGCTCGATCTTGCCGCGGAACGCGCGCGGCAGCGCCTTCACCGCGATGATGAAGTCCTTGAGCGTGCCGCTCGCGATCCCGACCGCGATCGTCGCCCCGAAAACGAGCACCATCGGGGCGGGCAGCACGAGCGAGCTGAGGTGCGCGCCCTCCATCGTGACCATCGCCACGACGGCGCCGAAGGCCACGACGATCCCGATGATCGTTGCCGGATCCATGATGAAACTCCTCGTTACTTCTTCCGGGCGCGGATGGGGACTGCCGGCGCCGTCTCCGCTTCGGGCAGCGGGGCGGGAACCGGGCGCGGACCGGAGGCGGGCAGATCATGCGCGAGCGCGATGACCCGCGCACGGTACGCGGCGATCTTCTCGATGACCTCGGCCATCGACTCCGTGACGATGAACTTCGCCCCGTCCACCATCACGAGGGTGGTGTCCGGACTGGCGTGGATGCGCTCGATGAGGTCCGGGTTGACCGCAAACTGGCTGTCGTTCAATCGGGTGACGACGATCATGGGCGCGAATCCTGGTCTCGGCTCCGGGTGAGCCGTCACAGGGGCACTATCGGCGCGGGCCGGTCGGTCGTTAGGGGGACCGGGCTGGTGACCGGATGCACGCGGTCCTCGATATTTCCGGCGGTCGCGTGTGCGCCCGCCGCCCCGCGGTTGCGAGACTTCACGGGTGTCCGTCGAGACCCCGGCCCCCTCCTCCCGCCGTCCCCGCGCGCTCGCGGCGTTCCTGATCGTGGCCGGCTGCGTCGGCCTGTGGGCCGCGTTCATGCTCACGATGGACAAGATCCACGTGCTCGAGGATCCGTCCGCCCAGCTCTCGTGCTCCTTCAGCGTCCTCATCGGCTGCGTGAAGAACCTCGGGTCGTGGCAGGGGTCGGTCTTCGGGTTCCCGAACCCGGTGTTCGGGCTGGCCGCGTGGAGCGCGGTCATCGCGGCGGGGGCCAGCATCCTCGCGGCGGGCCGGCTCGCCCGCTGGTGGTGGCTCACGTTCGCGGCGGGGACCGTCGTCGCGCTCGGCCTCGTGATCTTCTTCATCACCGCATCCCTGACCGACCTGCGCGTGCTATGCCCGTGGTGCATGGTCACCTGGGCGGTCACGATCCCGACGTTCTGGGGCGTGACGCTGTACACGCTGAAGGAGGGGCATCTGCCGCTCCCGCCGCGCGCCCGCCGGGTGGCGGGAGTGCTCTACGGCTGGGTGCCGCTGATCACGGTCGCCTGCTACGCGATCGTCGCGGTGCTGGCGCAGTTGCAGCTCGACTGGATCCACAGGGCCTTCTAACGGCGGGGCGCGGGCTGCCGATAGTGCCTCCCGTGACCACCCTGCAGGCCCCAGCGCCGGACATCCCGGCCTACGACTTCCGGCGGCCGACCACGCTCGCCCGCGAGCACTCGCGCGTGCTGGAGCTGGCCTTCGAGACGTTCGCCCGGCAGTGGGCGACCCAGCTGACCGCCAAGGTGCGCGTGCTGTCCCAGGTCACCTGCGAGCGGGTCGCGATGCAGACCTACGACGAGTACGCCGCCTCGCTTCCGGCCACGACGGCGATGGTGCTGTGCGAGTTGGAGGGGGTCGCGCCGAAGGGTGTCATCCAGTTCCCGACCACGGCGGCGCTGTCGTGGGTGAACGCGATGCTCGGCGGCTCCGGCGTGCCGGTGTCGGCCGAGCGCACCTTCACCCAGATCGAGCACGCGCTCGTGCGACGGCTGATGGACGACGCGCTGGAGGACCTGCGCTACTCGCTCGGGAGCATCCTCATCGCGCCGATAGCGGTGGACGCCATCCAGTACAACTCCCAGTTCGCCCAGGCCGCGGCCACCAACGAGCTGATGATCGTCGCCGGGTTCGAGCTGCGCGTCGGCGACTCGGTCGCCGAGTCCACGCTCGCCCTGCCCGCCTCCGTGCTACTGCCGCAGCTCGGGGAGACCAACCCGACGTCCAGCGCCGACGACGCGAGGGAGCTCGTGGATGCGCAGCTCGCGCGCGTCCCCGTCGACGTCTCCCTGCGGCTCGCCCCGGCGACCGTCAAGCCGAGCGTCGTGCTCGGACTCGCGGTCGGCGACGTGCTGCCGCTCCCGCACCCGCACCACCGACCGTTCGATCTCGCCGTCGGCGGCCAGCCCGTCGCCGGCGCCGCGCTGGGCTCCAGCGGAAGCAGGCTCGCCTGCGTGATCGTGAAGACAGAGGACTGAACCGATGAACATGGCCATCGCATCCGGCGCCGCGCTCTCCCTGGGCCAGGCGCAGGCGGCCGCGGACGCGCTCGCCGCCGTGCTGCCCACCGGAGCACCGCTCACCCCGCTGCTGCACACCGGAGAGGCGTTCGCCGGACGCACCGGAAACGCCGTGGTGGCGAGCTTCGTCGGCGCCGTCTCCGCCGACCTCGCGGTCGTGCTGCTGGAGGCGCCCGCGCTGGTCGACGACGGCGCGGACGGCGCGCCCGTGGTCGCGCTGCAGGACGTGCTTCAGCCCGCGCTCGAGTCCGCGAGCGACACCTTCGGCGCCGGGGTGCTCGACGACGCGCGCGTCGAGGATGCCGCCGAGCTTTTCTCGGACCCGTCGGCGACCGTGTTCGAGCTGACCGGTCCGGCCGGAGTCGCCGGCTGGTTCGCGGTCCGCGGCCGCGGTTCCCTCGACCGTCCGGCGCCCACGTCGGCGATCGCCGGCAAGCTGGCGCGGATCAGCAACGTGGAGATGGCCCTCACCGTGGAGATCGGCCGCACCAGGATGGCCGTCCGCGACGTGCTCTCGATGGAGCCGGGCGCGGTCATCGAACTGGACCGGTCCGCGGGATCGCCCGCCGACGTGCTCCTGAACGGGCGCCTGATCGCCCACGGCGAGATCGTGGTCGTCGACCAGGACTACGCGGTGCGGATCACGAAGATCCTGGACGCCGCGGAAGAGCTGGACTGAGTCGCTACGGCCGCACGATGCGGCCGAGCGTGCGCGTGTAGTCCTCCTTGATGATGTCGAGGTGCGCCCAGGTCTCGAGCGAGCCGACCTCGGGAAGCGCGCGCAGCTCCTCGATGACCTTCAGGACGCCCGCTGTCGTGCTGCCGACGATCGTCGCGATCGCGTCGTAGGCGCCGTGCGCGTCCGCCGCCAGGTCGACGGCGGGTGTCGCCACCAGGTAGCTGTGGACCGGCTCGGCCGCGCCGCGCAGGGCGATGCCGACGCCGACGGCGACGCGATTGCGGGAGAGCCCGCCGGTGTCGATCGCGGCGATCCGGATGACGCCCGCGTCGAGCAGCCTCCGCACCCGGGCGCGCGCGGAGGACGGTGACAGGCGTACCGTGTCGGCCAGGGTGCGGTAGCTGGCCCGCCCGTCCTCCTGGAGCACCGCGATGAGGTCGTGATCCACGCGGTCGAGCCGCACATCCGTGACGGAGGCGGCGGTGATGAACTCCTTCAGCAGGGCGTCGTACGTGCTGACGCGCAGCTGCCGCACGCCCGGGATGCCGCGGATCGCCGCCAGGGTGGCGTGCAGCTCGTCCGTGTCGCCGTGCCGGGACTCGAACACCACCGGCGACGAGCCGCTGACCATCGAGACGAAGACGGTGTCCGGCAGCTCTGCGATGCGCTCGGCGACCGGCCTGGCCGGGCCGTCCACACCGACGAGACCGTGGATGAGCACGTTGAGCCCCGCGAATCCGGGGTCGAGCGCCGCCACGACGCGCAGTCCCTCGCGGCCGACGAGCGCGCCCAGCCGTCGCGACACCAGGTCGCGGGAGACGCCGAGCGTGCGGGCGAGCTCGTGGATGCTTGCCCGCCCGTCCGCCTGCAGCGCGCGGACGAGGCTGGCGTCGATCGCGTCGGAGTCGCGGTCCTGGCTGGCTCTGTCATGGCGGATCGGCACATTCCGGAGAATACCCGGATTCGCCGACCGACGTCCGCATATCGTCGGCGCAGATCGGCTTCGGACGATGATTCGCGCAGCTTATGAGGCTCACAGCGCGCAGAACGACGGCGAGAATCGCCTTCGAGCGCCGATGTGCGCTTGCGCATCCCGGCCGGCGGCGTGAGACTTCACGACGAACTTCACGACAAATACGAGCAAAGGAGCTGTGTGTGTCTGTTTCAGCAACGCAACCCGTCGGGCACGCCCGCGCGTTGAGGGCCGGTCTGGCCTCCGCGGTCGGAACCACCATCGAGTGGTACGACTTCTACGTCTACGCGACCGCCGCCGCCATCGTCTTCCCACAGGTCTTCTTCCCCGAGGTCAACCACGCCCTCGGCACGCTCGCGTCCTTCGGGACCTACGCGGTCGCCTACTTCATGCGCCCGCTCGGCGGAATCATCTTCGGCCACATCGGTGACAAGCTCGGCCGCAAGCGCGCGCTGACGCTCACGCTCTTCGTGATGGGCGTCGCGACCGTGCTGGTCGGCTGCCTGCCCGGGTACGCCGCCATCGGCATCGCCGCCCCGATCCTGCTCATCCTGCTGCGCATCGCGCAGGGCCTCGCCGTCGGCGGCGAGTGGGGCGGCGCGAGTCTGATGTCGGTGGAGAGCGCCCCGCCGAAGTTCAAGACCTTCTACGGCGGCTTCACCCAGCTCGGCAACCCGCTCGGCGCGCTGCTGGCCTCCGGCGCGTTCTGGATCCTCGCGGGGATGGGCGACGACGTACTGCTCACCTGGGGCTGGCGCATCCCGTTCCTGTTCAGCATCGTCCTGATCGGCGTCGGGATCTGGGTGCGCTACCGCGTCGAGGAGACGCCGGTCTTCGAGCAGAAGATCGAGGGCCACACCCAGTCCACCCCGATCGTGTTCGCGCTGCGCAACAACTGGCTGCCGATCCTGCTCGGCTTCTGCATCATCGCGATGTCGTCCGGCGGCTACGTGATCGCCACGACGTTCGTGCAGAACTTCGCCACCAGCCCGGAGGTCGGCCTCCAGGCCGGCGTCATCCTCGGTGCGATGACCGTCGCGTCGTTCATCGAGGCGCTGGTCACGCTGCCGCTGGCCATGCTCGGCGACAAGTGGGGCGGCAAGCGGGTCATCATCCTCGGCTCCGTGCTCTCGTTCGCGGCCGTGATCCCGCTCGTGCTGGTCATCCAGAACCACCAGGTCGCCCTGATCTACGTGTTCGTCAGCGTGATCCGCATCACGCTGAGCGGCGCCTGGGCCCCGCTCTCGACCGTCATGACGCAGATGTTCCGGCCGCAGGCCAGGTACACCTCGATGTCGCTGTCGTACGGGATCGGCGCGGCCGTCTGGGGCGGACTGTCACCGGCGATCGCGACCGCCCTGATCGCGGCGACAGGGAGCTTCTGGTCCGCCATCTGGTTCTTCGGAGGACTAGCGCTCATCGCCGTCATCGGCACCTGGTTCGCGCCGCAGCACTCCGACACCGCGCCGGTCACGGGGTCGTTCACCCCGCGGCTGGACACCACCGCCATCAAGACGACGAGGAGCTGACCCCGTGCGACACCTGGCCACCTACGACGCCCGCGACTCCGCGCCCACCATCGTCACGGCCGAGACCGTGCTGACCGTCGACGGCGACGCGCCGCGCGCCGAGGCGATGCTCACGGCGGGCGGCAGGATTCTCGCGGTCGGCTCCCTCGCCGCCGTCGAGGGGGCGGCCACGGCGGCGGGTGTCGACCCGGTCCGCGTCGACTTCCCCGGCGCGACGATCGTGCCCGGCTTCATCGACGCGCACGCGCATCCACTCATGTACGGGCAGCTGCTCACCTGGGTGGACGTCAGCCCGGAGAAGGCGGGCTCGATCCCCGAGATCGTCGAGCTGATGCGCGAGGGCGCGCAGCGCCTGCCCGCCGGCGTCCCGCTGCGCGGCTACGGCTACGAGCAGCGCAACCTGGCCGAACGGCGGCACCCCACCAAGGAGGAGCTGGACCGCGTCGCGACCGACCGCGAGGTGTACGTCATGAACGCCTCCGGCCACGGGGGAGTGGTCAACAGCTTCACCCTGGAGAAGTACGGGATCACCAGGGACACCCCGAACCCGGAGGGCGGCGAGTTCTTCCGCGACGCCGACGGCGAGCTGACGGGCGAGTTGTCCGACGCGGCCTGCAACGTGCTCACCGGGCTGCACGGGGTGAAGATCGGCCACCACGGCCCGAACTTCCACCTCGGGGACGAGCCGGCCGAGCACCAGCGCCAGCTCGACATCGCCCAGCGCGAGTTCCTGTCCTCCGGCGTCACCGCCCTCGGCGACGCCCAGGTGTCGAAGCGCGAGCTCGCTGCCTACCTGGCGATGGCGGACCGCGGTGAGCTCTCCGTGCGCGTCTCGATGTACTTCCTCTCGCACCTGCTCGACCAGGTGCTCGACCTCGGCCTGACCGGGCCGTTCGGCAACGCGTTCCTCTCCGTCGCGGGCATCAAGCTGTACGCCGACGGCACGCTCGGCGGCTGGACCGCCTACTTCCCCGAGGGCTACGTCGGCGACCCGTGCCGCAGGGGCCAGCTCTACCACGAGCCCGCCGAGTACGCCGGGCTCGTGGCCAAGGCGCACCGCGCCGGGCTGCAGACGGCGACGCACGCCCAGTCGCCGACCGCGATCGCGATGGTGGTGGATGCGGTCGAGCAGGTGCTGACCGAGCATCCCGACGCCGATGCGCGGCACCGGATCGAGCACTGCGGCCTGCCCGCGCCCGAGGAGATCGAGCGGATGGCGCGGCTGGGCATCCGCCCGGTGAACCAGACGCAGCACTACTACAACTGGGGCGAGGGGGTCGAGCAGGCCATCGGCACTCCCGGCGAGCGGTTCAACCCGCTCGGCGAGTTCCTGGAGGCGGGCGTACCCGTCACCATCTCGTCCGACGCACCCGTCGCCGAGCCGCGTCCCCTTGAGGCCATCCAGGCCGCTGTGACGCGCGTGACGCGCCGAGGCCACAAACTCGGCCCGGACTCGCTGCGGATCAGCGCGGAGGAGGCGCTGCGCGCCCACACTCTGGAGGGGGCGATCACGCTGGGCCGCGAGAACGAGCTCGGCTCGCTCGTCGCGGGCAAGCGCGCGGACTTCGTGGTGCTCGGCGCGAATCCGCTCGAGGTGGAGCCGGAGACGATCTCCACCATCCCGGTGCTCGCGACGTGGGTGGACGGCAGTGCGAGGTACGAGGCCGATGGCGACTGACGTCGCGGCGGAAAGGCGGACCGACATGGAGACGCGCGCGGCGCGCACGACCGGGTGGGTGGTCGTCGAGACCCTCCGCAACTACGGCATCGACACGGTGTTCGGGATCCCCGGGACGCACAACCTCGAGTTCTACCGGCCACTGACCGCGCTCGGCGTGCATCCCGTGACCACCCGGCACGAGCAGGGCGCGGGCTATGCGGCGGACGGCTGGTCGCTGCAGACCGGCAAGCCCGGCGTCGTGATCACAACGAGCGGGCCCGGGCTGCTGAACGCGCTGTCCGCGGCGGGCACCGCGTACTGCGAGTCCCGGCCGATGATCCTGCTGTCGCCCGGCCCCGCCCGCGGACGCGAGTTCGCCGACGTCGGGACGCTGCACGAGACGAAGGACCAGCTCGCCGCCGCCTCGGCGATCGTCGAGTGGGGACGCCGCGTCCATTCGGCCGAGGAGGCGGTCCAGGCCGTCCATGATGCGTTCGCGCTGTTCGCCTCCGGCCGGCCGCGTCCCGTGTACATCGAGGTGCCGCTCGACCTTCTGGAGGAGGAGGCCGAGCTGGATGCGGAGACGCTGGTCGCCCGCACGAGCGCGGCCCCTTCGGCTCCCGACCGCGCGTCGATCGCCGAGGCCGCGCGGCTCCTGGCCGGCGCGAGCGACCCGGTGATCCTCGCCGGCGGCGGATCCCGCAGGGCGACCGCGGAGCTGCGTGCGCTCGCCGAACGGCTCGGCGCGCCCGTGGTGACGACGCTGAACGCGAAGGGCGTGCTGGACGAGCATCACCCGCTGTCCCTCGGCGCCAACCTCCGCCTCGCCGCGGCCAGAAACCGGGCGCGCGACGCCGACGTGCTGCTGGTCGTCGGGTCGAAGCTCGGCGAGGCCGAGCTGTGGGTGGAGAGACTGGAGGCGCGCGGCCGCGTCATCCGGATCGACGTCGCCGCGTCGCAGCTGGACAAGAACCAGGCGGCCGAGATCGGGATCGTCGCGGACGCGTCGGCGGCGCTCGCCGCGCTGCTGGACGCCCTCGCCGGCGGCGACCCCGCCGGTGCCGCCGGTCCCGCCGCCGGCCGCGACGCGCGGGTGCCGGAGACGCTGGCCGCCGTCGCCGCCGAGTGCGCCGAGCTCTCCGCCGTCAACACGGACATCGCGGACGCCATCGCCGCGGCGCTGCCCGCCGACGCGATCGTGACGACGGACTCGTCGCAGATCGCCTACTGGGGCCTGCTGAACCGCCTGCGCGTCGCCCGGCCGAATTCGACGCCGTACATGGCGACGTACGCCACGCTCGGCTACGGCCTGCCCGCCGCCATCGGCTCGCGGGTCGCCGAGCCGGGCCGCCCGGTGGTCGCGGTCGTCGGCGACGGCGCGCTGATGTTCTCGCTCCAGGAGTTCATGACGGTCGTGGAGCAGCGGCTGGACATCACCGTGATCGTCGTCGACAACGGCGGCTACGCGGAGATCAAGCAGAACGAGGTGGACGCGGGGATCGCCCCGATCGCCGTGGACCTTGCCCAGCCGGACTGGGCGGCGCTCGCCGAGGCGTTCGGCGGCACCGGGCACCGGGCCGGCTCCGCCGACGAGCTGGCGGCGGCGGTCGCGGCCGCGGTCGCCTCGGGTGGGCTGCACGTCATCCACCTGCCGCAGGCCGCCTTCACGAAGTAACGAGCACGAGGAAGCAGCATGAGCACAGACCCCATCGGCACCCCGCCCATCGGCCCGTCGGACGCATCGAAGACCCCGCGCTACGCGGGCCTGTCCACCTTCGCCCGGCTGCCGCGGCTGGAGGACGTCCCCGCCGCGGACATCGCGGTGGTCGGCATCCCGTTCGACACCGGCGTCAGCTTCCGCCCGGGCGCGCGGTTCGGCCCGGAGCACGTGCGCGCCTCCAGCCGCCTGCTGCGACCGTACAACCCGGCGCAGGACTTCTCGGGCTGGGAGGCGGTGCAGGTCGCGGATGCCGGCGACATCGCCGTGAACCCGTTCCACATCGACGAGGCGGTGCGGCAGATCGCGGACGCCGCGGCCGAGCTCGGCGAGCGGGCGCGGCGCATCCTCACCATCGGCGGCGACCACACCATCGCCTACCCGCTGCTGAGGGCGCTCAGCGCGAAGCACGGACCGGTCGCAGTGCTGCACTTCGACGCGCACCTGGACACGTGGGACACCTACTTCGACGAGCCGATCACGCACGGGACGCCGTTTCGCCGGGCGTCGGAGGAGGGCTTCCTCGACCGCACCGCGTCCGTCCACGTCGGCACCCGCGGCCCGCTCTACAGCAAGCAGGACCTGGAGGACGACGGTCGCCTCGGCTTCTCGATCGTGTCGAGCGAGTACATCGAGGAGAACGGCATCCCGTCGGCGCTGGAGCGCATCCGCCGCCGCGTCGGCGACAAACCGCTGTACATCTCGATCGACATCGACGTGCTCGACCCGGCGCACGCGCCGGGGACGGGGACGCCGGAGGCGGGCGGCCTGACCAGCCGGGAGCTGCTGCGCCTGCTGCGCGGGCTCACCGACCTGAACATCGTCGGGGCGGACGTGGTGGAGGTCGCGCCTGCCTACGACCATGCGCAGGTCACCGGCATCGCCGCCGCGCACGTCGCCTACGAGCTGATGACCGCGATGGCGCAGGTGATCGTGCGCGAGGGCAGCGCGCACCCGCGCGGTGAGGCCGCGGCCGATGAGTGATGCGCGCCGGCCCGTCGCGGTCTACACCGACGTCGACGACACGGATCCCGCCCCCGGGATCGCCCTGCTCGAATCGCAGGGCTTCGAGGTGCGCGTGCTCGGGACGCGCAATCCGGCGGCGATCGTCGCCGGCGCGGCCGACGCCGACGCGCTCCTCCCCGGCTACGCCGCGATCACGCGCGAGACGATCGCGGCGCTGCCGCGGCTGAAGGTCATCGCGCTGATGTCGATGGGCTTCGACTACGTGGACGTCGACGCGGCGACCGAGCACGGCATCCACGTGACGAACGTCCCCGGTGCTGCGACCGAGGAGGTCGCGACCCACGCCCTCGCGCTGCTGCTGGCGAGCGCGCGGCAGCTGCCGTTCTACACCGCGTCCGCGACGCCGGAGCGCTGGAACGAGCGCGCGGCCGTCGCTCCGCCGCGGCTCAGCGAGCGCACCCTCGGGGTCGTCGGGCTCGGCAGGATCGGCCGCGAGTTCGCCCGGCAGGCCGGCCCGCTGTTCGGGCGCGTGCTCGGCTACGACCCGCTGCTCCCCGACGATGAGGGCACACGCGACGAACTGGCCGCCCTCGGGATCGAGCGCACCGGCCTCGACAAGGTGCGGCGCGGCTCCGATGCGCTGTCCCTGCACGTGCCGCTGACGCCGGAGACCGAACGGATGGTCGACGCCGCGTTCCTCGCGGAGATGCCGGCCGGCGCCCTCCTGCTCAACGTCTCCCGCGGCGGCCTGATCGACAACGCGGCGCTGGTGGAAGCGCTCGACGCCGGACGGCTCTCCGGGGCGGCGCTCGACGTGCTGGACGAGGAGCCGCCGAGCCGGGGGCACCCCCTGCTCGGGCGCGACGACGTGGTGCTGACGCCGCACATCGCATACTTCTCGCAGCGGACCGAGATCGAGTACGTACGCATCCAGGCGCAGAACGCGGCGTCGGCGGTCCTCACGGGCACCCCGGACTCGCCGGTCAACAGGCTGGGCTGACGACGAGGCGCGCGGGGTCCGCGGGTTCGGGGCTCAGCGGCGCGGCGTCCAGCCGGGCGGCAGCGGGCCGCTGATGGCGGCGCGCTCCGCGTCGGCCTGGGCCGACCAGCCCTGGGCCGCATCCACCGCGTCGAAGCCGCCGCGCGCGACCCGGAAGCCGAGGTCCTCGTGCTGTGTGCGCGGAGAGCCGCCGCGCCGGGTGGAGGCGCGGACGCTCCACGCGTCGTCGGCGAACCCACCGCCGCGGAACACCCGGTAGTCGTCGTAGCGGGCGGGATCCAGGAGGTCCCAGCACCACTCCCACACGTTGCCGAGGGTGTCGAAGAGCCCGTGCAGGTTGGGCATCCTGCCGCCGACGTCGTGCGGTGCGGAGAGGCCGTCGGCGCTCGTCCAGGCGACCCCGCCGAGCGGGCCGTAGTGCGGCGCCGTCGAGCCGGCGCGGCAGGCGTGCTCCCACTCTGCCTCGGTCGGCAGGCGGTAGCCGTCCGAGTCGACGTGCCAGGTGACGTCCTCGCCATCGAACGAGTATGCGGGGTCGAGGCCCTCCCACTCCGAGGCGGCGTTGCAGAACCGGATGGCGCGCAGCCAGCTCACTCCCGTCGCCGGGCGGCGCGGGTGCGGGGCCGGCTCGCCGATCAGCTCGGCCACCTGCTGCTCGGTCACGGCGTAGACGCCGATCTCGAAGGACTCCAGTTCCACGCTCCAGCGCCGCTTCTGGCGGGCGTCGTGCAGCGCGACGGTGCCGGGCGGGATGTACGCCAGCTCGATGTCGGTCACGGCCCCAGCCTCCCACGCCGCGGCGATGGGCGTGCGAGGCGCCTAACGGAGTCGCAGGGCCGGCCGATAGTCGCAGCCGTGGAAACCCTGTTCGTCGCCCTCCGGGTGCTCGTCGTCCTCGGCGTGATCGTCGGGCTGCTGTGGTTCGTGCAGCGCCGCGTCGCCAAGGGCCGCGGGCTCGGCGGCCGGACCCGGCGTGGCAACGCCGTGTCGGTCGTCGGCCGGCAGGGCGTCGGGCCGAAGGCGTCGGTCGTCGTCGTGGATGTGGACGGCAACCGCTTCGTGCTCGGCGTGACCGAACGAGAGGTGAGCGTTCTGCACACCGGCGCACGTCCGCACGACGCGGACGCGGAGATCACCCCTCTGAGGCCGGTGCGCAAGACGTTCGCCAAGGACGTGCCGGCGGCGGACGCCCCGGCGCAGGTCTCCACGAACAGCAGGCAGGATGCCGACTTCCTCACGGCGCAGGGACGCGCCTCGGTCTTCGACGAGGCACTCAAAGGCTCGATCCTGTCACCTGCTACATGGCGACAGGCGGGCTTGGCGGTGCGGCCCAAGAAGTGACGGCCGCCCGCGCGCCGCGGCTCGCCCGCGTCGCGGTCGCCGCCGTCCTCGTCGCGCTCATCGCCCTCGCCTTCCTGCTGCTGAGCTCGACCGCGGCGCACGCCGTCCCCACGCCGTCCCCTGTCCCGACGCCGGGCGGCCCGACCGGTCCCGGCGGCGGCAGCGGCGGGATCACCGTCGACATCAACGGCCCGAACGGCACGCCGAACGCGGCCATCCTGACGCTCGTCGGCATCACGGTGCTCTCCGTCGCGCCCGCGCTGCTGCTGATGATGTCGTCGTTCACCAAGATCTTCGTGGTGCTCGCGATCACCAGGAACGCGCTCGCGCTGCCGTCCATCCCGCCGAACCAGGTGCTCGCCGGACTCTCCCTCTTCCTCAGCCTGTTCATCATGAGCCCGGTGCTGATGGACATCAACAGCACGGCGGTCCAGCCGTACCTCGCAGGGCACATCGACTTCACCGCCGCCGTACACGCCGCCGAGGCGCCGCTGCGCGCCTTCATGGCGGCGCACACCCGCGAGGAGGACATCGCGCTGATGACGCGGGCGGCCGGACGGCCGAACCCGGAGTCGGCGGCGGCGGTGCCGCTGCTCACGCTCATCCCGGCGTTCATGATCTCGGAGCTGCGTGCCGCGTTCATCATCGGCTTCGTGATCTTCGTGCCGTTCCTCGTGATCGACATGGTGGTCTCCGCGGCGCTGATGTCGATGGGCATGATGATGCTGCCGCCGGTGATGATCTCGCTGCCGTTCAAGATCCTGCTGTTCGTGCTCGTCGACGGCTGGGGCCTGATCGTCACGAGCCTGATCACGAGCTATCGGGGCGGCGGATGAACGCCAACGCCGTCCTCGACATCGCCATGCAGGGCCTCCTGGTCACGGCGAAGCTCGCCGCGCCCATCGTCGTGACCGCGCTCGTCGTCGGGTTCGCGATCTCGCTCATCCAGTCGATCACCCAGATCCAGGAGGTGACGCTCTCCTTCGTGCCGAAGGCCGCGGCCGTCGCCGTCGCGCTGATCATCTGCGGGCAGTGGATGATCTCCGAGCTCGTCTCCTTCACCCACGTGCTCTTCGAGAAGATCCCGATGCTGCTGGGCGGCGGCTGATGAACATCCCCATCGACCTCGCCGCCATCGAGGCGATCGCGCTGGCGTCGCTGCGGATGGTCGCCTTCCTGATGATCGCGCCGCCGTTCTCGTACAACGGCTTCCCCGCGCAGGTGAAGGGGATGCTCGCGATCGGGCTCGCGATCGCGGTGGCGCCGCGCGTCGGCGCCGGCTACCACACGGCAGACACGGGCGTCTTCCTGCTGGACATGGTCAAGGAGCTCGCGGTCGGGGCGACGCTCGGCTTCCTGGTCTTCCTGACCTTCGCGGCCATCCAGTCGGCGGGCAGCCTGGTCGACCTGTTCGGCGGCTTCCAGCTGGCGCAGGCGTTCGATCCGCAGTCGATGATCAACGGCGCCCAGTTCACCCGGATGTTCCAGCTGACCGCCCTCGCCCTGCTGTTCGCGACGGGCGGCTACCAGCTGATCATCGGCGGTCTGGTGCGCACGTTCGACGCCGTCCCGCTCGCCACGGGGCTCGGGATGGCCGACCCGGCGAAGGCGATGGTCAGCGGCATCACGCAGATGTTCCTCTCCGCACTGCAGATCGCCGGCCCGCTCATCGTCGTGCTGTTCCTGGCGGACATGGCGCTCGGCCTGCTGACCCGCGTCGCGCCGGCCCTGAACGCCCTGGCGCTCGGCTTCCCGCTGAAGATCATGCTCACCATCGTGCTGGCCGCGGTCGTGTTCGTCGCCCTGCCTGGGGTGGTGTCGTCGCTCACCGACGGCGCCGTGAAGACGATGCTGGGGGTGACGCGGTGAGCGACGCCCAGGAACGCACCGAACAGGCGACCGACAAGCGGATGAAGGAGGCGCGCCAGAAGGGCCGCCTCGCCAAGTCCACCGACCTCACCGCCTGGGTCGGCGTAGGCGCCGCGGCGGTCATGCTGCCGTTCACCCTGCAGCGCGGCAGCGAAGCCGCCGTCGACCAGGTGTTCTCGGTCCGCTCGGTGATCGAGAGCCCGGACCCGGCGAAGGCGGTCGCGGCGCTCGGCGACGGGCTGGGCAGCATCATGGCGACGGTCGGCCCGATGCTCGCCGTCGGGGCGATCGCGATCATCGGCGCCGCGGCCGCGCAGGGCGGCATCCACCTGAAGCGGCTGTCCGGCAAGTTCGAGCAGTTCAACATCGTCAGCGGGATCACCCGGGTGTTCGGGATGCGCGCGCTCTGGGAGGGCGCGAAGACCCTGCTGAAGTCGGCAGTGGTCGGCATCGGCCTGTTCCTCGTGGTGCGGGGGCTGATGCCCACTCTGCTGACCTCGGGCAGCATGTCGCTCGACTCCCTGCTGTCCGCGGCGAGCGGCGGCGCGGCGGGTCTGCTGCAGGCCGCCGTCGGCGCCGGACTCGTGCTCGCCGGACTGGACGTGCTGGTCGTGATGCGCAGGAACCGCAAGCACACCCGCATGACCAAGCGCGAGGTGCGCGACGAGCACAAGAACTCCGACGGCGACCCGCTGATCAAGTCGCAGCGCCGCTCCCGGCAGCTGGCGATGAGCCGCAACCGGATGATCGCCGCGATCGGAGGTTCGGATGTCGTGCTCGTCAACCCGACGCACATCGCGATCGCAATCAAATACGAACCGGGCAAGTCCGCTCCGCGCGTGGTCGCGAAGGGTGCGGGGGCGATCGCGCTGCGCATCCGTGAGAAGGCCGAGGAGGAGCGGGTGCCGGTCGTCAAGGACATCCCGCTCGCCCGCGCGCTGCACAGCGCCTGCGGGCTCGGCGACGAGATCCCCGTCGAGCTCTACAACGCCGTGGCCCGCGTGCTCGCGTTCGTGATGTCGCTGAAGGCGCGCGGCGCCGCCACGGGCGTCCACACCATGCCGTCGCCGTCCCCCGTGCCCTCGTCCGCGCCGGCGCGCGCGGGAGCCGTCCCCGCAGGAGGTCTGTCATGAAGTCCACCGCCGCCAAGGTCGCCGTCCCGATCGGCGTCGTCGGCATCATCATGCTGCTGGTGATCCCGGTGCCCGCCTGGCTGCTGGACACCCTCATCATCGTGAACATCATGCTGGCGCTGGTGATCCTGCTCACCACGATGTTCGTGAAGAAGCCGCTCGACTTCTCCGTCTTCCCGTCGCTGCTGCTCGTGGCGACCCTGTTCCGGCTCGGCCTCAACGTCGCATCCACGCGCCTCGTGCTCGGCGACGGCTACGCCGGCCAGGTCATCCAGGCGTTCGGGCACGTCGCGGTCGGCGGGTCGATCATCATCGGCGCGGTGGTGTTCCTCATCCTGATCGTCATCCAGTTCATCGTCGTCACCAAGGGCGCCGAGCGCGTCGCGGAGGTCGGTGCGCGCTTCACCCTCGACGCCATGCCGGGCAAGCAGATGGCCATCGACGCGGACCTGAACGCCGGCCTGATCACGGAGGAGCAGGCGCGGACCCGCCGGGCGGAGGTCTCGGCGGAGGCGGACTTCTACGGCGCGATGGACGGCGCGAGCAAGTTCGTGAAGGGCGACGCGATCGCGGGCATCCTGATCATCGTCATCAACGTGGTCGGCGGCATCGCGATCGGCATGATCCAGCGCGGCATGGACCTCGTCGACGCCGTCAACTCCTACACACTGCTGACCATCGGCGACGGCCTGGTGACGCAGATCCCCGCGCTCCTGATGGCCGTCTCCACCGGCATGATCGTGACGCGCTCCAACGCCGAGACCGAGATCGGGACCACCGCCAGCGGTCAGCTCAGCCAGTCGCGCAACGCGCTCACGATCGCGGGATGCGCGGCGATCGTGATGGCGCTGATCCCCGGGATGCCGCCCATCCCGTTCGTGCTCGTCGGCGCGTTCCTGGTGCTCGCCGCGCAGCGCATCAAGACGTCCCAGGCGGCGGCGAAGAAGGCGAAGGCCGCGCAGACCGCCGTCGCGAACGCGGGCAAGACCGAGACCACCGAGGACCTGATGGAGCAGATGCGGGTGCACGCGCTGGAGATCACGCTCGCGCCGGACCTGGTGGACATCGTCAGCGGCACCTCCGACGACCTGCTCGCCCGGGTGCGGGCGCTGCGCCGCAAGATCGCGCTGGAGCTGGGCGTGATCGTCCCGCCGGTGCGCACGCGCGACAGCGCCGAGCTGCCGCCCTCCACCTACGTCATCAAGATCGCCGGTGTCGAGTCGGGACGCGGGCAGGCGCCGGGCGGCCGTGTGCTCGCGCTCGGCGACGCGCTCGACGGGCTGCCCGGCACCCCGACGGTCGAGCCGGTGTTCGGGCTCCCGGCCAAGTGGATCCCGTCCGAGATGCGGCACAGCGCGGAGCTCGGCGGCGCGACGGTCATCGACCGCGTCTCGGTGCTCATCACACACCTGTCGGCGATCATCACGGCGAACGCTGCGCGCCTGCTCACCCGCGAGGACGTGCGCCAGCTCACCGAGGGCGTCAAGCAGGTGAACCCGCCCGCGGTGGAGGAGCTCATCCCGAACCTGCTCTCGCTCGCCGAGGTGCAGCGGGTGCTGCAGGGGCTGCTGGCGGAGCAGGTGCCGATCAACGACCTGCCGCGCATCCTGGAGGCACTCGCCCTGCGCGCGAAGGTGTCGAACGATCCGGAGGGGCTGGTGGAGGCGGCGCGCAGCGCGCTCGGCCCCGCGGTCGTGGCCCCGCACCTCGACGGCGGCACGCTGCGGGTCATCATGATCGATCCGGGGCTCGAGCAAGCGATGCTGGAGGGTCTCCGCCCGGCCGAGAACGGCACGCAGATCGTCCTCGACCCGGCGCGGCTGGAGGCGGTGATGGGGTCGATCAAGCAGACCGCCACCCAGCTCGACGAGGCCAACGTCTCCGCGGTGCTGGTCTGCGCTCCGGCGCTGCGTCCGGCGATCCGGAGGCTCGTCGCCGGGCAGCTCTCCGGGCTCGCTGTGCTGAGCTACCAGGAGGTGACCGCGGTGCAGGCGGCGATCGAGACGGTGGGGGTGGTCCGCGTTGCGGAGCCGATCGCGGCCTGAGTGGCTGGGAGCCGACGAGCTCGAGGAGGTGCTGCCGGCCGTGTCCACGTCGTCGGCGGCGTTCGCGGCCATCCTGGACGACCTCGTGCGGACGACGGACCTGCCGGCCCCCGCGGCCGAGCCTCCTGCGCCCTCCGCTCCTCCCGCCGCCTCTGAGTCGCCGAAGGGCACGTCGTTGTCACTTTCGGCGGCTGCAAGTGACAACAACGTGCCCCTCGCCGCCACGTTCGCGGCGCCCCCCGCACGGCTGCGGGGGAGGGGCGACCTGACGCTCGTGGTCGGGCTCGGCGGCGACGCCCTCGCCGCGGCGCGGACGCTCGCGGCCTCGGCCGGTCGGGACGGCGAAGCGCTCGTGATCGTGGACAGGCGGGATGCGCTCGCGGCGCGCGCCGACGGCGTGCGGGAGGAGCATCCCGTCGTCGGCGCGTTCAGCCTGCCCGGGGTGGATGCCGTGGCCGGTCTGGCCACGGAACTCGCAGGCATCGCGCCCGACCAGGTGTGGGTGGCGGTGGACGCGAGCCGCAAGACGCAGGACACCGCGCACTGGGTGGGCGCCGTGGATGCGGTGCTCGCGGTCGACGGCATCGCCGCGACCGGTGCCGCCCTCACGGCCAGCCCGGACGAGGTGCGCGGCCTCGGCCTGCCCGTCCTCTGGCTCGACGCGCCGCCCGAACCAGCACCGGGGGCGTGACACGCCGCGTCCGCCGGCGCCTGACGGCGTGTCGCGTCCCCTCCGCCGCGCAGGTCGGCGGTTCCGCGCGCACCGCGCCGCGGATAGGCTGGACCGATGCTGGTTCTGACGCGCAAGCCCGGTGAGCGGGTGCTGATCGGGGACGACATCGTCGTCACCATCCTGGACGCGCGAGGGGACGGCGTGCGGATCGGGATCGACGCTCCGCGCGGCATCCGCATCCAGCGCGACGAGGTGGTCAAGGCCGTGAGCGAGGCCAATCAGGAGGCGCGCGAGCAGGCCGCCGGCGCGGACGACGCCGAGGCGCTCATCAAGAAGTCGCTGGGACTCTGACCGCACCCCGAGACAGCGACTGACCCCGCCCGGTACGTCTGCCGCTGCTCGAGCAGGGGGCGAACGTACCGAACGGGGTCAGTCGCTGCGTGCGAGGCGCGGTCAGGCGATGCCGCCGCCGTCCACGACCATGGCCGAGCCGGTCACGTACGACGACTCATCGCTCGCCAGCCAGACGACGGCGGCCGCGATCTCGCTCGGCTCGCCCATCCGGCGCAGTGGGCGGTCGGCCGCCTCGGCGAGGAACGAGCCGGTCTCCTGACCGAGCTGACGTGCCTCGTCGCGCAGCATCCCGGTATTCACGTCGCCCGGGTTCACCGAGTTGACGCGGATGCCCTGAGGGCCGTGATCGATCGCCAGCGCGCGGGTCATGTTCACGACGGCGCCCTTGGAGGCGCAGTAAGAGATGGCCTGGCCGCCGCCCTTCAGCCCCCAGCCACTGCCGGTGTTGATGATGGAGCCCTTGCCCTTCGCCGCCATGATCGGCACGACGTGCTTGCACATCAGGAAGATGCCGCGCACGTTCACGCCGAAGACGCGGTCCCACTCTTCGACCGTGGTCTCGACGGCGGTCGTGCGGCGGATGATGCCCGCGTTGTTGAAGGCGATGTCGATGCCGCCGAACGCGTCGTCGGCCGCGGCGACGACCCGCTCCACGTCCGCCTCGGCGGAGACGTCGGCCCCGAGCGCGATCGCCTCGCCGCCGGCCGCGCGGATCTCCTCGGCGACGGCCTCCGCCGCGTCCTGCTGCAGGTCGACGACGGCGACGCGCGCGCCCTCCGCCGCGAGGGCGAGGGAGGTGGCGCGGCCGATGCCGCCCGCTCCTCCGGTGACGATGGCGGACTTGCCGGCTAGACGCATTCGAGTTCTCCTTCGATGGGGGCCGCTGTGGCGGCACTGACAGGGTAGAGGCTCGCGGTGGACGGCCCTGTGACCACGAGGACGTGGCCGGCCAGCCGCATGTCGAGCCGGGGATCGCCGGTGTCGACCAGCAGGGGCCGGCCGGCGAGGTCGATGAGTTTCTGCTCCGTCGCGACGACGAGCAGGGGGTGCGCGCCCAGCGCAGCGATCACGCGTGCCGAGAGCTGCTGGTTGCCGCGCCCGAGCAGGAAGCCCTGGCCGCCGATCACGGTGACGACGGCCTGCGCGGGTCGACCCTCGACGGCCGCAAGCGCCTGCGCCTCGGTCACGTCTCGCCCGAGAAGGACGCCGTCCTCGATGACGTCGACGCCGAGCGGGCTGGTGTCGAGGCCCAGCACGCGGCCGACCTCGGCCGTTGTCCCGCCGGGCCCGAGCAGGTAGCGAACGCCGGGGCGCATCCGGGCGACGGCACCCGCGGCGGCGCTGCGGACGGCCTCCCGCGCGCTCGCCGGGGTCGCGGCCTTGCGTGCCTGCGTGCGACCGGGCGCAGCGGGGACCTCGACCAGCGCGAACAGCCGGGGGTCCGGTCGGCCTGCGCGCATCGCATCCTCGTCGAGGTCGAGCACCTCGGCGGTGGCGGTCGTCACGGGATGTGCGAGCCAGTCGGCGGCGAGGGTGCCGGCCGCCGCCGGCCCGACGGCGAAGCACCCCGAGTACATCTTGACGCCCGCAGGAATGCCGAGCATCGGCGCGCCCGGCGAGAGGCCGCGGGCGACGTCTCTCGCGGTCCCGTCGCCGCCGGCGAACAGGACGAGGGACGCTCCGGCGGCATGGATGGCGGCTACCGCCCTGGCCGTGTCATCGGGCGTGGTGGGCGTATGCCCGCTCGCGTATACGACGCGCGGCGTCAATCCCGCCGCCCTGACGGCGTCCTCGCCGAGCGCGTCGGCGGCGGTGATCACCACGGCTCCGGGCCGAGAGGCGGCGAGCACACGGAGCGCCTCCGCGGCACGCTCGCCGGCGCGCGCTCGGCCACCGCGGCGCAGCGCCTCGCGCTGCACTTCGACGCCGTCGCTGCCGGCGAGCCCGGTGGGCCCGCCGAGACCCGCGACCGGGTTCACGACGAACCCGATGGCGTTCACGCCGCCGCGTCCTCCGAGGAGGCGGCCGCCGACGCGTCCTGGCCGAAGTACTTCCGGCGGTAGGCACGCCAGGTGACGGCCCAGCGCGCGGGATCGTCCAGGTCGTCGTGGTGCGTGTGGTGGACGGTCTGGTTGTGCGGCGCGCTGCGCACGACCTCCGGGGTCTCCCTCGCCTCTCGAGCGATCTCTGCCAGCACGTCGGCGTACTCGTCCAGCTCCGCCTTGGAGTACGACTCGGTCGGTTCCAGGGTGAACGGCTGCGGCACCACGTAGGGGTGGTGGCTCGTCCAGTAGTGCATCCCGAAGTCGGCCGCGCGGATGCCGATCTCCTCCGAGCTGATCCCGGTCTCCTCGAACAGCTCCTGCCACGAGTAGCGCACCTGCTCGATGCGACGACGGCCCGTGGCGTAGGGGGCGCTGGCGCCGGGGATCTCAAGGACGCGCTTCATCAGGTAGTTGTTGTTGAGCACGGCCGTCTCCGCCACCGCGCGCAGACCCGGTGCACCGAGAGCACGGATCCACGCGTAGGTGCGGACGATGTTCGGGACGACGCCGAAGAACGGCGCGACGGACCCGATCGACTGCGGGCGGTCGCCGTCGATCACGAACCGGTCGCCGACCTTCTCGACCACCGGCCCGGGCAGGAAGGGGGCGAGCGCCTCCGACACCGCGTTGGCGCCCGAGCCGGGGCCGCCGCAGCCGTGCGGCGTGCCGAACGTCTTGTGCAGGTTGAAGTGGCACACGTCGAAGCCGGCGTCGCGGGCGCGGGTGATGCCGAGGATGCCGTTGGCGTTCGCCTGGTCGTACGACGCGAGCGCCCCGACCGAGTGCGCCAGCTCCACCCACTCTCGGATCCGCGGATTGTAGATGCCGGTGTCCTCGGGGTTCGTCACCATGATCGCGGCGGTGCGCGGCGAGATGGCGGCACGCAGCGCCTCCACGTCGGGGTACCCGTCGGCGTCCGGGAAGACCGTGATGACCGTGTAGCCGGCCATCTTGGCCGCGGCCGCGTTGGACGGGTGCGAGAAGATCGTGGTGATCACCTCGTCCCGTTGCTCGCCCTCGCCGCGGGAGGCATGGTAGGCGCGGATCATCGAGATGTTGGCCCAGATCGCCTCCGAACCGCCGCCGGTCTGAAGGGAGACACGGCTCATGCCCGAGATCTCGGCGAGCATCCGCTCGGTGCGCCAGATGATCTCCAGCGCGCCCTGCGCCGACTCCGGATCCTGCAGCGGGTGCAGGTCGGTGAGGTCGGGTGTGCGGATGATCGCCTCGTTCACCTTCGGGGCGTACTTCATCGTGCAGGTGCCCTGGCCGACGTCGACGTTCAGGTCGGCGCCCAGGTTCTCCTGGCTGAGGCGGAGATAGTGCTTGAGCACGCGCATCTGGCCGATCTCGGGGAGCGCGGGCGGTGCGGAGCGGCGCAGCGACGCCGGCAGATCGGCGACGACGTCGCCGACGACGGAGCGGACGCCGTCCTCCGTCTGCGACGGCACGACACCGCGCTCGCCGGGGGTGTGCAGCTCGAAGACGATCGGCTCGTCCCAGCGCGCCTGGTGGAACCGGCGCAGCGCGGGCTTGGGGGCGATGGGGAGGGTCATCGGGCGTTCTCCTTCAGAGCGGCGCCGAACGCGGCGGCCAGGTCGTCGATGTCGTTCTGGGTGTTCTGCTCTGTGACGCACACGAGCAGGCGGGCCTCGTCGAGCGCGAGGCCGGGTTCGAAGCCGCGGACGCGCAGGATGTCGACCAGTTCGGGAGCGGTGAGCGCGGCATCCCGCAGGTCGAGCACGAACTCGCGCAGGTGCACCGCGCTGTCCGCCACGGTCACGCCGGGGAGGGCGGTGAGCGCGTGCTGCGCGTACGCGGTGCGTGCGAGCAGCGTCTCGCCGAGCTCCGCCATGCCCTGCGGCCCCATCAGCGAGAGGTGGACGCCGGCGGCGATGCCCCACAGGGCGGCGGCCGTTCCGACCCACTCCTTGCCCTCCTCGCGCACCGCGAACGAGGTCCGGTCGTAGGCGACGTCGCCGAAGCCGTACTCGCCGGGCACGTCCGTGGACTCGAGGCCGAACAGGCGCGATGGCATCTCCATGACCAGGCGCGGGTCGTCGTCCACGGCGATGAAGCCGGCGTGGGCGCCGCCGTACCACGGGTGCAGGCCGAGCGACTGGATGTCGCCGTGCAGGATGTCCGCGCCGAGGTCGGCGGGGGAGGCGAGGACGCCGAGACCGACCGGGTCGAGGCCGGCCACCAGCAGGGCTCCCACGGCGTGCGCCGCCTCCGCCAGCTCGGCCACCGCTGTCTCGAGCGCGCCGTGGAAGCTCGGGGTCTCCACCCACACCGCGGCGGTTTCCGGGCCGATGAGATCGGCCGCCGCGGGTACGTCGGCAACGCCGTCGACCGTGGGCACGACGACGAGGTCGGCGATCGGCTTCACGTAGTCGCGCACCTTGGAGAGCTTGTCCGGGTGGGCGTCGCTGACCAGCAGGATGTCGCGGCGCCCGGTCACCCGCGTCGCCATGGCCAGGGCGGTCGCCGCCGCCTGGTAACCGTCATAGGTGGGTACATTGACGACGTCGCAGTTCAGCAGTTCGCCCATGAGCGACTGGTACTGGAAAAGCGCCTGGAACCGGCCGTGGTCCTCGTACGGCTCGCCCGCGTACGCGGTGAGGAATTCGCTGCGGTTGATGACCTCGTCCACCACCGCGGGGACCGCGTGGTTGTACGTTCCGGCGCCGAGGAACAGGCGGCCAGGTTCCACCGCGCGGTTGCGGCGAAGCAGGCCGCCCACATGGCGCACCAGGTCCTGCTCGGCGATGAGCGGCTCCGGCAGGTCCAGGTCGCGGCCGAGGCGGAGCTCGGCGGGGACGTCGGCGTAGAACTCGTCGATGGTCGCCGCACCGACCGCGTCGAGCATGGCCTGCCGCGACTCGGGTGCCGTGTTCGGCACGTAGGGATGGACGAAGGGGTTGGTCATGCTTGCCTCTCAGTGGTCGGGTGCTGGATCACGGCGACGCCGAACGCGCCGAGCGGCAGGCCCGCGCCGGCGTCGGAGCCGGTGAGCAGGTCTGTGCCGCCGGGGATGCGCGGAGCGGTCCGCGCGTCCCTGCCGTGGTTGAGCACGAAGGTGAAGTCGGTGCCGCCGTCCGTGCGGGTGACGATCTCGAGCGCGGTGTCGGGTTCGCGGGTGGCGACTCCGGCCTCGGCGAACACCGCGGAGAGCACGGCGCGCATCCCCTCGTCGCCGAGCCCGGCCGCGAGATACCAGGCCGCTCCGGCGCCGTGGCTGCGGCGGGTGAGCGCGGGCAGACCGGCGAGGTCGCCGTCGGCGAACCGGGCCAGCACCTTGGCGTCCTCCGCCGCCTCGATCCATTCGCCCCAGACGCGCGTGGGATGCACGACCCCGCCGAGCTCGACCGTGCGGTGCCCGCCGTCGGGCAGCGGCCACCACTCGTCGACCTCGACCCCGAGCAGGTCGCGCAGTGGGCCCGGGGCTCCGCCATCGTGGATCTGCTCCCGGTGGTCGACGACACCGGAGAACGGTCCGACGACGACGTGACCGCCGGCGGCGACGAACGCGCCGAGCGCCTCCGCCTGCTCGGCGGTCGCCGCGTAGAGGTTCGGGACGAGCACCACCCGGTGGTCGCCGAACGGCCCGGCCGCGCGGGCGACATCGACGGGCTGGCCGAGCGCGAAGGCGGCCGCGTGCCAGGCCCGCGCCTCGGTGAGCCAGTTCAGCCGCTGCGACGGCATCGACTCGGTCTGGGTGACGCCCCACCAGGCGTCCCAGTCGGCCACCAGCGCCACCGAGGACCTCACGCGCGTCCCACGCACCGGCTCCAGCAGCTTCAGCTCCGCGCCGAGCGTCTTCGTCTCCTGGAAGCTGCGGCTGCGCTCGCCGCGGTGGCCGAGCATCGCGGAGTGGAACTTCTCCGGCCCGAACTTCGCCTGCCGCCACTGGAAGAACATCACGCCGTCCGAGCCGTGGGCGACGGCCTGCAGGCTGCCGAGCCGCATCTGCCCGGGCGCCTTCGGCACGTTCACGTCGCGCCAGCTGACCGCGCTCGGCGCCTGCTCGAGCAGCAGCCATGGGCGGCCGTCCTTGAGACTGCGCATCAGGCCGTAGTTGAGGGCGGCGCCGACGTGAGCGATGGGGTCGGCGGGGTCGGGATAGGCGTCGTCGGTGACGAGGTCCTCCGCGTCGGCGAAGTCCCAGTAGTCGAGCTCGCGGAACAGGCTCATGAAGTTCGTGGTCACGGCGATCTCCGGAGTGACCTCCCTGAGCACATCCACCTCCGCCCGGAAGAGCTCCAGGAGCGCGTCGGAGGAGAACCGCTCGAAGTCGACGACCTGCGCGGGGTTGATCGGGCCGGTGGCGGTGCGGGGCGGCTCGATCTGGTCGAAGCTCAGGTAGTTCTGGCCCCAGCAGCTGGTTCCCCACGCGGCGTTGAGGCCGGCGATGTCGCCGTAACGCGCCTCGAGCCAGCGCCGGAAGTGGCGAGCCGACTCGGGGCACCAGCAGCGGGCGACGTGGTCTCCGTACTCGTTCGAGACGTGCCACAGTGCCAGCGCGGGATGCTCGCCGTAGCGCTCGGCGAGCGCGCGGGTGAGCCGCAGCGCCGCCCGCCGGTAGATCGGCGAGCTCGGGCAGTACGACTGCCGCGAGCCGAACTCGAGGCGGACGCCGTCGGCGTTCCACGGCAGGACCTCGGGATGCTCGCGCACCAGCCACGCGGGCGGCGTCGCCGTCGCGGTGGCAAGGTCGACCGCGATGCCGTTCGCCCAGAGTAGGTCGATGATGCGGTCGAGCCCCGCGAAGTCCCAGCGGCCGGGCTCCGGCTCCAGCAGCGGCCAGGAGAAGACCGGCAGCGTGACGATGTTCACGCCGGCCTCGACCATGAGGCGCACGTCCTCAGCCCAGACGTCCTCCGACCACTGGTCGGGGTTGTAGTCGCCGCCGTAGGCGAGCGCGTCGAGCCGGATGCTCCGGGGCGCGGGGATCGTCATCGGTCTCCTCGGGGATCTGCGAGTGCTGGTGCTTGTGCGTCGATCAGTGTCGACTGTATTCTGTATACAGCAACGCTAGAGCGAACGCAGCGACGGGTCAAGCCCTAAGCTGACGACCACGAGTCCGGCCGGGAGGGTCCACATGGCGATCGAGCGCAAGAATCTGCGTTCCCAGGTGCGCGAGGAACTCCTCGCGCGGATGCGCGCCGGCGAGGTCCGCCCGGGCGAGAGCATCAACGAGGTCGCCCTCGCCGCCGAGCTCGGCGTCTCCCGCACCCCGCTCCGCGAGGCGCTGATCGCCCTCGAGAGCGAGGGCCAGATCGAAAGCGAGAACGGCAAGGGCTTCCGCTTCGTGCCGCTCAGCGCGCGCGAGTTCGAGGAGCTCTGCCCGATCATCGTCACGCTGGAGGGCCTGGCGCTCGACCTGTCGCCGGCCGACGAGCTCGCCGAGCTGGGCCGCCGGCTGTCCGAGCTGGCCGCCGCCTTCTCCGACGACCTCGCCCAGCACGCCGTCGTGAACCGCAAGGACGACGAGTGGCACAACCTCATGCTGAGCGCGTGCCCCAACCAGAAGCTGCTGGAGCAGATCGCCCAGGTGCGCAGCGCCATCCACCGCTACGAGTCCCTGCTCGTCGGAGAGGACGTGCTCGTCGAGCGCTCGGCCGAGGAGCACGCCGCGATCGCGCAGCACCTCGCGGAGGGCGACGTACCGGCCGCCAAGGCGGCCCTCTCCGAGAACTGGACCAACGGGATGCGCCGCCTGCTCGCCGACGCCGGGATCAAGTGGGAGCGTCTGGCCTGACGCGACGACGCCGCGTCGCCTCCAGCCATCACCCCTTCACCGCGCCGCCGAGCAGCCCCGACACGAACTGCTTCTGGAACACCAGGAACAGCACAAGGAGCGGCAGGGTCGCGAGCAGCGAGCCGAGCATCAGGCCCGAGTAGTCGACGCGGGAGAGCCCGATCATCGTGTTGAGGGCGACCGGGATCGTGTACTTGTCCTCGGTGTTCAGCATCAGCAACGGCCAGATGAACGCGTTCCACTGGCTCACGAACGTGTAGATGACAAGCGCCGCGATCTGCGGGCGCGCGACCGGAAGCACGACCCGGTAGAAGGTGCGCAGCTCGCCCGCGCCGTCGATCCGTGCCGCCTCCACGATCGTGTCCGGGAAGTCGAGGAACGCCTGGCGCATCAGGAAGATGCCGAACGCATTCGCGAGGAACGGCAGGATGACCGCCTGGTAGGTGTCGATCCAGCCGAGGCTCGCCATCATCTGGAACAGCGGGACGAGCAGCACCTGCATCGGGATCATCATCGTGCCGAGCACAACGACAAGCAGGATCCCGCGGCCGCGGAACCGGAACTTCGCGAGGCCGTAGCCGGCGAGCACACTCACCGCGGAGCTGAACACCGTGTAGATCACCGCGATGAGCAGGCTGTTCAGCATCACCTGGCCGAAGCCGGTCTGCTCCTGCAGCCGCGTCAGGTTCGCCCACAGCTCCCCGCCGGGCAGGATCGGCAGCGGGCGTGCGAACAGCTCGGAGGTGGTGTGCGTGGATGCGGTGAGCATCCAGAGGAACGGCACGACGCTGAGCAGCGCACCGGCTGCGAGCAGTACGTAGGCGGGGGTGTGGCGGAGGGCGCGGATCACTTCTTCTCCCGGAGCAGGCGGAACTGGATGATCGAGACGATGCCCGTGATGAGCACCAGCAGCCACGCGATCGCCGACGCGTAGCCGGGATCGAACTGCTGGAAGCCGACCTTGTAGAGGTAGAGCACCGGCGTCAGGGTGGCGTTGTTGGGGCCGCCGCCGGTGAGGATGACGTTCTCGTCGAAGAGCTGCAGCGCGCCGATCGTCGAGGTGACGGTCGTGAACACGATCGCCGGGCGCAGCTGGGGCACGACGACGTGCGCGAAGGTCGCCCAGCGGCCGGCGCCGTCGATCCGTGCCGCCTCGTACTGCTCGGCGGGGATGCTCTGCAGCCCGGCGAGCAGGATGACCATGTTGTAGCCGGTCCAGCGCCAGGTGATCGACGCGATGAGCGCGACGCGTGCCCAGACCTCGCTGTCCAGCCAGTCGACGGGCGCGATCCCGACCAGCCCGAGCAGCTGGTTGACCGCGCCGCCGTCGGTGGTGAGCAGCACCCGGAAGACCACGGAGTACGCGACCAGCGTGGTCACCGCGGGCAGGAAGTACAGCAGCCGGAAGCCGGAACGGAACCGCAGCCACGTCTGGTTGAGCGTGTACGCGAGCACCAGGGCGATGCCGATCATCAGCGGCACCTGCACCACGAGGATGAGGAACGCGTTGCCGAGGCTGGTGGCGACCAGCGGGTCCTGGAAGAGCCGGGCGTACTGGTCGAGGCCCACCCAGTGCAGCTCGCCGGCCCGGGTGCTGAAGAAGCTCTGCCAGAGCGAGACGACCAGGGGATAGGCGAAGAAGATCGCGAACAGCGCGGCGGCGGGCAGCGCGAACCAGAGGCCCGGTCGCTGAAGCCTGCGCTCCAGCGACCGGGGCCGTCCGGCCGGCGCCGTGCGACGCCGTGCTGCGGTGTCGACGGCGACCATCTCAGCCCGCGATCGAGCGGCCGGTGGCCGTGGCGATCTGCTTGGCCGCATCCTGAAGCGCCGCCTCCGGGTCCTTGCCGCCGAGCACCGATGCGGAGACGGCAGCGCCGACGATGTCGCTCGCTTTGGCGTTGTCCGCCGTGTAAGTGATCGCCGGGATCTTCGCGGTCTGCTCGGCGAACAGCGTGTAGACCTTCTGACCGCCGAAGTACGGGTCCGGCGTACTGAAGAACGGATCCTTCAATGCTGGCAGGTAGGACGGGAACAGGCCGTCCTTCTCCATCATCGACACCTGGTTGCCGCTGTCGGCGAGGGCGAACGCCACGAACGACGCCGCCAGCTGCGGGTTCTTCGACTGCGCGGGCACGGCGAGGCCGGAGCCGCCGTTGTTGGAGGTGCGGGCACCGCCATCGGCGAAGGCCGGCAGCTCGATGACGCCGTACTTCCCGCTCAGTTCGGCGGCCTCGCCGGTGAGGGTGGCGATCCACCACACCGCCTCTGGCGTGACCGCGGAGTCGCCGTTCTTCGCGCTCGTGACGCGCGCGTCCCAGCCCTTCACGTTCTTCAGCAGCCCCTTGTCGTTCAGCTCCTTCTCCAGGCGCAGCGCTGCGACGGCCTGAGGAGTCGCGACCGTGATGTCCCCCTTCGCATCGAAGAGGCCCTGACCCTGCTGCTGCAGCAGCATCTGGAACAGTCCGCCGGTGGCGACGTCGGCCGTGATGAGCGTGTGCCCGGTCGCGGTCTTGATGCGCTCGCCCGCGGAGACGAGCTCGTCCCAGGTCCCGAGGCTCGCCGGGTCGACGCCGGCCTTCTGGAGGTAGTCGGAGCGGTAGAACAGCCCGACCGTGCCCGAGTCCCACGGCACAGCACGGATCGCACCGGTCTTGTCGGTGGACGCAGCCCACTTGGATGGGTCGAAGTCAGCCTTCTTCGACCCCACGATCGGTGTCAGGTCGACGAAGCCCTTCGGGAACTGGCTGAGGTAACCGGGGGTGTGGTCCGTCTCCATCGTCACGACGTCCGGCAGGCCGGTGCCGGCCTGGAGGCCGACGGACAGCTTGTCGTAGGCATTGTCGTAACCGACGTCCACGACCTTCACCGTCGTTCCGGGATGTGCGGACTGGTACTCGGCGGCGAGCCGCTTGAGCGACGTCGCGGCGGCGTCCCACGACCAGACGGTGATCGAGCCCTCCGGCTTGGCGGACGGGTCGAGCGTGGCGGGTCCGCTCCCGGCGTTGCCGGCCATGGCGCAGCCGGTGAGGGCCAGGACGGCAGCGGTCAAGGGCGCGATGATGCGCAGGCGTTTCATGTGACTCCTTCGTCGATGGAACGGTTCGATAGGGGTGGATCAGGACGAGAGCTGCACCGCCAGGTCCACGAACAACGCAGCGGACCACCCGAACGCAGTGGTCGCGGTGCGGGCCTTGCGGCCGGTGCTGGGGGTGAAGTACTCGTGCGGGCCGCCGCCGTGGATGACCAGGCGGAGCGTCTGCTCGGCCAGTTCGCGGGCGCGGTCGGCATGGCCGGACACGGCGAGCCCCTCGGCGAGGAGGGCGTTGACGTTGACCCACACGGGGCCGCGCCACATCCGCTCCTCGGAGAAGTCGGGGTCGCGCCGCGCCACCGTCGGCACGGTCCAGGCGGTCGCGAAGCGATCGGGGTCGTCGAGCGCGGCGAGGATGCCCGCGACGTAGCGGCCGGGCAGCCGACCGGTGAGCAGGGGCAGCAGGGAGACCGCAGCCTCCGAGCCGACGGGCGTGCCGGCGCCGGAGGAGCGGAAGAACCCGGCGGTCTCGTCCCACATCCCCTCGAGCAGTTCAAGGGTCCGCGCCGCGCGCGCGGTGTGGCGCTCGGCGGCTTCGACGTCGCCCGTCGTGCGGGCGCGGGAGGCGAGCAGGTCGTCCTGCAGGATCAGGTACGCGGCGAGGTCGGGCGAGGACACCGGTAGCTCGGCGTCGAAGACCGGGCTGTCGTCGAGGCCGGACGAGTACGGGTGCCCGTACTCGGGCATCCCGTCGCCGTCGAGATCGGAGTGTACGAACCACCACTCCTGGCTGCGCGCGACGGTCGCCCAGGCGGTGTCGAACCAGGCCGGGTCGTCGACGAAGCCCTCCAGCCGGCGCAGCGCCCACGCGGCGAGCGGCGGCTTGGTGAGCGGGATGGGCGCGGTCGGGTCCGCGATCGCCGAGCCCGCGCGGCGCAGGTTCTCGCGGTCGCCCGGCGGCAGGTCGTCGCTGGAGGCGAGCACCCCGTCGTCGTGCACGACGTCGGGCAGCTGGCCGTCGGCCGTCGGGAACGCGAAGGCCAGCTCCAGCTGCTGCTTGGCGAGTTCCGGGTCGCCGTGCCGCAGCCCCGACGCGATGAAGTACGCGTCCCACTGCCAGACGCCGACGTAGCCGATCTTGGACGGTACGACGGCGCGGGCGCCACGGCCGGGCAGCTCGACGATGTTCGCGCCGAGCACCCACCAGCAGAAGGCGGTCATGTCGGCGAGGTCGTCGCGCACCGCGGGCGTGCGGGCGAACCAGTCGTCCCAGACGGCCCGAGTGCGGGCGAGGGAAGCGGGATGGTCCGCGGGAGTGTCGGCAGCGGCGGCGCCGATCCCGAGCCGGAGCGACCCGCCGCCGAACGAGAGCCGGACCGTGTCGCCGGTCACGACGACGTCGTCCGCGCCGGTCGCAGACCATCCCGCCGTCGGCGCCGAGGGCAGGCCGGGACGCCAGACGTGGCCGGGAGCGAGGCCTGGGAGGTCGAGCTCGACGCTCCAGCGGCCGTCGCCGCCGAGGCTGAGCGCGTCCGGGCCATCGAAGGTCAGGGTGACGCCGGCGGCGCCGAACGCGATGCGGTCGGGCCGCACGTCCGAGACCGGCGCGACCCGGCCGTCCGCGCCGCGCACCCGGAGGGTGCGCACCAGCACGCTGTCGTCCAGCCGGCGCTCGTACTCCGCGAGCCGAACGGTCAGGCCGCCATCGACGCGCAGCACGAGGATGCGCGAGCCGGGCAGCGTGAACGGCGCGTTCTCGAGGTCGAGGTACCGCGCCGCCCGCTCCGCGGGGGTCACCGGCCGCCCAGCCCGGAGGCTGCCATGCTGCCGATGATCCGGCGCTGCCCGATCACGAACGCGATCAGCATCGGGATGGTCGCGATGGCGGACGCCGCCATGATCAGCCCGTAGTTGACCGAGCCGAACTGGCCCCGGAAGCTCTGCAGCAGCAGCGGCACGGTGAACAGCTCCTGCGAGTTCAGGATCACCAGCGGCAGCAGGAAATTGTTCCAGGTGCTCAGTGCGACGATGATCGCGAGGGCGCCGAGTCCGGGGCGCAGGTTCGGCAGGATGATGCTCCAGAAGATCCGCCAGCGGCCGGCGCCGTCGACGATCGCAGCCTCCTCCAGCTCCTTCGGCAGCGACAGCACGAACTGGCGCATGAGGAACACCGCGAACGGGTTCGCGAGCGCGGCCGGGACGATCAGCGCCAGGTGCGAGTCCACCCAGCCGAGCTTCGCCATCAGGAAGTAGAAGGGGATCAGTGTCACCTGCATCGGGATCATCTGCGTGGCCAGGAACACCACGAACAACACCCGGGAGCCTCGGAACGGGATGCGTGCGAACGCGTAGCCGGCCATCGCGGCGGTGATCAGCGTGCCGACCACGACGAGGACGGCGATGTAGATGGTGTTCCAGTACGCGGTGCCGAAGGGCACGTCGTTCCAGGCATCCACGTAGTTCTGCAGGGTGAACGGCTTCGGCCAGAAGCTCAGCGGGTCGTTCAGCAGCTGGGGGAGCGGCTTGAAGGAGGTCAGCAGCATCCAGAGGAACGGGAAGACCATGGCGATGCCGCCGGCCAGGAGCACGATGTGCAGCGCCAGCTTGCGCGCGCGGGCGGCTCCGCGGCCGGTGCGGGGAGCGGGGTCCGCGGACCGCGTCCGCTCGGTGGGCACGGTGGCGGTGGTCATGCGGCACCATCCTCGTAGTGGACGAACTTCTTCTGTGCGGCGAACTGGATGCCCGTGATCACCAGCGTGATGATCAGCAGGATGATCGAGGCCGCGCTCGCGGGACCGAACTGGAACTTCCCGAAGCCCAGGTCGTAGATGTGGTAGACGATGGTCCGGGTCGCGTTGTCGGGCCCGGCGTTCGCGGTGAGGATGAAGACGGTGTCGAACGTCTGCAGCGAGCTGATGAACGCGATCACCGTCGAGAAGAAGATGATGGGCGAGAGCAGCGGCAGCCGCACCCGGAAGAACAGGGTGAGGGCGCCTGCGCCGTCGAGCCGGGCCGCCTCGATGACGGTCGGCGAGATGTTCTGCAGGCCGGCCAGGAAGATGATGACGTTCAGACCGACGGACGACCAGATCGTGACGATGCACACGGCGACCAGCGCCAGGTGCGGGTCGCCCAGCCAGTCCGGCGGGGCGATGTGGAAGACGGAGGCGATGAAGCCGCTCAGCACGCCGTCCTTGCGGAACAGCTGCTGCCAGATCATCGCGACGGCCACCGACGAGGTGACGACCGGGGCGAAGAAGAGGATGAGGTAGAGCGTGCGCGTCTTGAGCCGCTCGAGCGCCACCGCCAGCACGACGGCGAGCCCGAGGCCGACCGGGACGGTGATCAGCGCGATGAGCAGGGTGTTCAGGATGGCCCGGCCGAACAGCGGGTCGGTCATCTCGGTCTGGAAGTTGTCGAACCCGACCCAGCTCAGGGCGTTCAGCCCGTCCCACTTCGCGAACGCGAGCACCAGGCTCGCGATGAAGGGGACGACGACGAACAGCGCCATCCCGGCCAGCTGCGGGCCGACGAAGACGTAGCCCCAGCGGCGGTCGCGGCGCCGCCAGGCGGACTCCTTCCGGAGCCCGCCCGGCGCCGCGGGGGCGACCTCGGCCTCGGTGGCGACGGCCGCTTCTCCCAGTGCGCTCACGCTCGTCGCCTCACTTGCCGCCGGTCTTGTCGGCGATCATCTTCGCGACCTCGTCGAGCGTCGCCTGCGTCGATGCCTTGCCCTGGTACAGGGCCAGCATCTTGTCGCTGATGTCGCTGGAGAGGCCGGGGACGCTCGCCTCGGTCGTGTAGTCCTCGAACCCGATGTCGCGCATGTCGAGCATCGTCTGCGCGTGCTTCGGGTAGCCGTCGAGCACGACGGAGTCCGCGCCCTTGATCGACGGGACGGCGTTTCCGCCGCCCTTCAGACGGAAGGTCTGGCCCTCGGCGGAGAGGAAGCTGGTCCAGAACTCGAACGCGGCGTCCTTGTTCTTGGTCTTCGCGTTGATGGCGAGGTAGCTCACCGCGACGCCGGTGGGCGCGGCCTTGCCGCTCGGGGTCGGCCACGGTGCGACGTCGTAGTTCTCGGGGTCGCCCGCCGCCTTCACGGTGCCGATGGTGTAGCGGCCCTGCACGAAGAAGCCGGACTTGTGGGTCACGAACACGCTGTCCGCGCCGGCGCCCTCGGGCAGGGTGTCCGCGACGACGAAGGTGCCGTCCTGGAAGTTCTTGGCCAGCACATCCATCGCCTTCACGCTGGTCTCGTCGGTGTTGGCGACGAACTTCCCCGAGTCGTCGAACGCCTTCCCGCCCTGGGCCGAGATCCAGCTGTAGTGGGTGGACCAGTAGTTCCAGAACATCGAGCCGGTCAGGCCCGCCTTGTGCAGCTTCCGGTTCATGTCGAGGAAGGCCTCGGTCGTCCACTTGCCCTCGGCGGCGAGCGTCGCGGGGTCGTCGGTGACGCCGGCCTTCTTCAGCGCGACCTTGTCGTACCAGAGGGCGTCCGGGTTGGAGTCGTTGGGCGCTGCATAGATCTGGTCGCCCTTCTTGGTCGCGCCGAACAGGCCCTGCGCGAAGTCCTCCGGCTTGGTCTTGCTGGCGGAGGAGTTCATCAGGTCGGTGAGCGGCAACAGGGCGTTCGAGTTCACGAACTGGCCGATCTTGTCGTCGCCGATGTAGAAGACGTCGGGCGCGGTGCCGGAGGCGAGTTGCGCGAGAAGCTTGGTGTGGTAGTCGCCGTAGTCCGCTACCGGCTGGAGGACGACCTTGATATCGGGGTGGTCCTTCATGAACTGGGTGTCGAAGTCCTTGTACCGGGTGAGCTCCTCCGGGGTGCCCCAGGTCGACCAGACGACGGTCTTGCCGCCGGAGCCTCCCGAGCCGGAGCATGCCGCCATGCTGAGCGCGAGTGCGGCGGCCGCCGTGATGGCCAGCGCCCTTCTCATCGTTGAGTCGACGCGAGACATGAGTACCTCGTTCCTTGAAGTGTCTCTGCTGTGTGCGATGCTGCGGGTTGTGCATCGGGTGGGTCTGTATTCTGTATACAGTAGTCAATACGGGTATTGCAAGCCCTCCACGCGCACGGGATGATGCGTTCATGCCCGACTTCCGCCGCGTCCTCGAGCTCGTGGACGCCAGGGGCGGAGCGAGCTGGCTGACGATCCTGCGGGGTTCCGAGGTGCTGCTCGACCGGCGGTCGGGCTGCGGCGCCGACGCTCTGTTCTACACGTTCTCGGTGAGCAAGCCGTTCGCGGCGCTGTCGGTGCACCTGCTCGCGGAGCGCGGGATGCTGCGGCTCGACGACCCCGTCGCCGACCACTGGCCGGGGTACGGGGCGCGCGGCAAGGACGGCATCACGATCCGGCAGGTGCTCTCGCACCGGGCGGGCGTGCCGTTCTCCACCGGGACGATGCTCGGGGACACCGTTCGGATGACCGATCCGGCGCGATCGGTCGCCGCCGCCGAGGACGCGCGACCGCGCTGGGCGGCGGGCGAGGTGGTCGGCTATCACGTCCTCAGCTACGGCTTCATCCTCGGCGAGGTGGTGCGCAGGGTGAGCGGGATGCCGATCCAGCGGTTCATCGCCGAGAACCTGCTCGAGCCGGCGGCACTCGACGACACGTCGCTCGGCCTGTCGCCGGAGCGAGCGCACCGGGCGGTGCCGCTGCGGGCGCGCAGCGCCGCCGAGCACGCCCGCACCATCCTGTTCAACCGGACGCGGACCCGCGAGCTGCCGATCCCCGCCGCCGCGATCAGCACGAACGGGCGCGACCTCGCCGAGTTCTATCGCATCCTGCTCGCCGGAGGGGAGGGGATCCTGCGGCCGGAGACCATCGCCGCGGCGCGGTCGGTGTCGAGCGACGGCGACGAGCGCGACCGGGTGATGGGCTTCCCGGTGCGCTGGGCGCACGGCTTCCAGCTGGGCGGCCCGATCGGACTGGCGCGGCCGACCGGCTCCCGCGCGGATCCCCTGACCTTCGGCCACAACGGCAGCTCCATCTGCAACGTCTGGGCCGACCCGGCGCGCGACCTCGTCGTCGCCTACCTCACGAACACCGCAGACGAGCGCGCTCGCGCCCTCCGCCACCTCAGCGACGTCAGCGACGAGATCCTCGCCGCCACGACCTGACGCCCCCGGCCCGCCGTGGGCCCGAACGGGCGATCGGGCGGGCGAAGCGAGGTAGTTTATGTATGTGAACGATCTTGTCCCGAACCCCGCCGGCACCGCTCTCCTCCTGATGGACCTGCAGGAGGGGATCGTCGGACGCCATCCCGACGCCGACTCCTTCCTCGCGGGCCTCCTCCGCGCGCGCGAGGCGGCGCGCGCCGCCGGCCTGACCGTCGGTTACGTCCGCGTCGCCCTCACCGCCGAGGAGGCCGAGCGCATCCCGGCCACCTCCCGCTTCGCCGGCGCGGGCGCACGCCTCGACGCCGACAGCCCGGCCACCCAGATCGACGCCCGCATCGCGCCCGCCGAGGGCGAGATCGTCGTACGCAAGAAGCGGGTCGGCGCGTTCTCTACAACCGACCTGGGCGAGCAGCTCGACGCCCGCGGCGTCGACACGCTCGTGCTCGCCGGGCTGGTCACGAGCGGCGTGGTGCTCTCGACGGTGCGCGACGCCGCCGACCGCGACTACCGGCTCGTGGTGCTCGAGGACGGCTGCTGGGACTCGGACCCGGAGGTCCACCGCGTGCTCACCGAGAAGGTGTTCGCCCGGGGTGGCGTGACGGTCACCAGCATCGACGACTTCATCGCGTCGCTGGCGTAGCGCGCGATCGCGACCAGGCCGGAAGGGATGTCCGAATCCTCCAGCTCGTCGACCGGCAGCCAGTGCAGCTCCTGCGACTCCCCTGGCTCCGGTCGCCCGGCCGGGTCGGTCGTCGCCAGGAACGCGTAGACGATGTCGGTGTGCACGTGGTCGTCCCCGATGGGATGCACGTCCACGCACAGCGGCGCCGGAAGCACGTTGACGCCCTCCGCCCACTCGATCCGGTGCGGCGGCTGGAGCAGCAGGAGCTGCTCCAGGTCGTAGCCGGACTCCTCGCGCAGCTCGTGCGCGACCGCCGCCCACGGGTCCTCGGTCCGCTCCACGTGCCCGCCCGGCTGAAGCAGGATCCCGCGCTTGCGGTGGCGGTGCACGAGCAGGTGGATGCGTCCCTCCCGCTCACGCAGCACGATCGCGCTCGCGGTCAGGTCGTACTCGCCGGGGCCGGTGTTCAGGTGGGGCATGCCCGTCAGTCTGACACGCGGCCCCGGCGGAGGGGTCAGTACATCGCGATGAGGCGGCCGACGACGCCGCCCGACCGCAGCCGGTCGAGGGCGTCCGGGATCTCGGCGGGGGTGATCAGGTTCATCGGCGGCTTCAGCTGCCCGGACCGCATCAGCTCGTACAGCGCGGCGAGGTCCTCCTTCGTGCCCGACTTGGAGCCGCGGATCGTCAGCTGGTTGATGATGATCGGGTAGGTGTTGATGGTGGACTCGAGCCGGCCCATGCCCACCTGGACGAGCGTCCCGAACTCGGTGAGCGTCTCGATCGCCGCGGCGGTCGTCGTGCCGAAGCCGGCGTAGTCGACGATCAGCTCGAGCTTCTTGTCCGCGAAGGCGTCGATCGACTCGGCGACACCGGCCAGGCCGATCTCGCCGGCGAGCTCGCGGGTGGCCGGGTTCACCTCGGCCGCGTAGACCTCGGCGCCCAGCAGGACGGCGACGCGGGCGCCGATGTAGCCGAGGCCGCCGAGGCCGATGACGCCGACCCGCATCCCGGCCTTCGCCCCGCCGGTCGCGACCATCGCGTGGTACGAGGTGAGGCCGGCGTCCGTCGCCATCGCGCCGAGGTCGAACGAGACCTCGTCGGGAAGGCGCACCAGATTCTCCTCGGTCGCCCGGAGCTTCGGCCCGAAACCGCCGTCCCACTTGCCGTAGCCGATCGCGTCCCCGTCGGAGAAGACCGGTGACAGGCCGACCCGGTCGCCGACCTTCCAGTGCCCCATCCCCTCGCCGACCGCGCTGATGACCCCGGCGTTCTCGTGGCCGAGGGTCATCGGCAGGCGCGGGAACAGCGGCATCCAGCCGGCGTCGTCGAGCGCGCTGACGTCGGAGTGGCAGATGCCAGCGGCCTTCACGTCGACGACGACCTCGCCGGGGCCGGCCTCCGGCTCGGGGACCTCGCGGAGTTCGAGGGGCTTGTTCGTTCCGAAGAACTGCCATGACTGCATTGTGAATCCTCTTCTCGGAGTGATTCGGGTAGCGGTTCGAGCATACGCTCCGGGCGTCCGGGCGCCCCGTGTCCACCGATCGGCGGACACGGGTGACAGCCGGCCGCCGGTGCCGCACGCGGCGGCCGGTCGCCAGGCTGGGACCATGACATCCGCAACCGCCGTGGGCACCGGCTCCTCGAAGCTGGCGCTGACCGGGCTCATCCTCGCCGTCTCGATGACGACGATCGACCAGACGATCGTCGCGCTCTCCGCCCCCACCATCCAGCAGAACCTCGGCCTCGGCCACGACGGGATGCAGTGGGCGGTCAACGTGTACCTGCTCGCGACCGCCGCGTTCTTCCTCCTCGGCGGCCGCATCGCCGACGTCGTCGGACACAAGCGGATGGCGCTGGTCGGCATCGCGGGCTTCGGCATCACCTCGCTGCTCTGCGGGCTCGCGCCCACCGGCGACCTCGCCGAGGTGTGGCTGGTGACGGCGCGGGCCCTGCAGGGCGTCAGCGGCGCGATCATGTTCCCCGCCGCCATCGGCATCGTCGTCGAGGGCTTCGCGCGCGAGGGCCGCGGCCGGGCGATGGCGATCTTCTTCGCCATCACCGGCGCCATGACGGCCATCGGACCGATCGCCGGCGGCTACCTCACGCAGTGGACGTGGCGTGCGATCTTCTGGGTGAACGTTCCGATCGCCGTCGCCGCGTTCGTGATCGTGGCGCTCGCCGCGCGGCCCTCGGTGCGCCGCCGGGAGCGGATCGACTGGCTCGGCGCTGTCGTCGTCGCGGCCGGGATGGGTGCCATCGTCTTCGGTCTGCAGCAGGCCAGTGCGTGGGGCTGGGGCGACGTGAGGGTGGTCGCAGCGCTCGTGGGCGGCGTCCTGCTGCTCGGCGCGTTCGTCGCGATCCAACTGCGCAGCGGCAGCCCGCTGGTGCGCCTCGCCGCGTTCCGGGACCGCGGCTTCACCCTCTCGACGCTCGCCACCCTGTTCGCCTCGGTCGCCTTCGTCTCCACCTTCTTCTTCCTCAGCGTCTACGGTCAGGTGTCGCTGCAGCTCCCGGCGATGGAGACGGGGCTGCTCTTCCTGAAGTTCTTCATCGGCTTCGTGGTGGCAAGCAGGATCGGCTCGGTGCGGTTCGACAGGCACGGCGCCAAGGGGGACGTGCTGCTCGGCGGTCTGGTCGGCGCGTTCGGCTTCGGCTGGCTTGCGCTCAGCGTGACCGACCTCGACATCCACGCCGACGCGTTCTTCAACCCGCAGACCTGGCCGATCATGGTCGCCGGCGCGGGCATCGGCCTGATGTTCAGCCCGGTCTCCACCGATGCCGTCAACCGGGCGATCGGCGCCAGCTACGGCGAGGTCACCGCGATCTCGCAGACGATGAAGAACTTCGGCGCCGCCCTCGGCCTCGCGGTGCTGACCACCGTGGTCACCTCCCGGCTCACGGACCTGCTCACCGCTTCCTTCGCCCGGTTCGGCGGTTCGGCAGCCGATGCGCAGAGCGCCGTCGAGCAGATCAGCGGGGCCTCGGGCGACTCGTCCTCCTCGTCGCTCGCGTCGCTGCCGGCGAGCGTGCGCGACGGCATCCTGCACGCCGTCCAGACGGACTACGCCGGCGCGGTGCAGTGGGCGTTCTGGGGCATGGCCGCGGCGATGCTGGTGGTCGCCGTGATCGGGCTGCTCTACCCGGCCGGACGCGCGGCCGAGGCGGATGAGGCCGGGCGGGAAGCGCGCGACGCCCGACCCGCTACAGTCTGATCGTGCAGACCACAGCAGCGCGGATCGACGACCGCGGCTTCCGCGACTGGATCGTCTACTCGGCGGTCGCGACCGTGGTCTCGGTGCTTCTGATCCTGGCGGACCCGTACCCCGGGTTCGCCAGGACGGCGCTGTCCGCGGCGATCGTGCTCGCGCTGTTCCCGGTGTACTGGTTCCTTGCACGTCCGTCGCTCGCCGGGGTGCGTCTCAACTCGCTGCGGGCCTGGTTGTACGTGGTCCTCGCGACCGTCGGCTACCTCGTCGCGCTCGGCCTCAACGAGACCGCGAACGTCGCGCTCTTCGTTCTCTCGCCGCAGATCTTCCTGCTGCTCGGCACCCTCCCGGCGGCCCTGGCGATCGTCGTCGTCAATGTCGCCGGAGTCGTCCTCCGCCTGCTGCGGGACGCCCTCGGCCCGACGGATCTGCTGCAGCTGCTCGCGCTGACCATCCTCATCATCGTGGTGTCGATCTGGTTCAGCAACCGCATCATCAGCGTCACCCGCGAGAGCAGCGAGCGCGGGAAGCTCATCGAACGGCTGCGCGAGCAGCAGCTCGAGATCGCCGAGCTCTCCGAGCGGCAGGGCGCGGCGACCGAGCGCGAGCGGATCGCGCGCGAGATGCACGACACCCTCGCGCAGGGCTTCACGAGCATCGTGACGCTGGGCCACGCCGCCCGAGCCGAGCTGGAGACGGACCCGGCCGCGGCCAGCCGACACCTGGAGCTGATGACGGAGACGGCGCAGGAGAACCTGCAGGAGTCGCGGCGGATCATCGCCGCGCTCACCCCGGTGCGGCTGGAGTCCTCCTCGCTCGACCGGGCCCTCCAGCGCGTCACCGCGCGCTTCGCGGAGGAGAGCGGCGTTCCCGCCACGTTCGGCACCGATGGGGAGCCGCGGACCGCGCCGCCCGCGGTGGAGGTGGTGGCCCTGCGGGTGGTGCAGGAGGCGCTCGCCAACGTGCGCAAGCACGCGGCCGCGGCGGAGGTGTCGGTGCGGCTCGGCTACCGGCCGGCCGAACTGGTGCTGACCGTCGCCGACGACGGCGCCGGGTTCGATCCCGACGCTCCACGCGACGGCTACGGCCTCGACGGGATGGCGGCGCGCGTGGCCGAGGTCGGCGGCCGGTTCGAGCTGCGCTCGGGGCCCGGGGAGGGAACGATGCTGACGGCCACGCTGCCGGCGTCGGCGGAGGAGGCGTCGTGATCCGCATCATTCTGGCCGACGACCACCCGGTGGTCCGCGAGGGCATCCGCGGGATGCTGTCGGCCTACGACGGCATCGACGTCGTGGGCCAGGCGGCCAGCGGTCCGGAGGCCGTCGGGCTGGTCGCATCGCTGCGACCGGACCTGGTGCTCATGGACCTGCGGATGCCGGGTGGCGACGGGGTGGAGGCGACGCGCGCGATCGCGGCGCAGCATCCAGGAACCCGCGTCGTCGTGCTGACCACCTACGAGACCGACCAGGACATCCTGCGCGCCATCGAGGCCGGCGCGAGCGGCTACCTGCTGAAGGACATCGCCCCGGAGGAGCTCGCCCGCTCGGTGCGCGCGGCCGCGGCGGGCGAGACGGTGCTCGCGACCTCGGCCGCCTCGGCGCTGCTCGGCCGGGTGCAGGGGCGGCAGTCGGCTCCCGCGCTGTCCCCGCGGGAGCTCAAGGTGCTCGGACTCGCCGCGGACGGCCGGACGAACGCGGCCATCGGCGCGGAGCTGTTCCTCGGCGAGGCGACGGTGAAGACGTACCTCAGCCGCGCCTACGAGAAGCTCGGCGTCTCCGATCGCACCTCCGCGGTGCGTCGCGCCCTGGAACTGGGGCTCCTCGACTAGCAGAATGGCCGCATGGCAGTCATGCGGACGGAACGAGGGCTGGACCGGCTGGTCAACTTCTCCGACGCGACCGTCGCCATCGCCATCACGCTGCTCATCCTGCCGCTGGTGGACGCCGCCAAGGACATCGGACACCAGAGCTTCGGCGACTTCTTCTCGGAGAACTTCTGGGAGCTGCTCGCGTTCGTCATCTCGTTCGCCGTGATCGCCCGCTACTGGGTCGTCCACCACCGTGTGTTCGAGTGGGTGGAGAGCTACGACGGCCGCCTGGTCTGGCTGAACTTCGTGTGGCTCGCGACCATCGTGTTCATGCCGTTCACCGCCAACGTGCTCTCGAACAGCAACGGGGAGCGGGCGGAGGTGGATGCGCTGTACATCGGCAACCTGCTCGCGATCTCCCTGTCGATGCAGGCGATCGGCTGGGTGCTTGCGCACAGTCCCGGGCTGGTGCGCGAGGGCGCGAGGGACTCGATGGACTCCACCCGCGGCTGGTCGGCGATCATCATCATCGGCGTATGCCTGATCCTCGCGGTGCTCGTGCCGAGCGTCGGGATGTTCTGGCTGTTCCTGATGTTCCTGTCGGAACCGGTGCACCTGCTGCTGCGCCGGCTCGCCGGCAGGCCTTCCCAGACGACGCCCTGAGGATTATCGTCGCGGCATGCGACCCAAGACTCTCATCGTGCTCGTCCTTCTCGCCGGGGCGTACGTCCTCGGCGCCCGCGCCGGCCGCGAGCGGTACGAGCAGATCGTCGGATCCCTCACCTCGTTCTGGAACGACCCGGACGTGAAGAACGCGCGCAAGAAGGCGAAGAAGGCCGCCGACAAGGCGCGCAAGCGCCTCTCCTAGCGCGCTCTCGGTTCGGTCGGGTCAGGCTCCCGGGTCAGGGCTCGTCGTAGTCGCCCTCGGTGTACTCCCCGTCGGGAGCGGCGGCCGGCTCCTCCGCGTCGGTGTACGTGCCCTCGACCTCGGGCTCGGGCGCCGACTCCTCCGTCTCGGTGTACTGACCGTGGACCGTGCGCTCGTGGGGTCCCTCGTCGTTGGCCTCGGTGTAGCCGCCCTCGAGGTTCTCCCGGGCGTCGCCTGCATCTGGGGTGCTCATACGAGGGACATTACGCCGCCGGGCGGCCGGCGAACAGAGGGTGTGCGGACGCTCGGCCGATACCTCGCGATGTAGCCGAGGAATCCTCAACGGGAGTAAGGTTCGCGCTGCCGGCGATGCTGCCGGCACCGAGGGGGATCCACGATGATCCGGTTGATCCAGCGTGCCAGAAAAGCCGACCCGGATGTGCTGGAGCTGCGCATCCACGGCATCAACAACACCCCGGCCGCCGAGATGCTCGGCGTGCCGCCGGGGCAGGCGCGACTCGACGAGGGCGACGACGTCGGCGGCTTCTACGTGCCGACGGTCGACCCCGTCGACCCGGACGACCCCGCCGCCCCACCCAGCCGGATCCGCCGCGAGGGCTACCGCTGGGGCGGGCTCGCACGCTTCGGCGGCGGCGCGAAGGGCGTGATCGCGCTCTTCTTCGTCCAGCTCGCGTGGCTGCTGATCCTGCCGTTCGGGTTGTGCAACACCGCCTACTGGACCAGGCGCATCCCCGACCAGCCGGACATCGGCGAATGGCGCGCCGGGCGGGGAGCCGCACCCATCCGCGTCTTCGCCCTGGGGCTGACCTTGCTCTACGTCTGCGCGCTCGCCTCCGTCGCCTTCGATCTGCTCGGCTCGCAGTGTCTCCTCGCGTCCGCGACCTGCTCGGGGCTGCCGTCCAGCGTGCACGATGCCCTGGTCGCGCTCGGTCTCGACTACCGGGGATTCCGGCTCGCGGCGCTCTCGCTGCTGCCGGTGGCCGGCATCCTGGTGCTCTTCCTCGTGTCCCACGCGGCGCGGGTGCGCTACGAGGCGGCGATCTTCGACACGGCGGCCAAGATGCGTGCCGCCGCCACGGAAAGCGGCGTCGAGGGCACGATGCGCCGCCCGCTGGCCACCGACGGCTTCTGGAGCATCACCAGGGTGAAGCTGCCTTCGGAGCTCCTGCACCTCACCGCGACGCTGTTCCTGGTGGGTCTGCTGCTGAGCTGGGATGCGGTGTTCTCGTCGTGCGGGAATCCGGACGGGGCGGTGGAGTCCGTCTCGCTTCCGGCCGCCTGCTGGGACAGCGTGGGGTCGTCCGCGCTGTTCCGGTACTGGTGGATCTCGCTCCTCGGGGCGCTCGCCGTCGCCGGCCTGGTGTTCACGCTCTTCGCGGTCATCCTGCAATCGCGGACGCGGGTGTCGCGCGAGCAGCAGCGTCAGATCGCCGCCGTCGATCCGGCCGCACGCGACCAGCTCCACCGGGAGTTCGTGCGCGCGAAGCTGCGGCGACGGGACCGCACTGCCGTGGTCGCACTGCTCGTCGGCGTGGCGGACTACCTCGCGGTCGCCATCGCGATCGCGCTGCCCACCGATCGTGCGCGCGAACGGCACGAGCACTTCCTCGGCCTCGTCATCACGCCGTCCCTGGTGCTCGGCGTCCTGCTCGCCATCGCCGTCTCCGCCCTGGGATGGCGACGGCTGGGCGACCCGATGTTGTGGAAGCGCGAGCATCGGCCGTGGGTGCGCGGGATCCCGTCGGCGATCTCGATCGTCCTGGTCGCGGTCGGCGGCATCGCCCTGCTCGTCGCCGCACTGCACCCCGGGTCGGCGCCGGTGGCGTTCGCGGTGGCCGGAGGATGCGTCGTCGTCCTGGTGCTGATGATCGTGGCGTGGCCGTCGCTGCGGAGGCGCCCGAACCGGTACGAGGGCTGGCGCGGGGCGGGGCCCGGCGTCGTCCTGCTCCTCGCCCTCGGGGCGGCGCTGCTCCTCTCCACCCTGCTGGTCTTCGGTGCACAGTGCTATCTCACGTCGACGGGATCGCCGCCGATGTGCAACCTCACGGCGTCGGCTCTGCGGCCGCCGCGGGCGTTCGCCAACTTCGGCGACCTCGTGCCGGTGCTCGTGCTCGTCTTCGTCGTGTTCGTTGCGCTGGTCGGGGTGGCCAGGGTCGTCCACCTGCCCTGGCTGACGACGCCCCGCACGGACGGCGGCCGCGAGCTGCGGATGCCGCTCGACCGCTACGAGGGCGGGCGGGTGCGCACCGCCCCGCCGGCCGGCAAGCTCGACACGCGGATCCTGCGCGCCCGGCGCTCCGCGGCGCTCTTCCATCGCGGAGAGCCGGTGCTCGGGTTCCTGGCGTTGCTGCTGGCCGTGGCGATCGGCGTCGACCTGGTGCTGCCCGGTGCCCCGTGGACCGCGCTCCTCGACCTGTCCCTGCCCGCGCTCGGGCTGGTGGCCGTCGTCGGGATCATCGCGATCCTCGACAACGCGATCACCACGAAGGAGCGCCCGATCGGCGTGATGTGGGACTTGATGTGCTTCCTCCCACGCGGCGGTCATCCGTACGGGCCGCCCTGCTACTCGGAGCGGGTGGTGCCGGAGCTCCGGGACCGCATCGTCGCCTGGCTCGAGACGGACCTGGCGCGAGGGTCGGTGGTCGACGGGAGGGACACCCGCCCGCCCGAGCGGCGGACCGCCGACGAGCTGGCCGCGCTGACCAAGCCGCAGCGCCGCAAGGTCATCCTGAGCGCGCACAGCCTCGGCGGCGTGCTCGCCGTCTCGACCCTGTTCACGCTCGGCGCCGACACGACGAGCGGACTGCGCAACGTCGGACTGCTGACCTATGGGACGCAACTGCGGGTGTACTTCGGGCGCTTCTTCCCGGAGCTCTACGGGCCGGCCGCGCTGGGCGGCCACCGCTCGCGCGGGCCGTCGCTGGTGTCGCCCGACCCGTGGCGGCGTCAGGTGAACGAGGATCAGCTGCCGGATGCCGTGCCGGAGCGCGGTGGGGATCATCCGACGCTCCGGGAGCTGCTGCGTCAGCCCGGCTCGGGGTGGATCGCCTGGATCAACCTCTGGCGGCGCACCGACTACCTCGGCTTCCCCGACGTCTCGTACGGGGACAACGGGATCGACCGCGGCGCGGACGAGTTCGGGCCGCAGCGCTATCTGATCACCGTGGCCTCGCACCCCAACTACACGGCGACCGCGCAGTACATGAGCGCGCTGCGGGAGATGATGAACCGCATCTAGCCCCTCCCGTCCCCGCCGTCGGTTCCGGAGTTCTTCACGCTCGCGCCCGGCGTGTTGCGTGCACAACTCCGGAACGGACGGCGAGGGTCGACGCTTAAAACCGAGTGGTGTAAGGTATTGCCCACATCCGGCCTGCATCGAAGGAGAACCATGGTCGACAGCCTCGCCCGCGCATCCGAACTGACGACAGAGGAGAAGGCGTCGCTGACCAGCGGCTCGAGCTTCTGGGAGACCGAGGCGGTCGAGCGCGTCGGGATCCCGTCGATGTACCTCACCGACGGCCCGCACGGCGTCCGCAAGCAGGCGCAGGGCGGCGACCATCTCGGCATCGGGGACAGCGTGCCCGCCACCTGCTTCCCGCCGGCCGTCGCGCTCGGCTCGAGCTGGGATGCGGAGCTGCTCGAGCGCGTCGGCGCCGCCCTCGGCGAGGAGGCGAAGGCGGAGGGTGTCGGCGTGCTGCTCGGCCCCGGCATCAACATCAAGCGGTCGCCGCTGTGCGGGCGCAACTTCGAGTACCTCTCCGAGGACCCGATCGTCTCCGGCCGGCTCGGCGCCGCCCTCGTGCGCGGCCTGCAGTCGCAGGGCGTCGGCGCCTCGCTCAAGCACTTCGCCGCCAACAACCAGGAGACCGACCGGCTGCGGGTCAGCGCGGACGTGGACGAGCGTCCCCTGCGCGAGATCTACCTGCGCGGCTTCCAGCACGTCGTCGAGAACGCGCAGCCGTGGACGGTGATGTGCTCCTACAACCGCATCAACGGCGTCTATGCCAGCGAGGACCCGTGGCTGCTCACCTCCGTGCTGCGCGACGAGTGGGGTTTCGACGGCCTGGTCGTCTCCGACTGGGGCGCGGTGAACGACCGAGTGAGCGCACTGGTCGCCGGCCTCGACCTGGAGATGCCGTCCTCGGGCGGCGTCACGGACGCGCAGCTGGTCGCGGCGGTGCGTGACGGCTCGCTCGACGAATCCGTGCTCGACACGGCCGCGGACCGCGTCATCCGGCTGGTGGAGAAGGCGCTCGCCGGCGCGGACCCGGACGCGTCGTACGACGCGGACGCGCACCACGCCCTCGCGCGCGAGGTCGCCGGCCGCAGCGTCGTCCTGCTCAAGAACGAGGGCGTGCTGCCGCTGGCCGCCGGGGCGGGTCGGTGCATCGCGGTGGTCGGCGAGTTCGCCAGGACGCCGCGTTACCAGGGCGCGGGATCGTCGCAGATCGTCCCGACCCGGCTCGACACCGCGCTGGACGAGATCCGCGCGCTCGCCGGGGACGCGTCGGTGGACTTCGCCGCCGGGTACGCGCTCGGCGGCTCCGAGGACGCGGTCGCGCTCACCGCCGAGGCCGTCTCGGTCGCGGCCGGAGCGGACGACGTGCTGGTCTTCCTCGGCCTGCCCGCGGAGGACGAGTCGGAGGGCTTCGACCGCGAGCACATCGAGCTGCCCGAGGCGCAGACGGCCCTGCTGGATGCGGTGATCGCCGCGAACCCGCGGGTCACCGTCGTGCTCTCCAACGGCGGCGTCGTGCGGGTGTCGGGATGGGCGGACCGCGTGCCCGCCATCGTCGAGGGCTGGCTGCTCGGGCAGGCGGGCGGTGGCGCGATCGCCGACGTGCTGTTCGGGGTGGTGAACCCGTCCGGCCGGCTCGCCGAGAGCATCCCGCTGCGGCTGGAGGACACCGCCAGCTACCTGAACTTCCCCGGCGAGAAGGGGCACGTCCGCTACGGCGAGGGCCTCTTCGTCGGCTACCGCGACTTCGACGCCAGGGACGCCGCGGTGAGCTTCCCGTTCGGCCACGGCCTGTCGTACACCACGTTCGCGTTCGGGCCGGTGACCGCGACGGCCACCTCGGACGGCGGCATCCGGGTGTCCGTGGACGTCACCAACACCGGCGACCGGGACGGCCGCGAGATCGTGCAGGTCTACGTGTCGGTGCCCGGCTCCCGCGTGCAGCGCCCGCTGCGCGAGCTCAAGGGCTTCCGCCCCGTGGAGGTCGCGGCCGGCGCGACGGCGACCGCAACGATCACCATCCCGGCCGGCGACCTCGCCTACTTCGACACCGAGGTGGCGGGCTGGGTCGTCGAGGGCGGCGACTACGTCGTGTCGGTCGGCGCGTCGTCCCGCGACCTGCGCGGCAGCGCGACCGTGACGCTGGCCGGCGACGGGGCGCGGGTGCCGCTGACCGTTGACTCGACCCTGGGCGAGTGGCTGAGCCACCCGGTCGGCGGCCAGATTCTGCAGGCGGCGCTTTCGCAGAGCCCCGAGGCGGCAGGGATGGGCGCGATGCTGGCGGACCCGAGCCTGCGCAGGATGGCCGAGTCCATCCCGCTCGTGCGCGCGGCGGCGTTCCCGGGCAGCCCGGTCACCCGCGAGCAGCTCGACCAGCTGGTGGCCGCCGCGAACGGGTAGCCGCGCCTCAGCCGTGCCAGGAGTTCCACAGCTCGGCGTAGGCGCCGCCCGCGGCGACCAGCTCGTCGTGGCTGCCCAGCTCCTCCACCTCGCCGTCGCGCACCACCGCGATGCGGTCGGCGTCGTGCGCGGTGTGCAGCCGGTGCGCGATCGCGACGACCGTGCGGCCCTCCAGCACGCTGTTCATGGCGCGCTCCAGGTCGCGGGCGGCGGTCGGGTCGAGCAGTGAGGTGGCCTCGTCGAGCACGAGCGTGTGCGGGTCGAGCAGCACGAGCCGGGCGAGCGCCAGCTGCTGCGCCTGCGCGGGGGTGAGGACGACGCCGCCGGAGCCGACGACGGTGTCCAGGCCCAGGGGCATCGCCGCCACCCAGCCGAGCGCGCCGACCACGCGCAGCGCGGCGGCGAGCTCGTCGTGGGGCGCGCCCGGCCGCGCGAGCGACAGGTTCTCGGCGATCGTGCCGACGAACACGTGGTGCTCCTGGGTGACGAGGGCGACGTGGCCGCGCAGGTCGTCCAGCGGGAGGTCGACCAGCCGGACGCCGCCGACGGTCACCCGTCCCGAGGTCGGCCCGGTGATCCCCGCCAGAAGCCGCCCGAGCGTCGACTTGCCGGAGCCGGACGGTCCGACGATGGCGAGCCGCTCGCCGACGGCGAGATCGAGGCTGATCCCGTGCAGCACCTCCGTGCCCTCGCGGTACGAGAAGCGCACATCGTCCACGACGACCTGCTCGCCGTCGGGCGTCTCGCCGCTCGGCTCGCGGTCGTCCGGCACGTCTGCGACCCCGATGATGCGGGAGAGCGCGGTGGTGCCGACCTGGATCTCGTCGAGCCAGCTGATGAGCTCGTCGACCGGCGAGACCAGCTGCATCGCGTAGAGCGCGACGGCGGTCACGGCGCCGATGGTGGCGGCGCCCGCGCCGACCAGGAACGCGCCCCAGACCAGGACGACGATCACCGGGAGCAGGAACGAGATGTCGGTGCTCGGGAAGAACCACGACCGCAGCCACAGCGTGTACCACTCGGAGTCGCGGCGCTCGCGGAGGGCCGCATCCACCTTGGCGCGCTGAGCGGGGGCGAGGCTGAGCGCTTCGATCGTCCGCACGCCGTCCACCGTCTCGCTGATGGTGCCGCCGAGCGTCGCGTACGAGGCGAGCTGACGCTGGTAGCCCGGGCCGGAACGCTTCAGGTACCACCGCGTCGCCAGGACCAGGATGGGCGCGCCGGCCAGCATCCCGACCGCGACGGCCGGGTTCACGACGAACGCGGCGACGAGCGTCAGCACGACGGTGACGCCGGCGACGAGGATGCGCGGAACGCCGAACCGCACGGTCTGGGCGACCGACTGGATGTCGTTCGTCGTGCGCGCGAGCAGGTCGCCGGTCCCGGCCGCCTCCACCGTGGAGAGCGGCAGGCGCGCGACAGTGGCGAGGAACTCCTCCCGCAGGGACGCGAACACACCCTCGCCGAGCACCATCGACTGACGCTGGGCGAACCGGGTGAGCACCGCCTGGGCGACGATCGCCGCGAGCAGCACGGCGGCGATGGTGTCGATGCCGCCGGAGCTCAGCCCGTGGCCGGTCACGCCGTCGATGATGACGCCGATCAGTGCAGGTCCGGCGAGTCCGGCGACGGCGGCGAGCGTGTGCAGGCCGAGCACCACCGAGAGCGCGCCGCGGTGGCGCCGGATGAGCCGGGCGGCCGTCGCGCGGACGGTCGCGGTGCTAGCGATCGGAAGGAGCATCGCCCGTTCCCTTCTGGTTCTTCTTCGACTGCTTCTTCTGCTTCTTCTGTTTCTTCGCGTCCGGCTTGCCCGGCTTCTGCGCGACCACGGGATGCGTGGCCGTCCAGAGCGCGTCGATGGACCCCGTCCACGCGGCGTCCAGGTCGGTGCCCTCGGCGGGCTCTGCTGCGCTGATCGTGCGCGAGACGATCGCCCGGTAGAGGTCGCCGAGGTCATCGTCGAGGCGCAGCAGCTCCTGGTGGCTGCCGGTGCCGACGACGCGGCCCTTCCGCACCACCGCGATGCTGTCCATCCGGTCGAGCAGCAGCGGGCTGGCGGAGACGACGACCGTCGTGCGCCCCTCGCGCGCCTCGCGCAGGCGCTCGGCGATCTGCGCCTCGGTGTGCGCGTCGACGGCGCTTGTCGGCTCGATCAGGACCAGCACCTCGGCGTCGGTCAGCAGGGCGCGCGCGAGGCTGAGCCGCTGGCGCTGACCGCCGGAGAAGGTGCGGCCGCGCTCGGCGACCCGCTCGTGCACGCCCGCGGGCAGCGCATCCACCGTCTCGCTCGCGGCGGCGGCCTCGAGCGCGGCGGAGACGCGGCGCAGCCGGCCGGTGCTGGTGTCCGTCCAGTCGCCTGTTCGGGAGCCGGCTGCCCGCCGCGTCGGCAGGACGTCCAGGCCGTCGAGCAGGGGGCCGCCGAACAGGTGCGGGGAGGCGTCGCTGACGACGATGCGCTCGCGCACGTCGCGCACGGGCACCCGGGTGTGGTCGACGCCGCCCCACAGCACCGGCGCGTCCCGGTGCACCGCGTCGTCGAAGCGGCCGAGCCGGGTCGCGATGGCCGCGGCCTCGTCCGGGTCCGCATCCACGATCGCCGTGAACCGTCCCGGCGCGACGACGACGCCGGAGGCGACATCCTCGATGGCCGAGCCGGCGGGCGGCGCGTGCTCGACGTCGCCGGTGTCCCGTGCGGCGGGCCGCGTCCGCAGCACCGCGAGCACGCGTCGCGCCGAGACGACGCCGGCCGTGAAGGTCTGCGCGGCCTCGACGCCGGTGCGCAGCGGGAGGACGAGGAAGGTCGCGTACCCGTAGAAGGCGGTCAGCTGCCCGGGTGTGATCGCGCCGTCGACCGCGAGATGCGCCCCGAACGAGACGATGAAGACGAGGAAAGCCCCCGGCAGCAGGACCTGCAGGCCGTCGAGCCAGGACTGGGTCTTCGCGACGCCGACCCCGGCCTGGCGCACGCGCTGCGACTGCCGCGCGTAGCGGTCGACGAACTCCTGCTCGCCGCCGATCCCGCGCAGCACGCGCAGCCCGACCACGGTGTCGGCGCCGAGCGTCGTCAGCTGCCCGGACGCCTCCCGCCACACCGCCTGACGGTTCCGCAGCGGCCGCAGCAGTGCCGCCAGCACGAGCGCCACCAGCGGCACGCCGATGACGACCGCGAGCCCGAGCGGGAGGGACGCCGACAGCATGATGATCGACACCACGACGAACGCCACGATGCCGCCGCCGAGCCGCGCGGTGACGTCGTACATCGCGCCGAGGCGCAGCGAGTCGGTGGAGACCGTTGCCACGATCTCGCCGGAGGATGTGGTGGCCGTGATCGCCGGCCCGGTCTCGGCCGAGTGGTGGCCGATCAGCCGAGCGATGCCGAGGGAGGAGCGCAGCCAGTTGGAGACGGCCATCCGGTGCCGCAGCATCCCGGTGACGGCCTGGACGATCGCGACGGCGAGCAGTGCGCCGCACCACAGCCAGAGCCGGCCGGTGTCGCCGCCGACGCCCTCGTCCACCGCGCGTCCGAGCAGGAACGGCCAGACGGCTTGGCACAGCATCCACACCACGCCGAAAACCACCCCGGCGGCGAGGGTGCCCGGCTGCCGCGCGGCCTGCCAGAGCAGGAAGCGCGGAACGGAGGCGAGGTGCCGGTCGGTGGGCCGCGGTGGTGCGGGACGGTCAGCGCGGACGCTGGTCACGGTGAGCTCCTTGCGAAGAGGTGGGGGTGGGATGCAGGGTGCGGGATGCGGAGGCGCAGGCACGCGAGGGGGACGACGGAGGCGGGACGAAGGGGATCGCTCGGCCCGAGCGGCTCAGCGTCCCGGCGGCGTGAGCGCGGCGACCGCGGCGGCGTCGAGCGGCACCGCCGGCGAGCCGTGGAGCAGCAGGCCGACCTGGGCGGCGGTCTCCAGCTCCTCGGCGAGGTCGATCGCGGCGTCCAGCGACGCCGCGGCGACGACAGGGCCGTGGTTGGCGAGCAGCAGTACGGGATGCCCCGCCGCCGCCGCGGCGACCGCGGAGGCGAGGGCGGACGTGCCGGGCGCGGCGTACGGGACAAGCGGCACGGACCCGAGCCGCATCACGCGGTACGGCGTGAGCGCGGGCAGTGCGGCGAACCCGTCCTCGCCTGGCGGCAGGCAGGCGACGGCCGTCGCGTGCGGCGAGTGCAGGTGCACCACCGCGCGCGCCTCGGGATGCGCGGCGTACATCGCCGCGTGCAGCGGAAGCTCCTTCGTCGGGCGGGGGGAGCCCTCTGCGTGCGACGGCGTGGCGGCGAGCCGGTCCTCGGTCACCGAGCGCAGCGAGGAGCCGGTCGGGGTCGCGAGGATGCGCGCCCCCACCCGCACGCTGACGTTGCCCGAGCTGCCGGGCGAGAGGCCGGCGGCGGCGAGATGGCGGCAGGCCCGCACGATGGCGACCCGTGCCTCGGCCTCGTCCGTCACGTCGTCGGGGCTCACGAGGTTCACGGTGCGCACGGGGCCGCCTCCCACGCCGTGGTGAACAGGTCGGCTCCACCGAAGTTGCCGGACTTCAGCAGGAGCGCGACGTCGCGCCCGCCGGCCAGCGCGACCGCCCACGGCACGCCCGGCGCGGCCTGCCTGCCGATGAGCAGCCGGCGCGCCCCGAGCCGGGAGGTCACCGCTCCGGAGGTCTCGCCGCCGGCGACGAGCAGGTGGCTGAAGCCGAGGTCGTGCACCGCGATCGCGGCGAGCTCCGCCAGGGCGGTCTCGATCAACCCGGCGGCGCGCGCGGCGCCCAGCTCCCGCTGAGCGCGGGCGACGTCCCGCGAGGCGGCGACGAGCACCGGCGCGAGCGGTTCCGTGCGGCGGGCCAGTGCCTCCCGGAGCCGCAGCAGCTCGCTGTCGGGGTCGTCGGCGAGGTCGAACGGGTCGAGGATGTGGACGTCGCCGCCGAACGCCTCGATCTGGGCGCGGGTAGCGGCGGACGCGCTCCCGGCGAGGATGAGCCGGCCCGTCACCGGCACGGCGGGCACGGTGGTCGCGGTGGTCGCGGTGTGCGGGGGGTCCGCGGGCGCTCCCGCGTCCCCGCGCTCGGACGCGGCCGACCGGGCCAGGGCGGTGCCGACGCCGGCGCCCCCGCTCGCGACGACGGGCCGCTCGAGCGCGCTGCGCAGGATCGCCGCCGCGATGGCGTCGAGGTCGCGCTCGAGGAGCGCATCCACGAGCGTGTGCCCCTCCCGGCTCAGGGCGGCGATACGATCCGGCCCGAGCCGGACGTCCTCCCAGCGGACCAGGGACACGGGCTTCGGCGTCTGCGGCCGCAGCAGCCGGACGACGTCGGAGTCGCGCATCGGGGTGAGCGGGTGGTCGCGCATCGGCGACTCGGCGAGCGGGATACCGCCCGCGAACAGCGTCCCCGCGTACTGGGTGCGCGCGCTGCCCGGCGTCGACGGCGTGCCGATCGTGCCGGACGCGCCCGCCACGGCGACGAGCGCGTCGGCGATCGGCCCGATGTTGCCGCGCGGGGTCGAATCGAAGGTCGAGCAGTACTTCTGGTACAGCTGCGTCGCCCCCGCGGCTAGCAGCGCGCGGGCGGCGGCGGACGCCTCGGCGACCGCGCGCTCGACCGGCGCGGTGCGCGCGATGAGCGCGACGACCGTGCATCCTGCTCCGTCCGCGAAGGCGTCGACGGGCGAGCCCGCATCCGGAACTCCGAGCAGCACCGTCGCGGGCAGCCCGGCCTCGGCCGCGCGCCCCGCGAGGTCGCACGCGCCGGTCACGTCGTCGGCGATGGCGCCGAGCCGCATCACGAGACGTCGACCGCCTGTTCCGCTCCGGCCACCACGACGCGCACGCCCGCGTCCGCGAGCGCGCGCAGGTCGTCGGGTTCTGCGCCGTCGTCGGTGACGATTACGTCCACAAGGCTCAGCGCGCCGACGCGGATGGGGGCGCGGGAGCCGAGCTTGGAGTGGTCCACGAGCAGCACGGTCGTGCGCGCGGCGCGGGCGAGCTCCTGCTTGATCTCCGCGTCGAGGGCGTTGGCGCAGAGGATGCTGGTGGCGTCGACCGCGGTCGCCGAGAGCACCGCGACATCGAACGCGTAGTCCCCGATCGCCCGGCGGGCCGCGGCCCCGGCGAAGCTGCGCGTCTCCGGCTGGTAGACGCCCCCGATGCCGACGAGCTCTACGTCCCCGCGCTCGATGGCGGACTGGATGACCGGGGCCGAGTGGCTGACGATCGTCGTGCCGGCGGCGACGAGCCCGGCGAGCGGCGCGACCGTCGTCCCGGCGTCGAGCGCGATCGTGCCCGCGCCGCTCAGCAGCTCGAGGCACGCCTCGGCGATGGACCGCTTCTCGTCTCCGCCCGTGCCGGCGCGCTCCTCGAAGGGGCGGCCGTGGCCCAGGTCGGGCAGGCTGGCGCCGCCGACGACGCGGCGGGCGAGGCCGTCGGCCGCGAGCTGGCGCAGGTCGCGGCGGATGGTCATCTCCGAGACGCCGAACTCCTCGGCGACCCGCGACGACGACACGTAGCCCTCGGCCGAGAGGCGGCGGAGGAGCTCGTCGCGGCGGGCGGGGGCGTCGGTGTAGCGCACGCGTCCATCCAATCGACTCCCACCCGCACTTGTCAATAAACGGACAAATCTTGACTCAAATGTTCAGAAGTGAACAGAATGAGGGTGTGACCGTTCCGGCATCCTCCGCCGCTGCCCTCGGCGTCGACGTGGGCACGACCAACACGAAGGTCGTGCTGGCGGCGTTTGGCGGCGACGGCGTCGTGCACGAGCAGCGCGGCCGCACGATGCCGACGCCCGCCACGGGTGCGGAGCTGCGGGATGCGGTGCTCGCCGCGATCGCCGAGGTCGCCGAGGGGCAGCGCGACCGGATCGTCGGCATCGGGATCGCCTCGATGGCCGAGACGGGTGCCCTGATCGGCCCCGATGGTGAGCCACGCGGCTCGCTCCTGCGCTGGACGCGCGGCGACACCCGCGCCGCCGACCGTCTCGTCGTGGCCGCCGGCGCCCCCGAGCTGTACGCCGCGACCGGTGTGCCGGTCGCCGCGAAGTCGCCGCTCGCCCACTGGCTGACGCTCGCCGACGAGGACGACCCGCGCCTCCATGGCGCTCGCTGGAGCGGTGTGGATGCGCTGGTCGCCGAGGCGCTGACCGGCGAGGCCGTCACCGACCGCACGCTCGCGGCGCGCACCATGGCCTATCGCATCGACGGCACCGCCGAGTCCTTCGACCCCGACCTCCTCGCCCTCGCCGGCCTGACGCCGGACCGCTTCCCGCGTGTCTCACCTCCGGGCGACGCGGCAGGGGCGCTCTCCGCGCACGCCGCCGCCGCGCTCGACCTCCCCGCCGGCCTGCCGGTCGTCGTCGCCGGTCACGACCATGCGGTCGGGGCGTGGGCGGCCGGGGTCCGCGAGCCGGGGCAGGCCGCCGACTCCGTCGGCACCGCGGAGGCGCTCTACCGCGTCGCCGCCGACATTCCGCGCGAGGAGGCGCGGCGGCAGGGGATGAGCATCGCGCCCAGCGTGGACGGCCGTCACCGGTCGCTGCTCGCCGGCAACCCCACCGCGGGCGCCCTCGTCGAGTGGGCGCTGCGGGAGCTGCTGCCCGGCGTCGAACCCACCGCGGCCCTCCGCAGCGCTGAGGCGCACGCCGGCCGGCCGATCGAGGCGTTCCTGCTGCCGTATCTGCGCGGCCGCCAGTCGCCGCTGCCCGACCCGGGTGCACGCGTCCGTGCGGTTCCCGCTCTGCCCGCCGAGCCGGGCGCGGCGCTCGCCGCCGTCTTCGCCGGCCTCGCCCTGCACCTGGCGTGGCTGGACGCCGAGCAGACGCGCATCCTGGGGCCGCGCCATCCCGATGTGACCCTGCTCGGCGGTGCCGCGGCGGCGAACGGCGCCTGGGCGCGGATCAAGAACCGGGTCCTCCCTGGCAGGCTCCGGCCGGTCGCCGCGGGCGAGGTCGTCGCCGTCGGAGCCGCCATGCTGGCCGCGCACCGCATCACCGGCATCACGACCACCCTGCCGCTCGGCAGTCCAGAAGACGCCGCCACCACGGGCGACCCGGCTCTGCTGGAGCGGTTCGTGGCGGCGGCGACGCACCACGAGAAGGAACCCGCATGACCGACCCCGCACCCGCCTCCACCGCGCCCGCGTCCGTCCCCCGAAGCCTCGATGCGATCGCGCGCCCCTCCGGCACGTTGGCCATGGTCGCGATGGATCAGCGGGAGAGCCTGCGCCACATGTTCGACCTCGCCGGGGCGGATCGCCCGGCCGACGACGTGCTGATCGGCTTCAAGGTGGCCGTCGCCGAGGCGCTCGGGCCGCTCGCCTCCGGCTTCCTCATCGACCGGCAGTACGGCTTCGAGGCCGTGCGGGACCTGCTCCCCTCCCGGACCGGGCTCATCCTCGCCGCGGACGCCCTCGAACAGGAGGACGGCGGTCCCGTCGAGGAGACCGGGCTGGACGACGTCGTCCTGGAGCGCACGGACCTCGACGGCGTCGTGGCGCTCAAGCTGCTCGTGATCTGGCGGCGCGACGCCAAGCGGCCCGCCCGCGTGCACCTGGTGGAGCGCTTCATCGCCGAGTGCCGCGCCCGCGGCGTCCTCTCGGTGCTCGAGCCCGTCGTCCGGGCGACCCCGGCGGAGCTCGACGAGAAGAGCTGGGACATGGACGACGCCATCCGCGAGGCGGCGCGGGAGCTCTCCCCGCTCGGCCCTTCGCTCTACAAGGTGCAGGTGCCGCTCGCCGGCACCGGCGACGATCGCGAGCAGCGGGAGGCGAGCGAGCGCCTGAACGAGGCGATCACCGGTCCGTGGGTTGTGCTCTCGCAGGGCGTCGACCGGCCCGCGTTCGAGCCCGCCGTGCGGGCCGCCTGCCGCGCGGGGGCGAGCGGCTTCCTCGCCGGACGCGCGCTGTGGAGCGACGTGGTCGGTAGCGCGGACGTGCCTGCCGCCCTGCGCGAGCTGTCCGTCCCGCGCTTCGAGAGCCTCATCGCGGTCGTCGAGCGCGAGGCGCGGCCCTGGCGGGAGGCGTCGTGATCGCCGGCGTGCTGCACACCGTCCCCGCGCTCGCCGGGGCGTTCGACGAGCTGCTCGCCGAGAGCATCCCCGGCGCCTACCGCGAGCACATCGTCGACGCCTGGCTGCTCGAGACGGCGATCGCGGACGGCGTCACCGCCGATGTGCGCGCGCGGGTCGCCTCGCATCTCGCGCACCTGGCGGACGCGGGCGCGGACGCCGTGCTCGTCACCTGCTCCTCGATCGGCGAGGCGGCAGAGCGCGCGGCCGAGGGGATGCGCATCCCCGTCGTCCGCGTCGACGCCGCCATGGCCGCGGAGGCGGTGCGGCTGGCGGGCTCCGGCGCGCGGGTGTCCGGGCCGCCGGTGACCGCGGCGCCGATGATCGCCGCGCTCGCGACCAACACGGCGACGCTCGGACCCACCTCGCGCCTCATCGAGCGCGAGGCCGCCGCGCAGGGGTCGGGCGCCGTCGTCACGGCCCGCGTCGTCGCCGGCGCCGCGGCTGCGCGCGCCGAGGGCGACCGCGCGACGCACGACCGGCTGATCGCCGAGGCCGTCCGTGCGGTCGCGGGCGAGGCGACGGTGGTCGTGCTCGCCCAGGCGTCGATGGCGGATGCCGCCGCCGCGGCGGGTGTCGACGTCCCCGTGCTCACCTCCCCGGCCGGCGGCGTCGCGCGGCTGCGGGAGGCACTGACCCCGTCGGGCCCGGACGGGCCGGTCGCCAGCGCGAACCGGCCGGCCGCGTCCGGTCCCGACGGAACCTCGGGGGTGCGGCCGTGAGCACCGGCGTGCGCGTCCGTGACTCCGGAGAAGCGGCCCCGATCCCGCCGCTTTCCCCGTTCCTACGGTCCCAGAACGCCAAGCGCCGCCGGGTTCTCCGGAATTGCACGCGGGCCCACCGGCCCGTCGGAAACGGAGGGGATCCGCCCCCAATTCCCCGCTGGTCTCCTCCCTTCGCCGCGCCACGCCGCCCGCGGCCCCGTCCGTCCTCCCTTCCCGACACCGCGGTCGCGCTCGCGCTCGCGAAGCGGCACAGCACGCATCCTGCTTTCGCGGGCGAGTTCCGCTACGGTGTGGAGGCGGACGGCGCGCTCGTCCTCCCCAGGACTCCGGGCGGGGCCGCAGCACCCACCGTCGGCTTCGCCCCAGAGCCGACGTTCCGCATCACGCTCCACGGCCGGGGCGGCGCGGTCACCGCCGACTCCGTCGCCGCTCGCGCGGGCCTCCGCGCCCGCTGACCCCATCCCCTCTTCTCCGCGACGAGCTCCCCGAGAACCCCGAAGGACGATGCAGACCACCCACACCGACATCACGGTCACCCGCGGCGCGACCGAGGTTGTGATCACGGCCCCCGCCTACACTCTCGGCGTCGCGCTCGCGCGGCCGCGCGCCACGCTCGCCTCGGCGAGCGGCGAGCTGTGGACCGACCTCTCGCTCATCGCCGGCGTCGACCGCGTCGGGATGCCCGACGAGGCCTCCGGCCCGACCGCGGTCACCCTGGAGGAGGAGCCGGGCGGCGACGTCGTGGTGCGGGTCATCAGCGACTCGAGCGCGTGGGCGACCCGGGCCCTCGTCCTGCGCTGCACCCCCGGCGAGGTGCGCGCCCAGATCGAGGTGACCACCGCAGAGGAGGACGCCCGGATCGCCGACGTCACCGTCTTCGGCGGCCAGGCCGCCCTGCCGACCGGTGCGGCGGGCACCTTCCGCTCAGGAATCCGGTTCCCCTCGGTCTTCGTGCCGACGCCCACCGAGCCGGTGCAGGTCGTGCGTCCGTCGAGCAGCCAGGCGCAGCTCGGCGTCGTCGGCGACGCCGAGCCCGGGCGCCTGCACGGCATCTTCTCGCCGCCCCCGCTGGTGTTCGCCTTCGGCCGCCCGGCGATCGGCGCGGAGGCGGCGCACGGTCCCACCGACATGCCCGTCGGCGACTGGCTGGGCGTCTCCGTCGTCGCGCCCGTCGAGCAGCTCGGCTTCACCACGTTCCGGTACGACGCTCTCGACGGCGGCTTCCTGCTGCGGCTGGCGTACGAGGGGCACACCCGGGTGGGACCGGGCGGCTGGTCGTCGCCGGAGTTCGTGCTGCGTCCCGCCGGGGCGCCGCTCACGGCGATCCGCGACTACCGCGACGACCTCGTCGCGCGCGGCTGGGCGGCCGAGCCCGGTCCGGCGGCGGACTGGTGGCTCGAGCCGATCTTCTGCGGCTGGGGCGCGCAGTGCGCCCTCGCCGTGCGGATGAGCCACGAGGGCGAGGCGCTCGCCACCGACGACGCCGACGGGTTCGTGCTGCCGGCCGGTGCCGCGTTCGCCCCCGACCTCGCTCGCCAGGAGCTGTACGACCGCTGGCTCGCGCGGCTCGCCGAGCGCGGCATCCACCCGGGCACGGTCGTGATCGACGACCGCTGGCAGGCGGACTACGGCACCAACACCGTCGACCACCTCAAGTGGCCGGACCTGCGCGGCTGGATCGCCGGCCGCCACGCGGCGGGGCAGCGTGTGCTGCTCTGGTTCAAGGCATGGGACCCGTCCGGTCTCCCCGCCGAGCTCACGGTGCGTGACGCGGGCGGTCGTCCGCTCTCGGTCGACCCGTCCAACCCCGCGTACCTGGAGGCGCTGGCCGCGCAGGTCACGCACATGCTGTCCGCCGACGGCCTTGACGCCGACGGCTTCAAGGTGGACTTCACTCAGCGCGCCCCGTCCGGCACGAGCCTCAGGGCGCACACCGAGGACGTGTGGGGCATCGCGGCGCTGCACGCGATCGTCCGCACCATCCACGACGCGGCCAAGGCGGTGAAGCCGGATGCGCTGGTCGTGACGCACACCGTCCATCCCTCGTTCGGCGGGGTCACCGACATGGTGCGGCTGAACGACGTGCTCGAGGACTCGGTGCACGGCGAGCCCGTGCCGGTCGCCGACCAGGTGCGCTACCGGCACGACGTTGCCGCGAACGCGCTGCCCGGTCACCCCATCGACACCGACCAGTGGCCGATGCCGAGCAGGGACGAGTGGCTGGAGTACGCCCGCGTGCAGGGCCGGCTCGGGGTCCCCGCGCTGTACTACGTCGAGTCGATCGACAACAGCCGCGAGCCGATCGAGGACGAGCACCTCGACGAGATCGCCGCGCTCTGGCGCGAGTACCGGGAGAACCGGTCGAGCCGGTCGAGCCGGTCGCCCGCATGAGCGCGTTCACCGAGGTGGCGCCGGGCGTCCACCGGTTCGTGGACACCTGCAACGTCTACGTCGTGCTCCCGCAGCCCGGCGCGACGGCGGGTGCGATCGCGATCGACTTCGGCTCCGGCGACGTGCTCGACCACCTGCACGAGCTGGGGCTGGCCACCCTGGACGCGGTGCTGATGACCCACCACCACCGCGACCAGGGCCAGGGGCTGCCGCGCGCGGTGGCGGCGGGCATCCCCATCCACGTGCCGCCGGTGGAGCAGGACCTGTTCGCGCGCGTGGACGAGATGTGGTCGGCGCGCGCGCTCTACAACGACTACAACCTCCGGCAGGACCGATTCTCGCTGCTCGATCCGGTGCCGATCGCCGGGGTGGTGCCCGAGTACCGCACGGCCCGCTACGGCGGTGTGGATGTTGCGACGGTGCCGACGCCGGGCCACACGATGGGCTCGGTGACCTACCTGGTCGACCGCCCCGAGGGGCGCGTCGCGTTCACAGGCGACCTGATCTACGCGCCGGGCAAGGTGTGGTCGCTCGCGGCGACCCAGTGGTCCTACACAGAGAACGAGGGCCCGGCGATGAACGCGCTCTCCTGCTTCGTGCTGCAGGAGGAGGAGCCGGATGTGCTGCTCCCGTCGCACGGCGAGCCGATGCCCGACGCCGTCGCCGCCCTGGCCGAGCTCGCCAGGCGGATGGGCGACTACGTCGACTCGCGGCGCACCCGGCCGTGGGACCTGCGCGACTGGTACGACCGTCCCTTCGTGCGGCTCACGGACCACCTGCTGCTGAACCGCAGCGCCAACTCCTGCGTGTACGTGCTGCTCAGCGATTCCGGCGCTGCGTTGCTCATCGACTACGGCTACGACATGTCGACGGGATGGCCGGCCGGCACCGACCGCGCGGCGCGCCGGCCGTGGCTCGCCTCGCTTCCCGCGCTGAAGCGCGACTACGGAGTGACGAGCATCGAGGTGGTGCTCGGGACGCACTACCACGACGACCACGTGGCCGGGATGAACCTGCTGCGGGAGGTCGAGGGGACCGAGGTGTGGCTGCCGGAGAACGTCGCGCCGATCATGGCCGACCCGATGCGCACCGACCTGCCCTGCCAGTGGTTCGAGCCCATCCCGGCAGACCGGGTGCTTCCGCTCGGGCCCACCGTGCGCTGGCGGGAGTACGAGTTCACCACCCACGAGCTGCCCGGCCACACCCTGTACGCGGCGGCGTTCGAGTTCGAGGTGGATGGTGTGCGGGTGCTCGCCACCGGCGACCAGCAGACGGCGGAGGGGCGCCTCGGCGTGCAGCGCGAGATCCTCAACTACCAGTACCGCAACCGGTTCCGGCGCGACGACTTCATCCAGAGCGCGGCCCTGTACCGCAGGGTCTCGCCCGGTCTGATGATCACCGGGCACTGGCAGGGCAGGCAGGTGGACGAGGACTACCTGGAGCTGCTCACCCGCCAGGGAGACGAGCTCGCGGCCATCCACGACGGACTGCTGCCGGACGACGGGATGCGCCCGCCCGCCGACGGCAACCTGGTGCTCGTGGAGCCGTTCTACCAGCGGGTCCCGGCCGGTTCGACGCTGGAGTACGAGGTGGTCGTGGTGAACCCGTACGACGGTCCGCGCGAGGTGGTCGCCGCGCTGGTGCTGCCGGAGGGGTGGGAGGTGGTCGTGGCGCCCGCCGCTCCCGCAGCGGTCGTGGCCGGCGCCGGCGAGACGGTCCGGCTGCCGTTCACCGTGCGCGCGACCTCGGCCGCGGTGCGGAGGCAGCGCCTCGCCGCCGACGTCAGCCTCGGCGCCACCCGCCTCGGCCAGGCCGGGGACGCGGTCGTCGACACCGAATAGCCCTCGCCTGGCCACACAAGGGACGCGACACGCCGCATGCAGGCGCGCCAAACGGCGTGTCGCGCCCCCGCTGCGGGCGGCGACGCTCTCGCCCGGCCGCCCGGGACGCGGCATGACTCATCCTCGGCGGGTGGGATGTGGCGCTTCGGGGGTGGCGCCCGGTTGACCCGCTTCACCCGCGCACCCTATGATCTGTGGGAACGATCCCACACGATCCACCGACGACGGTGAGACCGTGCAGCCCTCGGAAGGACATGATGGCAAACGGCCCACGCGCCGTCCTCTCGCTCGACATCGGCGGCACCAAGCTCGCCGTCGCCGTGGTCACGGAGGATGGCCGAACCCACGCACTCGCGGTCGAACCCACCCGCCGGGAGGAGGGTCCAGGTGTAATCGTTCCCAGACTGTTCGCGATGGGTCACCGGGCGATCGCGGACGCGGGCATCCCGGCCGACAGGATCGCCGCGGTCGGCATCTCCTGCGGTGGTCCGCTCGACGCGTCGGCCGGCGTGCTCACCGGCCCGCTGCACCTTCCCGGCTGGGTCGACCTTCCGATCGTCGCACTCGCCGAGCGCGAGTTCGGCATCCCCGCCGCGCTGGAGAACGACGCGACGGCCGGCGCGCTGGGCGAGTTCCGCTACGGCGCGGCCCTGGGCGCCGACACCATGGTCTATCTGACCATCTCTACGGGGATCGGCGGCGGCGCTGTCATCGGCGGCCGGCTGCACCGTGGCGCGGCAGGCAACGGCGGGGAGTTCGGGCACGTCATGGTCCGCACCGGCGGCCGGCTCTGCCTGTGCGGACGCCGCGGCTGCCTCGAAGGCTACGCATCCGGCACCTCCATCGCAGCCCGGGCGCGGGAGGCGGTCGCCGAGCGCGGCGCGGACTCCGCGCTCGCCCGCATCGGGGAGGTGCGCGCCGAGCACGTCGTCGCCGCAGCCGCCGCGGGCGACGCGCTCGCCGCCGAGCTCTGGGAGGAGACCATCGACGTCCTCTCGGTCGCCATCACCGACCTCGTCAACGTCTTCGAGCCCGACCTCGTCGTGCTGGGCGGGGGCGTGATCCGCTCCGGGGATGCGCTCCTCGTGCCCGTGCGCGAGCGGGTGGCCGCGTCCGCGATGCCCCCGGCCGCCGCCGCGTCCACGGTCGTCGTCGCGGGCCTCGGCGACGAGGTGTGCGTCGTCGGCGCGGGCGCCGTCGCCTTCGACCACCTCGACCGCCTCGCGGCCGCGTCCGCGACCGCCGACGCCGCGCCCGCCGCCGCGGCCGCGAGCGCCAGGGAGCCGCACCATGTCTGAGTGGATGGACGAGCAGCTCCGCGCGCACATCGCAACGGCCGAGGCCGGCGAGGCCCTGCTCCCGCAGCTCCGGGTCGTCGGCCGGGTGCTCTGCGAGGCGTTCGCGAGTGGCGGCATCCTGTACACGTTCGGCAACGGCGGCAGCGCGGCCGACGCCCAGCACTTCACGGGCGAGATCATCGGCCACTACAAGCGCGACCGCCGCCCGCTCGGCGCCGTGACGCTGAGCACCGACCCCACCACGTTGACGTGCATCGCCAACGACTACTCGTACGACGACGTGTTCGCCCGCCAGGTGCAGGGCCTGGCTCGTCCCGGGGACGTCGTCGCGGCCTTCACGACCAGCGGCCGGAGTGCGAACATCGTGTCAGCCCTCGAGGCCGCGCAGGCGGCCGGCGCGACCACCGTGCTGTTCGGGGGCGGCGACGGCGGCCCCGCTGCGCGGTTCGCCGACCACGCCCTGCTCAGTCCCTCCAGTTCCACCCCGAGAATCCAGGAATTCCACACGTTCATGCTCCACGTACTCTCCGAGATCGTGGACGCGTGGGCCGACGGCGACGAGGAGTACGCACTGTGACCGACAAGGCCGCCGCCATCGATTCCGGAGTTGTTCCCACCGACACGCCGCCCGAGGCGGGAAGAACTCCGGAAGCGATGGCGAGGAACGCCGCCAGCGCGAGCGCTCCCGTCGCCAACGCCCCCGCCGGCGCCCAGCCGCGCGACCTGCCGCCGGCGCCGCGCCCGCTCGCGACCCCCGACCGCACCCTGCACATGATCGGCAACGCCCACCTCGACCCGGTCTGGCTGTGGCCGTGGCAGGAGGGCTACCAGGAGGCGCGCGCGACCTTCTGGTCCGCCATCCACCGCATGGACGAGTACCCGGACTTCGTCTTCACGTGCGACCAGATCGTGCTGCTGAGCTGGGTGGAGGAGTCCGACCCGGAGCTGTTCGCCCGCATCCAGGAGCGCGTCGCCGAGGGCCGCTGGGTGAACGTCGGCGGATGGTGGGTGGAGCCGGACAACAACATGCCGATGGGCGAGAGCTTCGTGCGCCAGGGTCTGTACGGCCAGCGCTACCTGCTCTCCCGGTTCGGCATCCCGTCGACGGTCGGCATGAACGTCGACCCGTTCGGCCACAACGCGATGCTCCCGCAGATCCTGCGCGGCCAGGGGATGGACTCCTACACCTTCATGCGCCCCGGCCCGCACGAGGGCGACCTGGCGCCGACCCTGTTCTGGTGGGAGGCGCCCGACGGCTCCCGCGTCCTCGCCTACCGCATCCCGTTCGAGTACTGCAGCCCGCCCGGGTCGGTGGACGGCCAGACCGAGAAGGCGCTGCAGTCCCTCGACCGCGCGGTCGGCTTCGGCGAGAACGCCACCGCGATGGTGTTCTACGGCGTCGGCAACCACGGCGGCGGGCCGACCATCGCCAACATCGAGTCGATCCACCGCTACGACCGGATGGGCTCCTTCGGAAGGATGACGATGTCCTCTCCCCGCACGTACTTCGACGAGGTGCTCGGCCGCGGCGAGGCGTACCTGGATGCGCTGCCCGTGCGCCGCGACGACCTGCAGCACCACGCGCCCGGCTGCTACTCCGCTCACTCGGGCATCAAGGCGTGGCAGCGCCGCGCGCAGTTCGCCGTGCTGAACGCGGAGCGCTGGGCCGCCGTCGTCGCCGCGACCGACGGGATCGACTACCCGCGCGCGGAGCTGGAGACGGCGTGGAAGCAGGTGCTGTTCAACCAGTTCCACGACATCCTGCCCGGCTCCGCCATCGAGTCGTCGTACGACGACGCCCGCGACCAGCTCGGCGAGGCCGTCGCCGTCTCCAAGCGCATCGTGACCAGGGCGCACAACGTGATCGCCCGCCAGGTCGAGGTCCCAAGGGAGGACGGCACGCAGCCGGTCCTGGTCTTCAACCCGCACCCGTGGCCGGTCGCGACCGACGTCGACTTCCAGTACGGCGCGCAGCGCAGCGGCGTGCATGTCGTCGACGAGAACGGCGCGCCGGTCGTGTTCCAGAACGCGCAGTCCACCGCGACGACGGACGATGTCTCCCGCGGCGCCGTCACGTTCCGCGCCGAGTTGCCCGCGCTCGGCTACCGCCTCTACCGGCTGCGGCCCGGCCCCGGCCCGCTCGCCGCGACCGGCGCCGGCCCCGGCCCCGGCACCGGCACCGGCGCCGGCCTCACCGTCACCGAGGACACCCTCGAGACCGCGCACGTCCGCATCCGCATCGACCAGCAGACCGGCTGGATCTCCTCCTACTTGGTCAAGGCGACCGGCGTGGATGTGATGGCCGGGGTCGACGGCACGCAGCACACGCAGGTCAACGACGACCCGACCGACACCTGGGGCCACCGCGTCGTCTCGTACGCCTGGCCGGGCGCGAGCATGGAGCTGAGGCGCATCGTGGTCCGCGAGACCGGCCCGCTGCGCTCCCGGCTGCGCATCGAACGCGCGTGGGGCGCATCCACCCTGGTAGAGGAGCTGATCCTCGACCACGACTCGCCCGTGCTGCGCGTGAACGTGACGCTCGACTGGCGCGAGCAGGCGCACCTGCTCAAGCTGCGCTTCCCCACGGTGCTGGAGGAGCCGGAGGCGACCTACGAGATCCCGTTCGGCCACCTGAAGCGGCCGGTGGACGGCGCCGAGGAGCCCGCGCAGTCGTGGGTCGACCTCACCGGGACGGTCGGCGGCACGGCGGCGGGCCTCACGGTCGTCACCACGAACAAACACGCGTACGACGTGAGCCCCGGCGAGCAGCCGAGCATCGGGGTGACCGCCGTCCGCAGCCCCGTCTACTCGTGGCACGACCCGCGGCTGCTCGACCCGGACGGCATCTACAGCTTCCAGGACCAAGGCATCCAGCGGTTCAGTTACGAGCTCGTCGCCCACTCCGGCGACTGGCGCGAGGCCGACCCGATCCGCCGCGCGCTGCTCCTCGGCAACCCGGTGCGGGCGATGCAGGAGTCGTTCCACGACGGCGTGCTCCCTCCCGTGCACTCGTTCGCGAGCGACGGCAGCGGAGCCGTGATGGTCACCGCGATCAAGGGCACCGAGGACGCGGCGGACGCGCCGGGCGGGGCGGACGTCGTCGTGCGCGCCGTCGAGACCCGTGGCGAGGGCGGCCGGTCGCGCATCGAGCTGCCGCTGCTCGGCCGCACGATCGAGGAGGACTTCGGGCCGTCGCAGCTGCGCACGTTCGTCGTCCCCGCCGATCCTGCGGAGCCGGTGCGCGAGGTCGACCTCATCGAGCGTCCGCTGTCGTGACCGCGCGTCCCGGGCTCCGGGTGCGCGTGGACGGCGCGCCGGCGGAGGCCTTCGAGCTGCGCACGGAGTGGGCGGAGGCCGACCCCGGCTGGTCGGTGCGCATCTCGGTCGCCTACGTGGGCGCCGCGCCCGTCGACGCCTCCCTCCTGGTCGAGGCGGTCGTCCCGGACGCCGACGACCCGTGGTGGCTCATCCCGGGCACGTTCTACGGCGAGAACCGGCCGGCCGAGAACACCCGCGCGTTCCCCCGGTTCCGGGCCGGCGCCCGCTCGGACGCGGAGCACGGCGCCCTCATCAGCGACACCTGGGAGTTCCGCGCCGACCGCGCCGCGACGCCCGCCGTGTTCGTCTGGGCGGGGGAGGGGCGTGGCGGCCTGGCGCTCGCCGCGGACGAGACCACGGCGCTCGGGCTCACCGGCCTGGGCCTCTCCCACGACGCCGGCACCGGGGAGGCGACGCTCGCGCTGCGCTTCCCTTACCGCGAGTACCCGGTCACCTATTACGGCGACGCGCGACCGCGCCCGGCCGACGCCTCCACGCACCGCTTCGAGCCCGGCTCGACCGCGACCGTGACGGTGCGCGTCTTCGAGCTCGGCGCCGACCGGCACGCGTACGCGCCCGTGCTGCGCGCCCTGCACGCCGAGGCGGCGCCGTCGTCCTCCCTCGAACCGTGGCTGGAGGTGGCGACCGCCGCGGATCTGACCGCCGAGGGTCTGCTCGCCTGGCACTACGACCCCGACCCCGGCGTGCTGCTGGAGACCGTCGGCTTCGACAGGGAGGTGAGCGGCCGCGACGGCCTCACCGTGGACAGACAGGCGATGCACGTCGGCTGGGTCAGCGGCATCCCGTGGGCGTACGCGCTGCTGGCCCACGGCCTGCGCACCGGTCGCACGGACGAGGTGGATGCGGCCCGCCGCGTCATCGACTTCATCACGGCGGAGCTCTCGCCGTCCGGCACCTTCTGGGGCGTCTGGTACCGCGAGCACGGCTGGACGCAGTCCTGGACCGAGCTGAAGCGCGGGCTGCACTCGCGCACGCTGGCGGAGGCGACGCTGTTCCTGATCCGGGCGCAGACGCTGGACACCCACGATCGGTGGGAGCGCGCCGTCCGCTCGAACCTGGACGCGGTGGTCGCCCGGCAGCGCGCCGACGGCAACCTCGGCTCGGTGCACCACGCCGAGACCGGTGAGGTGCTGTCCTGGTCCGGCGCCTCCGGCCTCACCTGGACCGCCGCGCTCGTGGAGGCCGCCGACCGGGACGAGCGGTACCTGCCCGCCGCGCTCGCCGCCGGCCGCTACTACGAGGCGTTCGTCGACCGGGAGTTCCTGCACGGCGCCCCGGAGGACGTCGACCTCGCCCCGACGTCGGAGGACGGCTACGCCGCGGTGATGGCCTACGTCGCGCTGCACCGGGCGACCGGCGACGCGCATTGGCTCGACGTCGCCCGGCGCGCGGCCGACTGGATGCTGACCTTCCGCTACAGCTACGACGTGCGCTTCCCCCCGCACACCCTCCTCGGCGCCTACGGCTTCCGGACCCGCGGCGCCGACACCGCCTCCCCCTCCAATCAGCACCTGCACGCATACGGACTGGTCTGCACCGCCGAGCTGCGCGAGCTGTCGGCCGCCCTCGGCGACCCGCACTACGCGGAGCGCGCGGACGAGACGCTCGCCTGCTTCCGCCAGTTCATCGCCCGCGAGGACGGCGACTTCAACGCGTACCGCGGCATGGTGAGCGAGCGCTACTACCAGACTGCGTGCTTCCAGCCGAAGGGGATGCTGCTGACGCTCTCGCACGCGTGGAGCGTGGGTGTGACCCTGCTCGCCTGCGAGCAGACGCTGGCCGACGAGCGGGCCGCCTCGTAGCGGCGGCCGCAGGTCAGCGTACGCCGACGTAGAACCGCGACTCGTCGCTGCGGTGCAGGGCGTGGTAGTACTCGAACGGCACGCCGTCCTCGTCCCACGCGACCGATTCGATGTCCAGCGCGGGCGTGCCCGCGGGCAGGTCGAGCAGGCGCGCCTCCTCCTCCGACGGGATGACCGCCTTCAGCCAGCGGTCGGCCCCGGCCGGCGCGACCCCGTAGGTCCGGCGCAGGTGGTCGTACAGCGAGCGGTTCTCGAGGTGCGCCTTCAGCAGCCCGGAGAACCGGTCGAGGGGGAGGGTTGTGCGGACGAGGAGCCAGGGCGTGCCGTCGACGGTCCGGAGCCGGCGCATCCGGACGACCGGCGTGCCCTCCGGCAGGCGCAGTGCGGCGGCCTCGCCGGCGTCGGCGGCCGACTCCTCGAGCGAGAGGATGCGGGTGGCCACCGTGCGGCCGCTGCCGGCCAGGTCCTCGGACGAGCCGGCGTTCGATCCGATGAAGGAGAGGTCGCGTCGAGGGGGAGCGACGAACGAGCCCTTGGCGCGGATCTTGTAGATCTGGCCGCGGCGCACCAGCTCGGCCAGTGCCTCCCTGACCACCGTGCGGGAGACGCCGTAGCGGTCGATGAGGTCGGCCTCGGAGGGGAGGGCCTGGTCGGGGGCGAGCGCTCCGGTCTCGATCGCGTCGCGGAGGACGCCGACGAGCTGCTGCCAGAGGGGCTCCTTCGAGTCCCTGTCCAGCCGCGCATCGCTGAGCGCGTGTGCGGGCATCCTCTCCCCCTTCTCCGCGTCCGGCCGCATCGCCGGATCGCCTGGCTTGACACTTCGCAAGGCTACTGTCTACAGTCTTGTCACTACAAGCTTGTCATGATGAGTTAGACGTGACAAGTTGACGTAACGCAAGCATTCCAAGCACCGCAATCCCGAATACCGCACACCTCTCGCAGAGAAGCGAATCCCCTGGAGGCAGAACAATGTCGTTTGGATCCTGGCGCCGCACCGGCGTCGTCGCCGCCGTTGCGGCGGCCCTCGTACTGACCGGATGCTCGGCGGGCGCCGCCGGAGACGGCGGCTCGGACGGAGCAGGCAAGACGTCCGGAATCTCCGTCGCCCTGAGCAACGGCTTCGTCAACGGCTGGCGGCTCACCCTGATCGACAAGTTCGAGAAGGAGGCCGACAAGCTCAAGAAGGACGGCGTCGTCTCGAAGTACACGACGGTCAACGCGCCCGGCGAGAACAGCGCCACCGAGCAGGCGTCCCAGATCCGCAGCCTCGTGCTGCAGAAGCCGGACATGCTCGTCGTCATCCCGGCGTCCTCCACCGCGCTCGTCCCGGCCGTCGAGGAGGCCTGCGACGCCGGCATCACCGTGCTCGTGCTCGACGCGGACATGAAGGCGCCGTGCGCGCACATCGTCCGCAACGACTACGCCAAGTGGGGCGAGGTGTCGCTGGTGCCCGCGCTCAAGGCGATCGGCGGCAAGGGCGACATCATCATCAACCGCGGCGTCATCGGCTCCCAGCCGGAGGAGGAGTTCAACAAGCGGCAGCACGAGATCCTGAAGGACTACCCGAACGTGAAGGTCGCCGCCGAGGTCAACGGCTACTGCGACGGTTCCACCGCGCAGAAGGAGATCGTCTCCGTGCTCGGGTCCCTCCCGCAGATCGCTGCCGTGCCCGGCTGCATCGGCGGCATGGGCGTCGTCCAGGCGTTCGAGTCGGCGGCCCGGCCGGACCCGGTGGTCGTCTTCGACACCGACGGCAAGTCCCTGAACTTCTGGAAGGACAAGGGCATCAGCAACGGCTCGTTCGCCGCGTTGACCGACCCGGGACAGGGCGTCGCCGCGCTCTACGTCGGCCTCGAGCTCCTCGCCGGCAAGAAGGTCCCGTCGACCGTCGTCCTCCCGCTGCTCGAGATCGGTCAGGACGACCTGGACCACTGGGCGGGTTCGCTCTCCGCCGACGAGTACGCGGCCTACCCCTGGGACAAGGAGAGCGTCGAGGCGGCGATCGCCGCCGTCGCCGCCGGGAAGGACGCCGAGGCTCCCGCGCTGAAGTAGCGCGAGCGACCGGCGAGTTCGAGGAGGATCCCATGCCAACGACGATTCATCCGGCCCCCACGGGCGCCGGTACGACGGCGGCGACCGCTCCGGCGGCCGCAGCGCCGAGCGCGACGGCGACCATCGCCGCCCGCGGTGTGGCCAAGCGCTACGGGAGCACCCGTGCGCTGACCGGGGTCGACCTGCACGTCGAGCGCGGGGAGATCCTCGGGCTCGTCGGTCACAACGGCGCGGGCAAGAGCACGCTGATGCGCATCCTCGCCGGTCGTGAGCAGCCGGACACGGGTGCTGTCACCGCGCGGGATGCCGCGGCGGGCCGGCCGTGGGACGCGCAGACGGCGGCCGCCGCCGGCGTCCGCATGGTCTACCAGGAGCTGGCGCTCTGCGCCGACCTGACCGTCGCCGAGAACGCGTACCTCTCCGACCGCCGCGGCGGCCCCTCCTTCGGGTGGAAGGGACGCGCGGAACGGCGCATCGGCGAGGTCCTGGACGCCGTGTTCCCCGGGCACGGGATCGCTGTCGTCCGCCGCGTTGGCGAGCTCACCCTGGCGCAGCGCCAGATGGTCGAGATCGCCCGCGCGCTCTGCACCGAGCGGCTCGGTCTGCTGATCCTGGACGAGCCGACCGAGTCGCTCGGGGTGGACGCCGCCGGTCAGCTCTACGCGCACCTGCACCGGCTCACGGCCGACGGCGTGAGCGTGCTGCTGATCTCGCACCGCATGGCCGAGGTGATCGCGCACAGCGACCGCGTCGCCGTCATGCGGGACGGCGCCGTCGCCGGGGTCTTCACCGGGGCCGACGAGCGCACCCTGCTGCACGCGATGGGCGGGGAGGTGCACGCGGCCGCCGAGGTGGAGGCCGCGGCGGACGCCAGGACGCCCGGGGACGTCGTGGCCGCCATCCGCGGCGACGGCATCCCGTTCACCGTCCGCTCGGGCGAGATCGTGGGCCTCGCCGGTCTGGCGGGCCAGGGCCAGGAGCGGATGCTCACCCGGCTGTGGTCCGCCGGCGCGTTCGCCCGCGGCGTCACGGCGCCGCGCCGCCGCGCCTACGTGCCGGGCGACCGGCAGACCTCCGGCATCCTGCCGCTCTGGAGCGTCGCCCAGAACCTGACCGTCGCCGCCCTGCGCGGCATCAGCACCGCCGGCGTCGTCAACGGCCGCGCGAAGCGTGCGCTCGCCGCGCGCTGGATCGACGCGCTCCGCATCCGCGGCGCCGCCGGGTCGCCCATCACCGCGCTCAGCGGCGGCAACCAGCAGAAGGTGCTCGTGGCAAGGGCATTCGCCACGGACGCCGCCCTCGTGCTCCTCGACGACCCGTTCCGCGGGGTCGACGTGGCCACCAAGAACGAGCTCTACACGCTCATGAAGGCCGAGGCGGCGGCGGGACGCGCCATCGTCTGGTACTCGACAGAGAACGCCGAGATGGCCCACTGCGACCGCGTCTACGTGCTGCGCGCGGGCCGGATCGTCTCGGAGCTCGCCGGCGAGACCAATACCGAGGAACGGATCATCGCCGACTCGTTCGAGGAAGGGGACGTGCGTTGAGCACAGCGACCACCGCATCCACCGCCGGCGCCGCGCCCGCGGTCCGCTCGGGGCGCCCGGCTCCGGCCGTGCGCCTCCGCGCCGGGCTCGCGCACGGCTCGCCCGCACTGCTCTCCCTCGTCGCACTGGTCGTGATCGTCGCGATCGCCGCGGCGATCCAGCCGGGCATCCTCTCGGTCAGCGGGCTCAGCCTGATGCTGATGTCGGCCGTCCCCCTGGTCTTCGCCGCGCAGGCGCAGATGATCATCATGTCGGTCGGCGACATCGACCTCGGCATCGGAAACCTCGTCGGGCTCGTGACGGTGATCGCCGCCACGACCCTCGCGACCAGCCCGCTGCTCGGTGTCGTCATGCTCGCCGCCGTGCTGGTCGTCTACGCACTGCTCGGGCTCATCGTGCAGAAGCGCGGTGTCCCCTCGATCATCGTCACGCTGGGGATGTCGTTCGTGTGGCTCGGGATCGGCCTGCAGCTGCTCCCGACGCCCGGCGGGGCGACGCCCGCGTGGCTGACGGCGATCGGGTCGTGGCGCAGCACCATCGTGCCTCCGCCCCTCGTCTTCATCGCGGTCGCGGCCGTGCTCGGCTGGTGGCTCACCCGCCGCAGCCGCGTCGGCGCCAGGATGCGCGCCCTCGGCTCCAGCGCGGCCACCCTGGACAAGGCGGGCTGGTCGCTCACCCGCACCCGCATCGCCGCCTACGTGCTCGCTGCCGTGCTCATCCTCGTCTCCGGCCTCCTGCTGGCGTCGCAGACCCGGTCGGGCGACATCAACTCGGCGAGCAACTTCACCCTCACCACCATCGCCGCGGTCATCCTCGGCGGCGGCACCTTCTCCGGCGGCCGGGCACTCCCGTTCGGCACCGCGCTCGGTGCGGTGACCCTCGGCCTGATCTCCGTCCTGCTCAGCCTGGTGGCGCTGCCGTCGAGCATGCAGGCCGGGGCGCAGGGCGTGATCGTCCTCGCGGTGCTGGCCGGCCGCATCGTCACCGAGAGGTTCAGCCGATGACAACGTCCACAACGTCCACGCCGACGCCCACGCTCGCCACGCCCGTCGCCGAGCCGCGCCACCGGTTCCGCTGGCCCGCCTGGGGCTGGTCGCTGATCGGCGTGCTCGCCGTCTGGATCTGCATCGTCGCGGTGCGCCCGGCGCAGCCGTTCGACCCGCTCGCCCAGGCTCTCTCGCTCGCGCCGTTCCTGGTGCTCGTCGCCCTCGGCCAGATGCTGGTCATCACCCTCGGGCCCGGCAACATCGACGTCTCGGTCGGGACGGTCGTCTCCCTGGCGTCCTATGTCTCCGTCGGCGTCGGCGCGACAGCTGGCCCCGTCGTCGGCGTGGCCGCGGCGGCCGGCGCCGGCGTGCTCGCCGGTCTGGTGAGCGCCATCGCCATCCTGGTGCTGCGGGTGCCGCCGATCATCGCGACGCTCGCGACCAGCCTGATCGTCCAGTCGACGACGCTGCTGCTCGCCGACGCGAACCGCGCATCGGCGGCGGCCGGGCTGCGCGCGTTCGTCAACGCCAAGCTGCTCGGCATCCCGGTCATGGCGATCCTGGTCGCGGTCGTCACGGCCGTCGTCGCCCTCGTGCTCGCACGCACCCGCTTCGGACTCTCGGTGCTCGCCGTCGGGCAGAGCCCGCGCGCCGCCGAGCGTGCCGGCATCCGCGTGTGGCGGGTCACCGCCATCACCTACATCGTCAGCGGCGGATTCGCCGGCCTCGCCGGCGGCCTGCTCGCCGCCTTCATCTCGCCGAGCACCGTTCTCGGCACCTCCTACATGCTCGACTCCGTCGCCGTCGTGGTGATCGGCGGCACGCTGATCTCCGGCGGCCGCGCGATGCCCGTCGGCGCGTGGACCGGAGCGCTGTTCTTCGTGCTGCTCTCGGGCCTGCTCAACCTCGTCGGCTGGAGCGTCGGCGCCCAGAACATCCTCAAGGGCGTGCTCGTCGTGGCCGTCGTGGTGGTCTCCACCGCCGCGACCGGCACCGGCCGCTCCGCGTTCGCGCGCCTGCGCGACTCCCTGACCATCACCGCCAAGAAGAAGGAGAACATCCATGGCTGACCTCGACGACCTCCGCGAAGGGACCGACTTCACGGGTGCCGTCGCCCAGGCGGGCGACTTCCCGCTCAAGGGCCTCGCCGGACAGGACTGGGGGATGCGCGCGCGCCTCTCGCGCGTCTTCGACCCGGCGGACGGCAAGACGGTCATGCTGGCCTTCGACCACGGCTACTTCCAGGGCCCCACCTCCGGCCTCGAGCGGCTCGACCGCTCGATCGTCCCGCTCATCCCGCAGGCCGACGCCCTGATGTGCACCCGCGGCGCGCTGCGCACGACCGTGCCCGCCACCTCCGGCAAGGGCGTCGTGCTGCGCGCGAGCGGCGGCCCGAGCGTGCTCGGCGATCTCACCGCCGAGGACATCGCGGTCGGCATCGACGACGCGGTACGGGTGGACGCGGCAGCGCTTGCCGTGCAGGTCTTCGTCGGCACCGAGAACGAGAGCCGCTCGGTCAGGAACCTGACGACGCTCGTCGACCAGGGCCAGGCGGCCGGGATCCCGGTGCTCGCCGTGACCGCGGTGGGACGGGACATGGTGCGGGACGCCCGCTACTTCCGCCTCGCCACCCGCATCTCCGCCGAGCTCGGCGCCGCCTTCGTCAAGACGTACTACGTCGAGGAGGGCTTCGAGACGGTCACCAGCGCCTGCCCGGTGCCGATCGTCATCGCCGGCGGCAAGAAGGTGGAGGAGAAGGAGGCGCTGCGCGTCGCGTACCGCGCGATCCAGGAGGGCGCGGCCGGCGTCGACATGGGCCGCAACGTCTTCCAGTCCGAGCACCCCTCCGCCATGCTCGCCGCGGTGCGCGGCGTCGTCCACGACGGGCTCACGGCCGAGGAGGCCTACGAGTTCTACCAGCAGCTCGCGCACTGACATGCCCGCGCTCACCACCTATACGCCGGAGATCCCGGCGGTCGACGTCGCCGTGATCGGCGCGGGGATCAACGGCCTTGCCGTCGCACGGGAGGCCGCCGCTCGCGGCCTGACCGTCGCGCTGTTCGACCAGGACGACCTCGCCGCCCGCACATCGGCGATCTCCACCCGACTGATCCACGGCGGTCTCAAGTACCTCGAGCGGTTCGAGCTGCACCTCGTCTACGAGTCGATCCGTGAGCGGAACATCCTGCTCGCCAAGGCGCCGCACCTCGTGCACCACTACCCGATGCTCATCCCGTTCTCGAAGCAGCAGAGCCGGCCGGGCTGGCTGCTGGCCTGCGGTCTGATGCTGCACGACGTGCTGTCGCTCGGCAAGCCGCTGCCGCTCAACCGGGTCGTCTTCCGCAAGCGACTGCAGCGGGACTGGCCGGCGCTCGCCGAGGCCGGGCTGCGCTGGGGAGGGCTCTTCCACGACGCGAACGTCCCGGTCACGGAACGTCTCGCCGTCGAGCTGGCGGTGGCGGCGCAGAGCCACGGCGCGATCGTGTCCACCCACTCCAGGGTCGAGTCGCTGGTGCGCACCGGCGGCCGCATCTCCGGCCTCCGCTACCGGGACCGCGAGACCGGCGAGACCAGGACCGTCCCCGCGCGGCTGGTCGTGAACGCGGCCGGTCCGTGGGTGGACCGCGTGCTCGACCTGGCGGGTGCGCACGACAGGAGGATGGGGCCCACCAAGGGCAGCCACCTCGTCGTCGACGCCTTCCCCGGCGCGCCCGAGACCTGCATCTTCTTCGAGTCGCCGGACGACGCCCGCCCGATGTTCGTGCTGCCGTGGGAGGGCAAGTACATGATCGGCACGACCGACCTCCCGTACGACGGCTCCATCGACGACATCGTGATCGACGAGGACGAGACCGCGTATCTGCTCGGGGCGGTCAACTCGCTCATCCCGCAGGCGGGGCTGACGCCCGGCGACGTGCTCTGGTCGTACTCGGGCGTGCGCCCGCTCCCGTACGTCGGCGAGCTGGACGACCCGTCGAAGGTGAGCCGCGACCACGAGATCGTCGTGCACGACGGCGCGGACACGGGGCTCGTCACGATCATCGGGGGCAAGCTCACGACGCACCGCGCCCTCGGCGAGCTGGTGGCGCGCAGACTCGAGCGCGAGCTCGGGCGGCGCCCCGGCGCCTCGCCGACGCGGGCCGCGCGGCTGCCGGGCGCCCCGGAGGGCGACTGGTCCGCGTTCCGTCTCGGCTTCATCGAGCGCAGCGCCCTTCCTGTGCGGACGGCGACCCGGCTCGTCGACACCTACGGCGTCGCGGCCGCCGCCATCGAGCGGCTCGCCGCCGAGACTCCGGCACTGGCGGTCGTCGTGGACGAGGACACCGGCGCGATCGCCGCCGAGGCCGTCCACGCGGTCACCGAGGAGGGCGCGCTCACGCTGGAGGACGTGGTGCTCCGCCGCATGGCCGTCGCCCTGAACAGCGACGTCGGGCTGGCGGCCGCGCCCGCCGTCGCGGCCGTCCTCGTCGAGCACGCCGGCTGGAGCGAGGAGCGCGCCCGCGCCGAACTTGACCGCTACCGCGCCGCGATGCGACGCTTCAAGCCGCGCGCCCTCGACATCGGGCGCGAGGCCGGGACCCTGCGAGGAAGCACGGAATGAAGCACTGCCTGATCGGGATCGACGTCGGCCTCACCGCCGCGAAGGCCGCCGCGTTCGATGAGAACGGCGCCGAGCTGCGCACGTTCTCCGCGGCGAACCCGCGCGTCGCCGTCGCCGCCGACCGTCAGGAGATCGACATGGCGGCGCTGTGGGACGTCGTCGCCGGCGTGCTCGCCGACCTCACCGCCTGGCTCGTCGCAGAGAGCTGGACCGTGCGCGCCGTCGGTGCCACCGGCCACGGGAACGGGCTCTACCTCGTCGACGAGCAGCTCCGGCCGGTCCGGTCCGCCTTCGCTTCGACCGACAGCCGCAGCGAGCGGATCGTCGCGGCGCTCGACGCCGACGAGGTCGAGCGCGTGCGGCTCGCGACCGGCTCGGTCCCGTGGGCCGGGCAGCCGGGGGTGCTGCTGCGCTGGCTGCACGACGAGGAGCCGGAGACGCTCGAGCGTTCTCGCTGGGCGCTCAGCTGCAAGGACTGGATCACCGCCTGCCTCACCGGCCGCCCGAGCGCCGACTTCTCCGACGCGTCGGCGTGCGGGCTCGTCAACCTCGCGGAGCGCGCGTACGAGCCCGCCGTCTTCGACCTGCTGGGCCTGCCGCGCGAGCTCATGCGCCTGCAGCCGGCGCTCTCCCGATCGGACGCCGTCGTCGGCGCCGTCACTCCGGACGCGGCCGCCCGCACCGGCCTGCCGGAGGGCACACCCGTCGTGGCCGGCTGCATGGACTGCATCGCCAGCCCGATCGGCGCGGGCGCCGTCGAGCCGGCCGACGTCACCGTCATCGTCGGCACCTGGGCCATCAACTCCGTCGTGGTGCCCGCCGACTCCGAGCCGCCGCGGGTCACCCTGAACGCGCTGCTGCCGGACAACAGGTACATGCTCGCCCAGGAGGTGGCCCCCACCTCGGCGGCGAGCGTGGAGTGGTTCTCGTCGCTCATGTCGACCATGGCGGCGGACGCAGTGAGCCCGCGCGACCTCCTCCACGCCGCCTCTGGCGTGCCGGCGGGCGCCGACGGGCTGCTGTTCCTCCCGTTCGTGCACGGCGCGCCCGAGCACCTCGGCGCATCGGGCACGCTCCTGGGCGTCAAGGACAAGCACGGCTACCGCGAGATCGCCCGCGCGGTCGCGGAGGGCATCACCCAGTACCACCGCGTCCAGCTCGACACCCTCCGCGTGAGCGGCGCCGCGGTCTCGGCCGAGCCCTGGACTCTCGCCGGGGGCGGGGCGAAGAACCCGCTCTGGGCGCAGATGTTCGCGGACGTGATCGGCCATCCCGTGCGACGGCAGCTCGGCACCGAGCTCGGCGCCCGGGGCGTCGCCTCCCTCGCCGCCTCCGGTGTCGGCGTCGACACAGGCCACTGGCGCGTCGACCCCGACCCGTCGCTCGTCGTCTCGCCGGGAGCCGACCGCGCGGTGTACCGCGCGCAGGCGGAGCGCTTCGACCGGGTGCTCGCGGCGATGAACAGCGTGTGGACGGAGCTGGCCCGATGACGCGCATCCACCTCGGCGAACAGGCCGAAGCCGCTCTCGCGGAGATCACCCGCGTCTCCCGTGCGCTGGGCGGCGACCCGGCCCTCGTGCTGCACGGCGGCGGCAACACCTCCATCAAGAGCGTCGGACTCGACGTCACCGGCGAGGCGGTCGAGCTCGTGCTCGTCAAGGGCAGCGGCTGGGACCTCGGCACGATCGAGCCCGCCGGATTCGCTCCCCTTCGGCGCGAGAGGCTGCGCCGCCTGCTGGAGCTCGACGAGCTGAGTGACGGCCGGATGGTCAACGAGCTCCGTCAGGCGTCGCTGGACGCCGCCGCTCCGACCGCCTCCATCGAGGCGCTGCTGCACGCGCACCTGCCCTCCCGCGTCGTGCTGCACTCGCACGCGGACGCGATCGTCGCGCTGACCGACCAGCCGGACGGCGTGCGCCACGCGGCGGAAGTGCTCGGCGACGGGGTGTTCGTGCTCCCGTACGTGATGCCGGGCTTCCCTCTCGCGCGGGCGGTCGCGTCCGCGCCGCTCGCGGGGGTGGACGCCCTCGTGCTGGCGAACCACGGACTCTTCACCTTCGCCGACGATCCGGACGACGCGCTCCGCCGTCACCTCGAACTGGTCGAGCGCGCCTCCGCGTCGTTCGGATCGCCGGCGTGGGGCGACCCCGGTCCCGCCGTTGATCGCGGAGGCTCGGCAGCCGTCCTCGCCGGCCTGCGCCGCGACGTGTCCACCGCGGCGGGCCGCCCGGTCATCGTGCGCCAGTCGGCCTCGGGGCGGGCGTTCGCCTACGCCGGACGGCCCGATGCCCTCGCGGCGACTTCCCGGGGCACCGCGACGCCCGAGCACGTCATCCGCACCAAGCGCACGCCGCTGATCGGTCGCGACGTCGCCGGGTACGCGGACGCCTATCGGGCCTACGTCGCCGAGCACCGGCACCGCATCCCCGGCGACATCGAGCCGATCGACCCGGCGCCGCGCGTCATCCTCGACCCCGAGCTCGGACTGCTCACCGTCGGCGCCTCGCGTGCGGCCGCGGACGCCGTGCACGACATCGCGCTGCACACGATGGACATCGTGGACGCGGCGGACGGCCAGGGCGGCTACCGCTCGCTCGACGAGGCGCACAGCTTCGACATCGAGTACTGGGAGCTGGAGCAGGCGCGCCTGCGCTCCGGCGCCGTCGGCCGCCCGCTGGACGGCGAGGTCGCCCTGGTCACCGGCGCCGCATCGGGCATCGGCCGCGCGACCGCCGAAGCGCTGCTCGCGCAGGGCGCCTCGGTGGTCGGGGTGGACCTCAGCGAGACGGTGACCGACGCCTTCGCCGGCGCAGGATGGCGGGGCGTCGTCGGCGACGTCGCGGACGCTGCCGTGCTGGATGCCGCGCTCGACACGGCCGCGCGCGATTTCGGCGGTCTCGACATCCTGGTGGTCGCGGCGGGGATCTTCCCCGCGAGCGAGCCGATCGCCTCGTTCGCCGATCCCGTCTGGGAGCGCTCGCTGCTGGTCAACACCACCGCGGTCGCCCGCGCGCTGCGTGCGGCGCATCCGCTGCTCGCCGTCGCGCCCCGGGGCGGCAGGGTCGTGCTCGTCTCCACCAAGAACGTCGCGGCGCCCGGTCCCGGCGCCGCCGCGTACTCGGCGAGCAAGACCGCCGCAGCGCAGCTCGCCCGTGTCGCCGCCCTGGAGTGGGCGGCCGACCGCATCCGCGTGAACCAGGTCGAGCCGGACGCCGTGTTCGACACCGCGATCTGGACGCCGGAGCTGCTCGCCGAGCGTGCGGCCAGGTACGGGCTGACCGTCGAGGAGTACCGCACGCGTAACCTCCTCGGCGTCGAGGTGACGAGCGCGCTCGTCGCGGAGGCCGTCCTCTCCTTCGCGACGGGTCTGCCCGCGACGACGGGCGCGCATCTCTCGGTCGACGGCGGCAACGACAGGGTGGTCTGATCCGCGTCTCCGCGCCCGTCCGGGCGCGGAGGCGACGGGCCGCCCACCCGTGGCAGCTGCCGATATGGCATCGTTTCCAGAAACGGCATTCGCCTTGACGGGGCATGGCTTCCGGCGTACAACACGATCAGGTAACGAAAGTGCGCGGGAAAGCGCCGATCCCCTTGAATTCAGGGATTCGGCTGCACTACGTTTCGATGTGGGAAGGTTTCCAGGTTTGCCGCCCATACCCCCGGCATCCGGAATCACCAGACCTCTTCGCCCGGGCGACGACGCCCGCGGCGACACCATCCGAAGGGAAAAAGATGATCAAGAGGCACACGGCCCTGGCCGCGCTGGCCGTCACCGCTTCGGTGGCGCTCCTCGCGGGATGCAGCTCCAGTGGCGGAGGTTCGTCCAGCACCGACTTCTCGAAGGACGCCAAGGGCACCCTGAACGCCTGGGGCTTCGACAACGCGGACGAGGTCGGCACCTCGCGCCTCGACTACGCGAAGGACCAGCTCAAGGGCGTCACCATCAAGATCGACAAGACCCCGTTCGACGCCCAGAAGTTCACCACGCGCGTCGCGGGCGGCAACGTCCCCGACGTCGTTCAGATGGACCGCCAGTTCGTCGCGACCTACGCCGCGCAGGGCCTGATCCTCCCGCTCGACCAGTGCTACTCCACGCACAGCGTCGACCCCAAGAAGTCCTACTACCAGTCGGTGCTCGACGACGTCACCTACAAGGGCAAGGTCTATGCGGTGCCGCAGTTCTACCAGCCGCCGGCGATCATGACCAACGAGCGCGTGATGAAGGCCGCCGGTGTCACCGACGCCGACATCGACACATCCAAGCCGGACACGCTCGTCGCCGCCATCAAGAAGATGTACAAGGCTTCCGGCGGCAACCCGAGCACGCTCGGCTTCGACCCGCAGGCCAGCGGCCAGGCCGGCCTCTGGATCCTCGCCTACGGCGGCCAGATCATCGGCTCCGACGGCAAGCCGACGCTGGACGACTCCAAGAACCAGAAGGGTCTCGAGGTCCTCAAGCAGATCGCGGACGCCCAGGGCGGCTACGCGAAGATGAAGAGCTTCACCGACTCGTTCGACTTCTTCGGCGAGAACAACCAGTACGTCAAGGACCAGGTCGGCGCCGAGGTGAACGCCCAGTGGTACGTCAACGTGCTGACCCCGTTCGTCGACAAGGTGGACATCGGCGCCGTCCCGTTCAAGAACAGCGACGGCCAGCCGTTCGCGGTCGCCTCTGGCACCTCGTTCGTCATCCCGGCCGGAGCGAAGAACAAGGACGCCGCGTGCGCCTGGGCCCTGAACCTGACCAACCTGCAGGCCTGGGAGGCCGCGGGCGCCGCTCGCCAGAAGACGATCGACAAGACGCCGGGCGCCATCAACACCGGTCTCTTCACCGGCTCGCCGGAGGCGGACAAGACGCTCCGTGAGAAGTACGTGAAGTCCTCCGGCAACAAGGGCTTCGACGAGGCGATCTCGACGTACTACGACGTGGTCGACCAGGGCAAGTCGTTCGGCGCCTCGCCGGCCGGCCAGCAGATCCAGACGGAGCTGCAGAACGCCATCCAGTCCTACCTCCTCGGCAACAAGTCGGCCCAGAAGGCCCTCCAGGATGCGCAGGCCGCCGCGATGACCGCCTACCAGCAGTCCACCAAGAGCAGCAAGTAACCCTCACGAAGGGGCGGCCTCCGCGGAGGCCGCCCCTTCGGCGCGCCCCGCCGCCCCGCCGCCCCGCCGCGACCGGTCGGAAACGGAGGACATCCCGCCCCACCCGCTCGCCGTTCTCCTCCCTTCCCCGCGACACGCCGCCCCGGACCCCGGCTCGTCCTCCCCTCCCCGCGTCCGCAACTCCGGAGATTTCCCGCCGACCCACCGCCTTCTCCGTCCCTACGGTGGCGGCGGGCTCCCCACGCCCGATTCTCCGGAGTTGCGCCCAGGGCCGGGCCCCCGACTCCGCCCTGCCCCCGCTCCGCACTCGCCTCCGTCCCTGCCCACGTCGCCGCCTACGCCGCCCGCTCCACCGCCTCCGGCAGCTCCGCCACCTCGCGCACCCCGCGCAACGCCACCCGCAGCAGCACCGGGCACACCAGCAGCAGCCCTCCGGCCACCACCAGCGTCCAGCGCGCCCCGATCGCGTCCCCCAGCAGGCCGCCGATGACCGCGCCGACCGGGAACAGGCCCATCACCACCACCTGCATCGTCGCGTTCACGCGCCCGAGCATCCGGTCGGGGCAGACCTGCTGGCGCAGGCTGACGCTGGTGATCGCGTAGACGATCTGGCCGAGCTCGCCCGCGGCGATGCCGCCGACGATCAGGAGGGTCCACCATCCGGGCCGCGCGAACGCGCCGAGCAGCGACAGCGGCGCCGTCACGGCCAGCGAGAGCCAGACGATCCGGGCCGAGCCGACGGCGCGCGCCAGCCGCGTCGTGAACGCCGCCCCGATCATCACCGTGACCGAGCCGACCGCGATCACCGCGCCGATCAGGGCAGCGGGGAGGCCGAGCGTCCGGGAGAGGAACACCATGTTGACAGCGGACGCGATAGCGAACGAGAAGTTGCTCAGTGCGCTCGCGATGGCGGTCGCCCGCAGCGCCCGCGACCGGAGCACGAAGCGCAGCCCCTCGCCGATGTCGTGCCGCATCCCGCGGCGGGAGGATGCGACGGGCGTCTCCTCCCGGGACCGGATGCCCACCAGGCACAGCGCAGACGCCGCGAACGTCCCGGCCTGCACGAGCAGGACCGACGCGGCCCCGGTCAGCGTGACGAGCACGCCCCCGAGAGCGGGCCCGGCCACCTGACCGGAGGCGCGGACGAACTCGAGGGAGGAGTTGCCGGCCAGCACCCGGTCCCTCCCGATCACGGACGGCAGGTAGCTGCGGTAGCCGACGTCGAAGAAGACGCGCGCGAAGCCGGTCAGCAGCGAGACCAGCAGCAGCTGGCCGACGCTCAGCACCCCGAACAGGGCGGCGAGGGGGATGCTCGCAAGCAGCAGTGCGCGCACCACGTCGCTCGCGATCAGCACGGGGCGCCGCCGCACCCGGTCGATCCACGCGCCTGCGGGCAGGCCGATCAGCGCGAACGCCAGGGTGGATGCGGCGCCGATCAGGCCGACCTCGAACGGGGACGCGCCGAGGGTCACGACCGCCAGCAGCGGAACGGCGACCCCGCTGACCTGCGCGCCGAGCTGGCTCGTCGTCTGCCCGGCGAGCAGGAGCCGGAAGTCGCGCGAGGCGAACAGCGACGGGGATGACGAGGGGGAAGTGGGGCTCACGACGAGTGCCTTTCCGTCTGGAACAGGTGGTCCTCCCACCCGCCAGCTGGATGCGAAATCGTCGCTAGGGGGGTCAAACGTTACCGGGCGCGGTGGATGCTGTCCACCGCGCCCGACGCCGAGAGACCGCTCAGCCCTTCCTGCCCTGGGTCGCGACCCCCTCGATGAAGTACCGCTGGCCGAACGCGAACAGCAGCAGCATGGGCAGCGTCACGATCAGCGCCGCGACCATCACGTACTGGTAGTCGCCGTGGCCGCCGTTGGTCGGGCTGAACGTGGTCATCGCGTACGAGATGCCGAGCGGCACGGTGAAGCCCTCGACCCCGCCCGCATTCAGGTAGATCAGCGCCGCCTGCAGGTTGTTCCAGCTCGCCTGGAACTCGAACAGGAAGATGATGATGAACGACGGGATGCTGAGCGGCATCGCGATGCGGGTGAACAGCTTCCAGTAGCTCGCGCCGTCAAGCCGCGCGGCCTCGAACAGCTCCCGCGGCAGTCCCATGAAGAACTGGCGCTGCAGGAAGATGTAGAACGCCGAGCCGAACAGGTTCATCCCGAACATCGGTATCCAGGTGCCGACGAGTCCGAGGTTCTTCCAGATCAGGTACTGCGGCACCATCGTGACGGCGCCGGGCAGCATCATGGTTGCGAGCACCAGCCCGAACAGCAGCGTCCGGCCCGGGAACTTGAAGTACGCGAAGCCGAACGCGACGATCGAGCTGGAGATGGAGACGAGGCCGGCTGCCAGCACCGCGATGACGATGCTGTTGCCGACCCAGGACAGCAGCGGCAGCTTCTCCCAGACGTCGAGGTAGTTGGAGAACAGGAACGTCTTCGGCCACAGCGAGTTGTCGAAGACCTGCTCGCGCGGCTTGAGGCTCGCGGCGAGCAGCCAGGCGAACGGATAGAGGAACAGCAGGCCGAACCCGATCGCGACGATCCACAGGATGGTCTTGCCGACGATCGACCGCGGCCTGTACCAGCGGTCGTCCTTCGGGCGGACCGGGCGGACCGGCTGCCCGGGGCGTCCGGTGGTGGCGCCGGCGCCGGTGGCGTCGAGCTCGGAGGCGAGTGCGGCCGCGGCCGGCGCGGACTGGGTCGCGGAGGACATCACTTGTCTCCTTCGTAGTAGACGAGACGGTTGCTGACCTTCACCTGGATGAGGGTGATCAGCAGGATGATCACGAACAGCAGCCACGCCATGGCCGCGGCGAAGCCGAAGTTGAACTGGCGGAAGGCCTGCTGGAAGAGGTAGACCCCGTAGAACAGCGACGAGTCCGGCGAGGCGTTCGTCTGATCCCGCCAGAACAGCAGGTACGCCTGATCGAACACCTGCAGCGCGGCGATGGTGAGCACGACGACGTTGAAGAAGATCGCCGGGGAGATCATCGGGATCGTGATCGTGAAGAACTGCCGGACGGGTCCCGCGCCGTCGAGCGAGGCCACCTCGTACAGGTCGCGCGGCACGTTCTTGAGCGCCGCGAGGAAGATGACCATGGTCCCGCTGACGCCCCACAGCGTCATCAGCACGATGGACGGCTTCACCCAGTTCGGGTCGATCAGCCACTGCGGTCCCTGGATGCCGAAGATCGCGAGGAACCGGTTGATCGCGCCGGTGTTGCCGTTCAGCAGCAGCAGGAAGATGGATGCCGTGGCGACCGCGGGGGTCATCTTCGGCAGGTAGTAGATGGTCCGGAACGCTCCGGCGCCGCGGCCGACCCAGTTGAGCAGCAGGGCGAGCAGCAGCGCGAAGATGATCTCCAGCGGCACCGCCATGATCGCGTAGAACAGGGTGTTGCCGAGCGACAGCCCGACCTTCGGGTCCTGGAAGAGCTGCGCGTAGTTGTCGAACCCGGCGGGGGAGGCGCTGTTGGTGGCGAGGTTGTAATTGCTGAACGAGATGTACAGGCTGTACAGCATCGCGCCGAGGGTGAAGACGAGGAAGCCGACGATCCACGGGCTGATGAACAGGTAGCCCGCGATGGCCTCGCGCTTGTTGTACTTCGACGCTCGCTTCTTCGGCGTGCGCTCGCGGCCCCGTCTGCCGGCGCCCGTCGCGGCGTCCGACCCGGAGGCGCCCGTCAGGACGGCCATCACCGGCCTCCCTCTCGTGTCGCACCGTCGAGCTCGGTGATCGTCATCGTCACCCTTTCGGTCCTCGCATCTGCTGCTTCGGGTCAGGCGTACGCAGCAAATGTGGCATCGTTACCACATTGCAGCGACTATAAGCCCTGCGGAGTCCGCCTTGCAACCGCATGCAGTTGCCGGGGCGGGTCGGCGGGCCTCGGGTCGCCGGCGCGGTGCGCGTCGCCCTCGTGTGAGGTGGACGGTACACCCGGGAAGGCCGCTCGTCAGGGGGAGCCGGCGTCGGGGCGAGCGCGGCGAGCCTCGGCAGCCGAGCGCAGACATCGTGCCGGATCGAGCATCCATCGAGCCACCGGAGGATCGATTCGTGACGAATGTGCACTATTCGTCGGACATTCACGACATTCGTCACGAATCGGTTGCGCGCCGGAGGCGCGGCAGCCGACATTTGGCGCAAATGTCCGTTTCGGGGGCGCGGCAGCCCACACTTGGCGCAAATGTCCGTTCCGCGTCGCGGCAGCCCACACCTGGCGCGAACTGTTCGGTTCGGGTGTCGCGGCAGCCGACATTTGGCGCAAATGTCCGGCCACTCGTCGCGGCAGCCCACATTTGGCGCAAATGGGGGCCTGACGGCCCGGCCTCAGCGGCGATCGCGGCGGACTCGGCCGAGCCCGGCGAGCACTAGGGTAGACACGCCGGGCGTCCGGCGCTCCTCAGGGGCGCCCGTGGGAAGGATGCCATGATCGAGAACGACCCCGCCGGCGTCCCGCGCCGGGCGACGCTCAAGGATGTCGCGCAGGCGGCCGGTGTCTCGCAGTCGACGACCTCGCGCGCGCTGAGCGGCGAGGGCTACGTGGCCGCGAACGTCAGGGAGCGCGTGCTCGCGGCGGCCGACTCCCTCGGCTACGTCCCGCACGCCATGGCGCGCAGCCTGCGCAAGCAGGACAGCCGCACGATCGGCGTGCTGGTCTCCGACCTCCGCAACGCGTTCTACGCAGATCTCGCCGCCGGCATCGCTGCCCGCGCCCGCCGCGAGGGCTACACGATGATGCTGGTCGACGACCAGGGTTCCACCGAGGCGGAGCTGGATGCGGCGCAGGCCTTCGTCGCAACGCGCGTCGCGGGCGTGATCGTCACCCCGCTCTCCGGCGCCGTCTCCGACTACCTCACCCGCCAGCACATCCCCGTCGTGGAGGCCGACCGCCAGTTCTCGCAGGGGCGCGGCGACGCGGTCCTCATCGACAACGCGGGCGTCGCCCGCCGCATGACCGACCACCTCATCGACCTCGGTCACCGCCGCATCGCCCTGTTCATCGACGAGACGACGTGGACGACCGGTGGCGAGCGCGCGGCCGGGTACCGGGCGTCGCTGGAGGAGTCGGGCATCCCCGCCGACCCCGCCCTCGTGATCTCGAGCGGCTGGGATGCGGAGGCGGCGCGCAAGGCGGCGATCGACATCCTCGCGCGGCGCGACCACCCGACCGCCATCTTCGCCGCCAACAACCTGCTGGCCGAGGGCGTCTGGCGCGCGACGAACGACCTCGGTCTGCGCATCCCCGAGGACGTCAGCATCGTCTCGTTCGACGACTCCGAGTGGATGAGCATGGTCAACCCCGGCATCACCGCCGTGGCCCAGGACGCCGTCGCCCTCGGCGAGGCCGCGATGGACCGCCTGCTGGCCCGGGTGCAGCATCCCACCGCGGACCCGGAGACGATCGTGCTGGAGGCGCAAGTGCGCCCGCGCGGCTCGACGGCCGCTCCGCGCGTCGTCTGAGCCCGCGACCGCGTCGCGGGCCTTCCGGTACTCCGGCGGCCGGGCTGGAAACGATCCCATATTTCGCGGCCGGAGAGGGGCGCGGCGGCCTCCCGGCCCCGCACCAGCTCGCGCACACGTCAAGCCCTTGTCGGTGCGGAGCAGCGCTTTAGCGTGAACCGCATGAGTGTGTCCGAGCTGACGGCGAGCGCAGTGCTGCTGATGCTGCCGCGCCTCGCGCGGACGCCGGTCGCCGTCCTCATCGAGGGCGACGTGCCATCGTCGCTGCGCCTGGAGGTGTTCTCCGGGCGCGACGTCTTCGTCCGGATGCGCACAGGGCCGACCGCGCACGGCCTCGGCGAGCCGTACCGCGAGCTGCAGGCCGAGGAATACCCGGCCGAGTCGTCCCCGGTCGCCGTCGTCGGCCTCGACCGTTACGCCCAGGCGCGGTTTCCGCACTCCGCGTCCGTGTTCGGAGCGGTGGGCGCCGTCGCTTTCGTCCCTCGCGACGCCGACGGTCGCGCCTACCGGCGGGTGCGCGTACCCGTCCCCTCCCTCGACCAACGCTCCTGGCACGAGTTCGAGCTCGCCTCCGAGTCCCGCACCGAGTGCCGCTACCGGGTGGCCGCCGGCCGCGCCGTCCCGAAAGGAGAAGCCGATGCTGTACCAGCTGGATGACATCGAACGCCTCCTCGCGGAGGGGCCCGGCCTGCACGTCCGGTTCTCGCGCGGGTTCGCCGCCGACCTCGAGGCGGGCGGAGTCGATGCGGAGACGGGCCTCCGGCTGCCCGGCTACGCCGCGCGACCGCTCGATCCGGAGCCGTGGTGGACACTGCCGACGGTGGACTGGATCGCCCGCCAGCTCGCGCGCGGCTCGTACCCGCGCCATCCGGGCTCCTTCGCGTGGCTGCTGCGCGGCACGGTGGCGGGCCGCGACGCCGACGGCGAGCCCCTGCTGACGGACGTCGAGGTGGTCGGCCGGCTGGCCGACTCGCTCCTCGCTGACGCCGAGCGCCTCTGGCGCAGCCGGTTCGATTCCGCGCTCCGGGTGCGGGACGACGAGCAGATCCTGGCCGCCCATGCCTGAGCGGGATCCCCGGACGGTGGAGACGACCACGGTCCTCCTGCTGATCTCCGACGGCCCGTCCGGCGGCACCGCGATCGTGCTGCGGCGTCCGGAGGCTCCGTCGTTCGTGGTCATGGGCGACGACACCGAGGAGGGCTTCGCGCGCCTGCGACGCGGCGCGATCGCGTACGGCGTGCAGGAGATGTACAAGGCGCTGCCACGGGACATGATCCGCGGAGGTCACACGCTGCACGTCCGCGAGGACCACCGCCCCGCCCGCGTGGACAAGGCCGGGTCGCTGCTCGGCCCGGGGCCGGAGAAGCTGTGGGTGCCGCTGGACGACGACGGCGAGCCGTTCGAGCGGATGCGCCTCCCCATCCCGTCGCTGGAGCGGCCCGCCTACCTGGAGTTCGAGCTCGTCTCCGGCGACGGCCTGCTGGAGTACCGGCTCGACGGTGGAGCGCGCTTCGGCGAGGGCTTCATCTGCACCTACTGCGGCAAGCTGTGCGAGCGGAAGGAGCCGCACACCGCCGCGCACGGCGTCGCCGGTCACATCCGCGCCGGCATCCCCGCGGGCCAGGACCAGGACGAGCCGCACAGTCGCGTACCGCTCCCTCCCGACACCGGCCCGATCGAGCTCGGCAGGGAGTCGGGCGCAGGAGCCTACCTGTGAGCCGCCCGCTGCGGCTGCTCGTCTGGCAGGTGCACGGCGGGTGGATGGATGCGTTCGTGCGCGGCCGGCACACGTACCTGCTGCCGGTCGACCGGGACGGCGAGGGCGGTGTCGGTGCCAGGGACTGGCCGGCGAACGTGGTCGACGTGCCGGAGGGCGAGCTCGCGGGTACGCCGTTCGACGCGGTGATCCTGCAGCGGCTCGAGGAGTTCGAGCTCGTCGAGCGCCTCACCGGCCGGACGCCCGGCGTCGACGTGCCCGTGGTCTTCGTGGAGCACAACACCCCGACAACGGACGTGCCCTCCTCCCGGCATCCCCTCGCCGACCGCCAGGACGTTCTCATCGCCCATGTGACGCACTTCAACGCGCTGTTCTGGGACACGGGCGGCACGCGTACGGCGGTCGTCGAGCACGGCGTCGTCGACTACGGCCTCCGGTATGCGGGCGAGCTCCCGCGCGCGGCGGCCGTGATCAACGAACCGGTGCGGCGCTGGCGCGCGACCGGCAGCGACCTGCTCGGCGGCTTCGCCCGGGTGGCGCCGGTGGACGTGTTCGGGATGGAGGCGGGCGGCCTTGCCAGAGCGCTCGGCGTCGGAGAGGACCGCGTGACCGCGGCGGGCGATCTGGCGGTGCCCGACCTGCTGACCGAGGTCGGCAGGAGGCGTGTCTACGTCCATCCGAACCGCTGGACCTCGCTCGGGCTCTCGCTGCTGGAGGCGATGACTGCGGGAATGCCGGTCGTGGCGCTGGACACAACGGACGTCCGGCGCGCGGTGGTGCCCGGCGTCGGGGCCGTGTCCACCGACGTCGCCGAGCTGCACGACGCCGTGCGCGCCTTCGTCGACGACCCGGAGCGCGGCCGGGTCGCGGGGGAACGCGCGCGGGAGTGGGCGCTGGAGCGCTTCGGCCTCGACCGCTTCCAGCGTGACTGGGACGCGCTCCTCGCCCACTGGGTCGCCTGACCCGTGCGTCAGGCCCGCGGGCGCGCACGGAGGCGACGGTACGCCGGGGTTCGCGGGGGCTGAACCCCTTGCGGATGGGCGCGGCCCGGCGTTTCGTGACCACTATGAGCGATCCGACACGTGACGACGAACCGGGAGCCGGCCACGACCCGACCAACGGGCTGGCAGGCGACCTCGAAGGCGACGACGGCGGCGCCGTCGAGCAGCACGACCACACCACGCTCGCCGGTGCCATCGTCGAGGGTCTCGACCCCGATCGACCCGTCGACGAGGGCGATGACAGCACCACCTCGTATAGCGAAGAGGGCAAGCCGTAACGGAAGGAGTCAGCATGAGCGACACGAGCGGTCTGCCGAACGCAGATGGCCAGGGAGTTCCCGCCGAGGACAAGCCCGAGCGCTTCGAAGAAGGAGAGGGCGCAGGAGCGGGCTCCGGCGACGAGCGCGACGCTCAGGCCGCAGAGCCGTCCGAGGATGAGCCCGGCCAGGGCGGAGACGAGCCGAGCGCACCGCACGACACCGGCGTCGCGCCGGAGGGTGCGGAGGACGTGACGACCGCGGAGAACAGCGGTTCCGAGGCGGCGGAGCCCCCGCCCGCGGACTTCGACCCGGCCCAGCAGCCGTCGAACCCCGACCTCGTGAAGAACACAGAGCCGCCGGACTGATTCCGTCCGGCCATGGCGACCCCGTCCCACGTCATCCCGGGACGGGGTCGTCTTGTGCGTGCGAAGGGATGGGCGGGATGCGCCGTTCAGCGCGCGCGACCGCCCGCGAGCCAGCCGGCTCCGACCACGGCCCCCAGCGCGAGCGCCCCGACGCCCACCGTGAGCACCGGGGATCCGCCGGTGCGCGGCACGATCAGCCCCACCACGAACAGCAGCGCGCCGACGTTGAGCAGCACGGCGGCGATCCAGCCGAGGGTGGTGTGCAGCGCCGCGTTCATCCCCGGCATCCTATGTCAGCTCAGGCTTCGCCCTGGTTCCCGGTTGCGGCCGGCTCCGCGTCCAGCGACTCGTTGATCAGTGCGGCGACCAGGAAACGCCAGTCCGACCCCTCGTGCAGCGTCTCGGCGTACCCCGGCGGAATGGCGCCGAACACCGGCTCGTGCTCCTCGCCCTCTGCGGCGACGCGGACGAGCCGTCCGAGTTCCGCGTGCGACTCGTCCAGCACCACCCAGTCGCCCGGGCCCCGCTTCTCGATGTGGAAGATGCGCTCCCGGTACGGATACCGCACGCTGGACATCTCGAGTTCGCTGGCGGACATTCTGGCCCCTTCCGTCGTCACCGCTTTACCGTGCATCCAACGCCCGGGTCCGCACCCTTGGCAAGAGGCTGCGCCTACGCTTGGCCCATGACAGCAGACGTGCACAACCTGGATGCCGCGTTCGCCCTGGTGCCGGAGCCGTGGCAGCCGCACCGCCTCACGAGCGTCAACGACTACGACGTGAAGGTCGCCCGGCTGCACGGCGACTTCGTCTGGCACGCGCATCCGGACACCGACGAGCTCTTCCTCGTGATCTCCGGACGGCTCACGATCCGGCTCAGGGACGGGGAGGTGCAGCTCGGCCCGCACGACGTGTTCGTCGTCCCGCGCGGCGTCGAGCACTGCCCGAGCGCGCAGGAGGAGGTGCTCGCCGTGCTGTTCGAGCCGAAGGGCACGGTCAACACCGGAGACCGGCCGGGGGAGCGCACGAGCGAGCTGCGCGAGCTGCCGGGGCAGTGACGCGTCAGAGCACGCGCTCGAGCGCCGCGAGCAGCGCGGCCGGGTCGTCGAACACCTCGACCGCGCCCGCCTCCCGTAGCTCGGCCTCGGACACCCCGCCGGAGCGCAGCCCGACGGCGCGGACCCCCGCGCGGCCGGCGGCGATCATGTCCCACACCGAGTCGCCCACCATGAGCGCCTCGGCGGCCGGCGACCCGGCGCGCTCCAGCGCGACCTCGAGGATGCCGGGGTCGGGCTTGGCCGCATCCACGTCGTCGGCCGAGGTGGCCGCGTGCACGGCGTCGTCGGCGTCGATGGCCTCACGCAGCGTCGTCAGCTCGTCGTCCGGCGCGGAGGTGGCGAGCACTACGAGGATGCCGCGGCCGGCGATCGCGCGCAGCAGCTCCGCTGCGCTGTCGAACGCGCGCAGCCGTCCCGCCTGCTCGCGGTAGAGACGGGAGTGCGCGTCCTTCGCGCGCTCCGTCCACTCCTCGTCCCGCTCACCGGCGACGTCGCGCAGCAGCCGCGCGGAGTCCTGCCCGATCGCCCGGTGGATGCGCCAGGCGTCGGCGGCGGACCCCACCTCCGCGAACGCGCGCTGCCAGGCGTCGACGTGGAGGAAGTTGGAGTCGACGAGGGTCCCGTCGACATCGAAGAGCACGGCGCTGGTGGTCATGCACCAGAAGTACACCCCATCCGCGCGCGGCCCCAGGGCCGTGCGCCGCGCTCAGCCGATCAGCGAGACCGCCCGCGCGATCACGAGTGCCAGCAGCACGAACCCCGCGAACGCCTCCAGCGCCATCAGGAGCTTCGCGCGGTGGGTGAGCGGCATGGTGTCCGTCGCGCTGAACGCCATCGAGTTCGCCAGCGAGAAGTAGAAGTAGTCGATGTAGTTCGGGACCCAGTCCATCCGTCCGCTGGAACCGCGCGCGACCTCGTCGATCGTGTCGTCGTCCTCGTCCTGCGGGAAGCGGAAGTCGGCCAGCGGCAGCTCGGATCGCGGCAGCGTGACCCGGGCGACCGGGCCGCCCCTGTCCATCGTCCAGAACACCAGCGCGAACGCGATGGCGTTCGTCACCCACACCTGCAGCGACGCCAGCAGGATCTCGGACCCGTTGCCGTGCTTGTTGAGCAGGCGCACCACGGTCTCGACGAACGCGATCTGATTCGCCACCAGGATGAGCACCGCCACCGCGATCTCCGCCCGGCGCGACCACTTCGACTCGCGGGTGAAGCGGTGCGGGTTGTAGAGGATGAGCGCGACCACCATGAGCCCGCACACGGCGACGACGCTGTACCGCGCGATCGCCGGGATGACGCTCGGCAGCAGCGCGTACGCCGCGAGGGCGATGACCGTGCCGACGACGGCGGGCCAGCGGTGCTCGGGCGCGACGGAGCGCGCCCGTCGTGCGTCCTGTTTGCTCACGTCCCAGACAGTACGCCCGTGATCGCTCCGCTCAATTGAAGATGGCCCACTCGGTGCGGCTGAGCTTGGCGCGGTGGCCATTGATGACGAGATACCAGCTGTCCTCGTCGCGATGCAGGTACTCGGCGAGCATCGTCGTGTATTTCCACTCGCCGTTCAGCTGAGACCACCGGATGAGCGAGATGAGCTGTCCCTGCCTCAGGTAGGGGACCGCGACGAAGTCGTCGTGTCGTGGATGTTCCGGCCCGCCGGTCTGGCGCCCCGTCTGTGGAGTGCTCATACCGAACTGTAACTCTTTACAAGCCTTTCCGAAAGGGAATGAGAATTGCTCAGGATTACGCGGGTTCGGCGAGCGGGAGCAGCCACACCGTGAGCGGGCGGTTGTCCACGTGCGTACCTGAGCGCTCCCGGCGGAACCCGCTGCGCTCGGCGACCGCCTCACTGGCGGCGTTGCCGTCGAGGGTGCTGAGCCTCACCAGCGGCTCGCCCTGCTCGCGCAGCCAGCCGACCATCGCCTCCACGGCGGCGGTGACAAGGCCCCTGCCGCGGCCCTCGGGCAGCAGCGCGTAGAACAGCTCGAAGCCCTCGTCGGAGCGTCCGAACCCCGCGGTGCCGAGCGCCCGCCCGTCCTGCTCGATCACGTAGCGGATGCCATGGCCGCCGTCCGCCGCCCGCACGTTGCGGGCCGCGCGCAGCCGCGCGCCGTCCTCGTCGAGGTCCGCGGGGTACATCGTCCACCGCGGGACGTCCTCCGTGCGGGCCAGCGCGAGCTCGATCGGCCAGTCGTCCTCCTCGAGCCGTCGCAGCCGCGCCCCCTCTCGCCCAACGATCTCGAACGTGTGCGGAAACGCCTCCATCCATCGACACTACGCGCCCCGGCGAACCGCCGAGTACGGGAATTCTCTCCGTACTCGGCGGTTTCGGGGCGAGTTTGTGCGTACTCGCGGGTGGGGGACGGGTCAGCGGGCGCCGGTGAGGGCGGGGATCGCGGCGACGGTGCGGGTGCGCGCGGACTCGTAGGCGCCCAGGATGATGCCGAGCACCTCGATCCCCTCGGTGTGCGTGTGCAGCGGCCGGGTGCCGTCCAGGATGCTGCGCGCGAAGTGCCCGAGCTCCTCTCCGAACTGGTGCACCGGCTCCAGCTCGAGCACGGTCGGCTGGTCGTCGCCGCGGCGGCGGTAGCTGAGCGTCGTGCCGTCGCTGGTCAGGCTGCCGAGCTCGCCGACCGCGGAGAACTTCTCGGTCCCGTCCGCGGGCTGGTAGGCCCAGCTGGTCACGATCGTCCCGATCACGCCGTTGTCGAAGCGCACGAGCACCGTCGCCGAGTCCTCGCCCTCCATGAAGGAGAGCCGGTGCGTCGCGAGCATCGCCGTGACGTCCACCGGCGCCCCGCCCGCCAGGTGCAGCAGCAGGTACGTGGGGTGGTAGCCGGTGTCGATCAGCTCGCCGCCGCCGGATGTGGAGGCGTGCGCGCGCCATCCCATGTTCGACGGGTCGAAGTCGTTGTAGAACGAGTCCGTCGTGCGCACCTCGTACACCCGGCCGATCGCGCCGGACTCGATCAGCTCCTTGGCCTTGGCGACCGCGGGCAGGAACAGCTGGTTGTGGGCGCACATCAGGGTGACGCCCGCCTCCTCCACGGCGGCGGCGACCTCGGCGGCCTCCTCCGGGTTCAGGCAGAGCGGCTTCTCGCACAGGATGTGCTTGCCCGCCCGCGCGGCGGCGACGATCGCGTCCTTGTGCAGGTGGTGCGGCAGGCAGATGTCGACGGCGTCGATGTCCGCCTCCGCGAGCATCACGGTGTAGTCCGCGTAGATCGCGGCCCCGGTGTCGCCCGCGCGACGCTCGGCGCTCTCGCGCACCGGGTCGGCGACGGCCGCGAAGGTGATGGTGTCCGGGTTGCGCAGGTAGCCCTCGACGTGGGCCCCGGCGATGCCGCCGGCGCCGATGAGGCCGATGCGGACGGTCTGGTGGTCAGTGGTCATGGTGGTACTCCAAAGGAAGACGTGAGTGGTCGGAGAAGGGAGTGCTGGCGGTGCCGGTCAGAGCGACGCGGGCACCGCATCCAGCGCGACGGCGCGTCCGGTCGACGCGGCCTCGTTGGCGGCGACGACGCTGCGGGTGAGGGCGACGGCGTGATCGAGGTTGTCGTCCGCCCTGGTGCCGGAGTGGATGTGCTCCACCCACTGCGCGAACGCGCCCGGCCGCGCCTCGGGGAGCGGGACCTCCCGCCAGCCGTCGCCCGTGTCGACGAGCAGGTCCCTGCCGCCGGCGCCGAACGTGGCGGAGCCCTTCGTCCCGCGCAGCTCGATGGTGAAGTCGCCGGTGCCCTGCACGACGCTCGCCTCGAAGACGCCGAGCGCGCCACCGGGGAACGTCGCCGTCACGACGGCGTTGTCCTCGACCTCGCGGCCGGTCACACTGCCGTAGTCGGCGGTGATCGAGAGCGGCTCCGCGCGGTGGAACAGCCGCGTCAGGTACGCCGGGTGGCAGCCGAGGTCCGTCAGCGCGCCGCCGATCGCCGCCTGCGGGTCGCCGAAGCGGTCGGGCAGCCAGCCGGCCACCCAGCCGTCGTGCGCGAGCCGCACTCGGGTGTAGGCGAGCTCGCCGAGCGTCCCCTCGTCGAGGAGTCGCTCGATGGCCACCGTGTACGCGTCGTAGAGCCGCGGCAGCGAGACGACGAGGGCGACATGCGCCGCGTCGGCAGCGGCCACGATCTCCTCGGCCTCGGCGACCGTGGGGGCGAGCACCTTCTCGGTGAACACGTGCTTGCCGGCGCCGATCGCCCGCAGCATCACGTCCCGGTGCTGGTCGGTGGCGGTCGTGATGGTCACGGCGTCGAGGGAGGGACGGGCGAGCAGCTCGTCGAGGTCGGCGACGAACTCGACGCCGAACTGCTCTGCGGCCGCACGGCCGCGCTCCTGATCGTCGTCCCAGATGGCGACGAGGGTGGTGTCGGGGTGCTTCTGTGCAGCGCGCGCATAATCACCTGCGTGCACGTGCCAGAAACCGATCGCGGCGACAGTGAGTGGATGGGACATGCCTGTGAAGGCCTCCTTGCCTGGGTTCGTTGCGCGCGAACGATTCCAGCCTAATCACTTCTCACCGGGCAGCGCACGTCTTTTGCGCGATTGGCAGCAGAAGTGGTGGCGCGTCCTCAATTCCGGAGCTTCGAGGCGACACGCCGACGAGACGACCGGAACTCCGGAGAACGCGGACCGGACGGGCGCGATCTCCGGAGTTACAGACGTGACGTGTACCCCGGCCTAGAGCGAGCGCTGGTACCCGCGCAGCGCCCGCACCGACCAGACGAAGGCGAGGGCGGCGAGCACGACGAGCCCGCCGACGTGCCACAACCAGGCGTCGTCGGCCGTGCCGGCCAGCGCATCGCGGGCGAGGTCGACGGCCCAGGTCATCGGGTTGTAGGTCGAGACCGTCTGCACCCAGTCCGGCTGCAGCGACGACGGCATCATCGTCGTGGAGAGGAAGGTGACCGGCAGCACGACGATCTGCGAGATGCCGATCAGCGCCACCTGGTTGCGCGCGGTCAGGGCCGCGGCGGTCGAGAGCGAGCAGAAGATCATCCCGAGCAGCAGCGCGACCCCCAGCGCCACCGCCATGCCGGCGATGCCGCCCGGAAAGGTCGCACCGCCCAGCCAGCCGATGCCGAGCACCACGATGGACTGCGCGAGGCAGATCACGAGCTGCTGCACGAGCTGGCCGGTCACGATGGCGGTGCGGGCGATCGGGGCGGTGAGCAGCTGGTCCATGACGCCGGACTTCATGTCGTCGATGTAGCCGGTCCCCGCCCAGGCGCCGCTGTAGAGCACGGTCATCATCAGCACGCCGGGGACGAGGAACGTGACGTAGCCGGCGTCGCCGAAGCCGGGTAGCTTCGACAGCGACGAGAACACCTGGCCGAACAACAGGATCCAGACGACAGGCTGCACGAGCGAGAACGCCGCGCCCCAGACCTGCCTGCGGGTGTTGGTGAGCCAGCGGCCGGTGATCTGCGCGGCCTGGGTGAACCAGCCGGCGCGGGCGGGACCCCCGGCAATGGCGATGGTGGCGGTGGTGGTGGTCATGCTGCTTCTCCGTTCGCTGAGGTGGCCGGCGCGGGGGACGCATCCGCACGCTCGAAGGACCGGCCCGCGTAGTGCAGGTAGACGTCGTCGAGGCTCGGCCGGGCGGCGGAGACCGCTCCGAACGGGACGCCGGCGGCGTCGAGGGCGGCGATCGCCGGGGCGACAGCGGCGGAGGCGTCGTCCGTGCGGGCGACGAGCTGGCCGCTCGGGCCGTCCGCCTCAACGACCACGTCGCGGAGTCCGGGCACGGCGGCCACGGCGCGGCGCACCCGCTCCACGTCCGGCTCGACGAGGGCGACTCGGAGGGTGTCGCCGTTCAGCGAGGCCTTGAGCGCGTCCGGGCTGCCGCCGATGACGCGGGTGCCGTTGTCGATGATCATGATGTCGTCGGCCAGCCGGTCGGCCTCCTCCAGGTAGTGCGTGGTGAGGATGACCGTGATCGCGCTCTCGGCGGAGAGCCGGCGGATCTCGGCCCACATCGCCGCCCGGGCCTCCGGGTCCAGCCCGGTCGTCGGCTCGTCGAGGAACAGCACGCGCGGAGCGTGGACGAGGGCGGCGGCGACGTCGAGCCGACGCCGCATCCCGCCGGAGAACCGGCCGACCGGACGGTCCGAGGCCTCCGACAGCCCGAACTCGGCGAGCAGGGAGGCGGCGCGGCGCCGCGCGTCCACCGCGTTCATCCCGCGCAGCCGGCCGGCGAGCGCCAGGTTCTCAGCGCCGGTCAGCAGCGGGTCGGTGCTCGCGCCCTGCGACACGTAGCCGATGTGCCTGCGCACCTCGGCGGGCCTCGCGACGACGTCGATCCCGTCGATGCGTGCGCTGCCGCCGCTCGGCCTGCTGAGCGTTGTGAGGATCTTGGTGGCGGTGGACTTGCCCGCGCCGTTGGGGCCGAGCATCCCGAAGACGATTCCCGCCGGGACCTGGAAGGTGAGCCCGCGCAGGGCGTGGACGGGGGTGCGGTGCGGTCCGCGGTAGGTCTTCGTGAGCCCGGCGACGTCGACGGCGGGCGGGAGGGAGGCGAGGTCAGTCACGGTTCGCTCCGTTCGTGTTGGTGTGGTTGGTGCGGGCGGGGCCCGAGGGGAAGAGCATGCGCGCCAGGACGACGAAGAAGACGACGAATCCGGCGACCAGCGCCAGCCACGACCAGGCGAACCCGACCGTGAAGCTGAGCACGATGAAGGCGGCGATGGCGACCACGAAGATCACCACGGTGTAGATGCCGAACCGGGCGGCGGCGGCCTCGTCCTGGCTGAACCGGTCGGCGCCCTGGTACTGGGACTGCACCTCGCGCATCCAGGGCTTGGTGCGGTTGGTCTGGGTCGCGGCGAGGAAGCTCAGCCAGCCGATCGCGGCGAGCAGCAGGGGCGCGCCGACGATCACCAGCCAGAGCTGCGAGAGGTCGGTCAGGTAGGCGGCGCCGAGGCCGAGGGCGGCGAACCCGAGGAACGTGGCAGCACCGTATCCGGCCGCGCGCCCGGCGGGCACCGGGTAGTGGACGGACGTCTCCTGGTGGACCGCGTCCCCGGCGATCACCCCGAGCGGGACGGCCGCGAGCACGACCGCGAGCACGATCGCGAGCCAGAGCGGGGCCGGGAGGACGCCGAAGACGGTCAGCACCGTGAGCGCGACGCCCACGGCTGCGATGATCGCGAGCACGACCGTCCGCGCGACGAAGGCGGGCTTCGGGCGGACGCGGTGCCGGCCGACGAGGTCGGCGGCCCGCGCGCCGGGCGCGACGGGACGGGTGGTTGCGCCGTCGGCGGCAGTGCCCGCGGCGGGGTGGCGAGCACCTCCGGGCCGACCACCTCCGCCGCGATCTCCCGCACGTCCCCGAGCTCCGCGAACGCCGTGGCGATCGCGGCGGCCGGGCCGGACCCCTCCGCCTCGAGCTCCGCGACGCGGGCGGCCAGCCCGGCGCGCAGCTCGTCGCGCAGGTCGCGCAGGTCGTCCGTGTCCGGCAGGCTCCGGAACGCCTCGTCGAGGCGCGCGTCGAGCTCCGCGTTGTGCTGGTCGCTCATGCGCGACCCCCCTTCAGGTTCAGAAGCGTATTGATGATCTGCTGGGTGGCGATCCAGTCGTCGACGTTGCGGCGGAACACCGCGCGCCCGGCGTCGGTGATCCGGTAGTACTTGCGCCGGCCGCCCTGGGTCTCGTCGCCCCAGTACGGCTCGATGAGGCCGTCCTTGGTGAGGCGGCGGAAGCTCGCGTAGAGCGTCGCCTCCTTGATCTCGTACCGGCCGCCGGCGGCATCCCGGATCGCCTTGTGGATCTCGTAGCCATAGCTGTCTCCGGCGCGCAGCACGCCGAGCACGATGGTGTCGGTGTGGCCGCGCAGCAGGTCGGCGGCGAAGGCGTTCGAGCCCAGCTCGCCGCCCGCGCCGTCGTTCGAGTTCAATGCCATGGCAGGTACTGTAACAGATCAAGTACTCAGGCTGTCAACCATCTTTCGGTCGCGCCGCCGCCCGGTGTAGCTTCGGGCCGTGACGCGAATCCGGCTGCACCGCGAATGGCACGGCGACGAGGACTCGCCCCACCCGCCCCTCCTGCTCATCCACGGGGGAGGCTCCACGATCCCGTCGAACTGGGGCGCGCTGCTCCCGCTGCTCACGCCGACCCGCTCGGTGCTCGCGGTGGAGCTGCAGGGCCACGGCCGCACGCCGGCCGGCGACCGTCCCCCATCCTTCGAGGCGTCCGCCGACGACGTGGATGCGGTGCTCGCCGAGCTCGCGCTGCCCGCCGTCGACGTCCTCGGCTTCAGCAACGGCGGTCAGGTGGCACTCCAGCTCGCCGCTCGGCACCCGGAGCGCGTCCGCCGGCTGGTGCTGGCCTCCACGCCCTTCCGGCGCGACGGCATGGTCGACGGATTCTGGGAGGGCCTCGCGGCGGGGCGGTTCGAGGACATGCCGGCGGTCTTCATCGAGGCGGACCTCGCGGTGAGCGGCGATCCCGCCCACGCCCGGCGGATGTTCGAGCTCGACCAGCAGCTCATGCTCGGCTTCGAGGGCTTCCCCGACGAGCTCATCGCCGGGATCACGGCCCCTGCCCTCGTGGTCGGCGCCGACCGCGACGTGATGCGGGCGCAGCACCTGGTGGAGCTCGCGTCGCTGCTGCCGGAGGCGCGCCTCCTCATCGTCCCCGGCAACCACGGCGACTACCTCGGCGAGCTCCTCGCCGCCGGCGGCGAGACCGCGCCGGTGCGCGCGGTCGCCCCGTACCTCCTCGGCTTCCTGAACCGCTAGCCGCGCGACCGCCGCTCCGCCCGTGCTCTCGCGGCATCGTGCGCCGATCGCAGGAGCCGGATGACCGTCTCGGTGGTGCGGCGTCCCGGCTCGACGACCGCGATCCAGCCGAGGTCGCCGTAGACGGGGTGCGGAAGGAGGACGTCCGCCGCGGCGAAGTCGGTCTCCTCCGTCGGCTCGCCTGCCAGTTCGCGAGCGGCCGTACGTCCGACGTGCACATTCACCCTCCAGCCGGGATGAGCGGGCGTCCCGTCCCCGAGGCGCGAGAGCGTGTCGCCGGGGTAGTCCTTGGTCACGATGGTCCCGTACGGTTGCGTGTTCGCCGGCATCCGTCCGTCCGGCGCGTAATAGAAGAAGAAATCGCCCCACGCGAGCGGCGGTGTCCCGTCGCCCTCCCGTGGCGCCACGACCAGTGCGCCCTCGAGGGGCCGGACGGCGTCGATGATCTGCTGCATACTCATTCCTGAAGTGTCCGCTTGAAGTGCTTGTGGAGGGTTGGATGCGCACAGCCGCCGTCGCCGGCGCCGCCGGCTGCTCGGTGCAGCAGGTCAGGGACCTCGAGCACGCCGGTGTCATCCCGCCGGCGGGCCGGACGGCCAACGGCTACCGGGAGTTCGACGAGCGGCACGTTGCCGCGATCCTCGGCTACCGGTCGCTCGCGACCGCCGTCGGGCCGGTCGTGGCACGCCATGTGATGCGGGAGCTCTGGGCGGCGCCGTTCCCGCAGGCCGTTGCGGCGATCTCGGCGCTGCACGTCGGTCTGACGCGGGAGCGCGAGGAGGCGCTCGCCGCACGGACGGCGCTGCTCGCCATCCGGGCGGAGCGGGATGGCGCGGGTTCCTCGGCCGACGTTGGCGGAGGGATGACGATCGCCGAGCTCGGCGCCGCGCTCGGTGTCCGCTCGTCCGCCCTGCGGTTCTGGGAGAAGGAGGGTCTCGTCCTGCCGGAGCGGGTCACCTCACGCGGGGCGAGGCACTATCCGCCGCTGGCGGTGCGCGACGCACGGATCGTCGTCGCGCTCCGGGCCGCTGGTTACCGCATCCCGGAGGTCAGGGAGGCCGTTGCCGCCCTGCGTTCGGTCGGCGACACGGCGCGTCCGTTGCAGGCGCTGGACGCGCGGCTCGAGAGCATCGCGGCCCGTACCGTTGCGCTGATGGATGCGGGGACGGACCTGGCGCGCCTCCTGCGCTCGCGTTTCTGAGGACTTTCTCACGAAAGGCCGATAATGTCTCAGATTCGCTTGGGAAGGCCCCGGAAGAAGGAGGATGCGATGCGAGCGTTCCTGCGCCGAGTCGCGACGTTGACCGCGGACGACATCGCCCGGATCGTCGAGTTCCAGCTCGCCGCGCAGCGCGGCGTGCGCCGACCGCTCGAGAAGGCCGCGCGGGTGAAGGTGTCGCGTCTGGACGCCGAACACGATCGGGTGGCGGCCATCGACGCGGCGTTCCTCGAGTCGGCGCGCGCCGTCGGCTACGTCGGCATGCGCCAGGTGGCGCAGTCGGCCGTGCGCTGGGCGGGACTCGCGGAGGCGTACCGTGCCGAGCTGACGTCGGACGAGGTGGATGCGCTGCAGGCGGTGTGGCTCGAGGCCACCCGGGCCCGCGTCCCCGCCTGACCCGACGGGTGGGCTGACGCGGGGATGCGGCGAGCCGACCGTGGATGTTAGGGCGCGCGAAACGCTGGTAATCCGCCCCGGCGGCGGGGTTCGGCGCGGCCGCGTCTGTCAGGGTGGAGGGGTCGAAGGGGAGTAGCTCCACGCGGCACGTCGACACACTGGCCGGCCAGGATGCCCGGCCCGGCGTGCCACCCGTCGCGGATCCTGCGCGGGCGAGCGAGACCTTCGGCCGCCCGTTCGCGGCGGCCGGCCTCCCCTCGTGCCCGGTCGCCGTGCCACCGAGAGGATCCGCACGATGACCGACCGCGCCATCGAACCCCGCACCGGCAGCACGCCCGCTCCCACCGAAGGCCGCCGCCGCGGCGATCCGCGGCATCGCAGTCCCTGGCTGCGTCTGCTGCTGCCGCTCGGCATCGTCGCGCTCGTCGCGGCGCAGGGCGTGGCCTGGCGGCTGAGCGGCGCCGAACTCCCGCCGGCGCTCGGCATCCTCGCCTTCGGGCTGGCGATCGTCGCCGCCGCGTTCGCCCTCGCCTGGGCGGGGGAGGCGGCCGAGCTCGACATCTCGGGCGGTCTCGCCGTCGGTCTGCTCGCGGTCATCGCCATCCTGCCCGAGTACGCGATCGACCTGTTCTTCGCGTTCTCCGCCGGCTCCGATCCGAGCCAGGCGCCGTACGCGGCGGCCAACATGACCGGGTCGAACCGGCTGCTGCTCGGCTTCGGCTGGCCGTTCCTGCTGGTGGTCGCCTTCTTCGTGTCCCGCGCGCTGCGTGCGCGGCGTCGGCCCGCGGATCCGGATGTGGTCGTCCGGCCGTTCGCGATCGCCCTGCCGGCAGGGAACCGCGTCGAGCTGGGCCTGCTGGTCGTCGCCTCCGCCCTCACCCTGGTGATCCCGCTCACCGGCCGCATCGACGTGCTGCTCGGCGTCGTGCTGCTCGCCCTGTTCGTCTACTACCTCGTGCGCGTCGCACACGCCGAGAGCGAGGAGCCGGAGCTGGTGGGCGTCGCCCGCGATCTGGGGCGGCTTCCGGTCGCCGCGCGGCGGACCGTCGTCATCGCGATCTTCGTCCTGTCGGCGGTCGTGATCCTGTTGCTCGCCGAGCCCTTCGCGCACAGCCTCGTCGCAGGGGGCCGGGCGCTCGGCATCGACGACTTCCTGCTCGTGCAGTGGCTTGCGCCGCTCGCATCGGAGGCGCCCGAGTTCGTGATCGCCGTGCTGTTCGTGGCCCGCGGGCGCGCGGCGACCGGTCTCGGCATCCTGCTCGCCAGCAAGGTAAACCAGTGGACGGCGCTGGTGGGGACCCTGCCGATCGCGCACGCGATCGGGGGTGGCGGCTGGGCGCTGCCCCTGGACGGCCGCCAGACCGAGGAGTTCGTGCTCACCGCGACCCAGACGCTCCTCGGCGTCGCGATGCTGCTCAGCCTGCGCTTCGACTGGCGGTGGGCGACCGCCCTGTTCGTGCTCTTCGCCGCGACGTTCGTGTTCCCCTCCACCGAGGCCCGCTGGATCGTCTCCGCCTGCTACGCCGCGCTCGCCGTCGTCCTCTTCGTCACCCGCGCGCGCCCGCTCGCCCGAACGCTCGCTGCCCCGTTCCGGCGCAGCTGACGGCGCCCCGCCGGGCGGGGGCGGATCAGGGGAGGGCGGCGGAGATGAGGATGCGCGCGGCGGCGCGCGCGTCGGCGGCCGCGTCCGGGGTGCCGGCGATGGCGGCGGTCGTCTGCGCGCCCTCCGCGAGGATCGCGAGCTGCGGGGCGAGCGCCGGGCTTGCGCCCGCGTCCGAGGCGAGGTCCGCCACGTAGCGCTGGAACGACTCCTTGTGCGCCCGGGCGACCTCCGCCACCCGCGGGTCGGCGGCGCCGAGCTCGCCGAACGCGTTGATGAAGCCGCAGCCGCGGAAGGTGTCCTCGACGAACCAGTCCGCCAGGTAGTCGTAGATCGCGAGGAGCTTGGCCGCGGGGTCCGCCTCCGTCTGGACGCGCGCGCTCACGCCGTCCGTCCACATCCTGTGCCGCTTCTCCAGCACCGCGAGGACGAGGTCGTCCTTCGAGGGGAAGAGCGTGTAGAGGCGGCGCAGGGACACGCCGGCGGCGTCGCGCACCGCATCCATTCCGACCGCGTGGAAGCCGCGCGCGTAGTAGAGCGCGTCCGCGGCGTCGACCACCCGGTTCCTCGTGTCGTCGTCGATCATTCTCCGAATATACCTTGACTGAGAACGATAGTTCTCGCTATGGTGGACAACGTCGGTGAGAACGATCGTTCTCACCGGAATCAGATGAGTCGGAACCCAGACGAAAGGAACGGATCGATGGCATACATCACCGTCGGAACCGAGAACAGCACCCCCATCGAGCTCTTCTACGAGGACCACGGCAGCGGCCAGCCCGTCGTGCTCATCCACGGCTACCCGCTGGACGGCCACAGCTGGGAGAAGCAGGCCGCCGCGCTGCTCGACGCCGGCTACCGCGTCATCAGCTACGACCGCCGCGGCTTCGGCCGTTCCAGCCAGGTCACCACCGGCTACGACTACGACACCTTCGCCGCCGACCTGCGCACCGTGCTCGAGACGCTCGACGTGCGGGATGCGGTCCTGGTCGGGTTCTCGATGGGCACCGGCGAGGTCGGCCGCTACCTCGGCCGCTACGGCTCGGACCGCGTGGCGAAGGCCGCGTTCCTCGCCTCGCTCGAGCCGTACCTCCTGAAGACCGACGACAACCCGGACGGCGCTGCTCCCGTCGAGTTCTTCCAGGGCATCGTGGACGCCGTGAAGGCCGACCGCTACGCCTACTTCACGCAGTTCTACAAGGACTTCTACAACCTGGACGAGAACCTCGGCACCCGCATCAGCGAGGAGGCCGTGCGCAACAGCTGGAACATCGCCGCCGGCAGCGGCTGGTTCGCCGCCGCCGCCGCCCCGCACACCTGGTACACGGACTTCCGCGAGGACATCCCGAAGATCGACGTGCCGACCCTCATCGTGCACGGCACGGCGGACAACATCCTGCCGATCGACGCGACCGGCCGTCCGTTCGCGAAGCTGCTCCCCTCGGCGAAGTACGTCGAGATCGAGGGCGCCCCGCACGGCCTTCTCTGGACCCACGCCGACGAGGTCACGGCGACGCTCCTCGAGTTCCTCGCGGAGTGACGATCGCATGCTGACGACGCGGAAGGGCGGGACCGGTCACGTTCCCGCCCTTCCGGGCGTCGACCGGCCCGCACGGCCGGGCATTACGGGGGAATCGACACCGTGTCAATCCCCTGACTCGGCCAGCAAACGGTGCCTCCGTTAGGGCACTATGTATGCATGGGAAAACTCGTCTACGGCGCAGGTCAGGAATACGACCTGGACGACCGCGTGCTGAGCCATGTCAAGCTCGCGATCGTCGCCAAGCTCCGCCGCCACGAGAGCTTCCTCCTCAACTGGGACGTCCCGGTCGAGCAGGGGTCCGGGCGGGTCTCGCTCTGGATCAGCAGGGAGGTCCCGCTGGCGTTCCAGTTCAACGGCAGCCGCCCGCCGGCGATCAACCCGCAGTGGCTCGAGGCTCTGATGCACACCTCGCAGCGCACGGGCGGCATGGTCGTCATGCCGGAGGACGAGATCGGCGGCCACCTGCCCGGCTGAGCCTCGGAAGCGCCGCCCCCTCAGTCGCTCTCGGCGGCCCTCAGCTCCTTCTCGGCCGCGCGGACGGCGCGTTGCGCGTCCGCGATCCGGCTCCGCAGCTCCCGCTCTGCCGCGCGCGACTCGGTGAGCTCGTCCACCGTCCGGCGCAGCCGCCGCTCCAGGGTGTCGCGCTCCGCCTCCAGATCGCCGCGCCGGTCGACCTCCTCGTCGAGCTCGTCGTCGAGGGCGTCCGCCTCGGCGCGAGCCCGCTCCACGGCCTTCTGGGCGGCGCGGAGCCGGCGCTGACGCTCGCGCCGCTCGGCCGCCGTCTCGCGCGCCGGTTCCGGCTCCTCCGCCTCGTCCCGCTTCCGCCGGGTCTGGGAGGACCCCGCGCCGGCACCCGCCCGCTCGGCCGTGCCCGCCTCCAGCAGGACGACACCGGGCACCGCGACCGCGTCCTCCGCGTCCACCGACTCCACCCCGGTCGACTCCAGCGCGCGCACGAGCATGCCGCTGCGCACCGCGGCGGCGGCCGACGCGTCGATCACCGCCGCCTGCAGCGTCTCCTCGACCTCACGGAGCACGGCGGCGCTCGCGTCCAGCGCCGCGGTCGCCTCATGCAGCAGCCGTTGCCGCTCGCGGGTCAGGTCGCGGATCGCGTCCCTGTCCCTGTCGGCGAAGGCGTCGCGGAGGCGGTCGCCGACGGCGAGCACCGCATCCACGAGCTCCGGCCGCGTCCGCACCAGCGTGTTCACCGCCGCCGCGGCCGCCGAGGGCTTGCGCAGCGCGCGGATGCGCTTGGCGAGACCGCGGTCGTCCGCCGCCGCGGCCGCCGCCGACCGCTCCGCGACGAAGTCGGCCGGGTCGGCGGCGTACAGGCCCGCGGCCACCTCGCTGAGCTCCATGCCGCGAGTGTACGCGGCGGCCTCAGTGGTTCCGGAGCTCCTTCACGAGCTCCGACTTCTTCTTCGAGGAGTAGCCGCTGAGGCCGAGCTCCTTCGCGCGCTTCTTGAGCTCGGGGACCGTCCAGTCGTCGTACGAACCGGACTCGCCACCCTTGCGCCCGACGGACTTCCGCCCGCGCGCGGCGGCGGCGTTGGAGATGCGCGCCGACTTCTCCTTGGAGTTGCCCTCGTCGCGGAGCTTCTCGTAGAGCTCCTGGTCCTTCAGCTGGGGTTCGCTTCGTCCCGGCATTGTGTCTCCTTCCGTTCGCTGCGAACGGTACGCCGTCTTCCGCGCATGGCCAGCGGGTGGCCCGGGAACGGCGAGAGGCCCGCGACGCGGTGGTCGCGGGCCTCTCGACGAGGGCGGGATGCCGGGATGCGCTACGCGCGCGGCGCCTTCGACGCCTTGATCGCGGCGAACCAGGCCGACGACGGCCGCAGCCACATCAGCACCAGCGCGACGATCGAGGCGATCACCTGCAGGGCGCCGATACCGAACGTGGCGATGATGTTCAGCAGGGACAGCGCGGTGAGCACGGTGAGGATGATGCGTGCCCAGTTGGCACCCCGGCGCATGAAGAACGCGAACAGAACGAACGTGAGGGCCCAGAAGATCAGCGTGATGATCGACCAGGTGACGGCGAATGCGATGGCGGCATCGGCGACCTGATCCAGGCTGAGGCCGTGCAGGTTCGTACCCTGGCGCTGGATCTGGTCCATGACGGCCGCCCGGTTGGAGCCGGCCGTCACCGCGGTGACGATGCCCGAGACGACGCTGAGGACCGCGCTGGCGATGTACAGCCAGAACGCGATGTTGACCGTGTTCGGCACCTCGGTCGGCGCTGCGACGGGCGCCGCGGGCGTCGCGCCGTAGGCGGGGAAGGCTCCGGGCGCGGGCGGCGCGGCGGGCGGCGGCGGGTACGAACCGGCCGGCGCTGCCGGGGCCTCGGGCGCGGCGGCAGGGGGAACGGGCGCGTCGGCGGGCGGCTCGACCGGCGGCACGGGTGCTGCGGGCGGTACCGGCGGGACACCGCCGGTGGCAGCGTCCCCCTCGGCGGGCTGCTGCGGCTTGCTCTCGTCCTCAGGATTACTCATGCCGCCGACCCTACTGCACAACCGTTCGGGCGTGAAGCACCGCCGCTCAGCCGCGAGGCGCGTGGCCCAGCGGTTCCGTCGCCGGTCCCTCGAGCACCGAGCCGTCCGGGGCGAACCGCGAACCGTGCAGGGGGCAGTCCCAGGACAGCTCCGCGTCGTTCCAGCGCACGACGCCGCCGAGGTGCGTGCACACCGCGCTGAGCGCGCACGTCCTCCCGTCGACGGTCGAGACGGCCACGGGCGCCCGTCCGCGGCGGCCGACGACGCCGTCCCCTTCGCCCGGCGCCTCCGGCCCAAGCTCGGGACCGGTCTCCGCCGCCGTCCACTCGCGTGCCGCGGCGGCTCCGACGGCGGCGTTCGCACGGACGCCGTCCGCCAGGTCGATCGGCTTGGTCACCCGGTGGTGGAGGACGCGCGCCCACTCCGGCGGTTCCCCGGTCAGGTCGGCGGCGAGGCTCAGCGCCGCGGCGACCGCATTCGTCATCCCCCACTTGCCGTATCCGGTCGCGAGGTAGATGCGCCCGCGCCCGCGCGGCAGCCAGCCGACGAACGGCACGCGGTTGACCGAGCGATAGTCCTGGGCTGCCCACCAGCCGATGCGTTCGGCGCCGGGGAACCACTCCTCCGTCCAGGTGGTGAGGTCCGCCACCCGCTCGGCGGGCGACGGCGCCCGCCCGGCCGGGTGCCCGTTCCCGCCGACGAGAAGCACCTCGCCGTGGCCGTCGCTCGCCGCGCGCAGCGATCGGGTGGGCGCGTCGGCCGACAAGTGCATCCCGTGCGGGATCGGCCCGGGGATACGGAAGGCCGCGATGTAGGAGCGTTCCGGTTCGACCTTCGCGAAGTACAGGCCGCGGTCGAGGATGGGCGTGCCGGTCGCGAGGACGACGGCTCCGGCCCGCGTCTCGCCCGAGGTGCTGGAGACGACCGCCGGGCGAGCGGCGCTGACGCCGGTGACCCGCTCGCCTTCGACGATCCGCCCGCCGCGGGAGCGCAGCTCCGCCGCGAGCGCGGCGAGCACGAGCATCGGGTGCACCTGGGCCTGGCCGGCGAGGCCGAGGGCCGAGGTGACCGGGAACGGCAGCTCGGTGCCGCCGCCGCGCAGCACGGGGAGGCCGGCCGTTCGGGCCGCATCCTCCTCCGCGTCGAGCAGCCGGGCGCCCTCGTCCGTCGTCGCGTAGGTGACGGCGCCGCGGACGTCGTACGGGACGCCGGCGTCGTCGAGGAAGTCGAGCAGCCAGCCGCGTCCCGCCGTGTTGGCGTCGACGTAGGCCGAGAGCACCCGGTCGGACGAGTACCGGCGGACCTCGGAGAGCACCGTGCCCTGCAGCAGGCTCACCTTGCCGGTCGTGTGGCCGGTCGTGACCGCCCCGACCGTCCTCGCCTCGAGCACGCAGACGCGCATCCCGCTCCGGGCGAGCAGCAGTGCCGTGGTGAGCCCGGTCAGCCCTGCGCCCACCACCACGACGTCGTACTCGCCTCCGGCCTCGAAGACGTCGACCGGGATGGCCGGCGACGTGTCGAGCCAGAGGGAGGACACGGAGGACGGACTACGCCAGCGAGTCGAAGTCGAACCAGAAGGCGTCGTCGTCCTCTTCGGAGACGCCCGCCGTCGACGGTTCGCGCGGAATGGTGGCGGTCTCGATCCGGACCTTGGTCTGGCTGGTCACGAAGATCTCGCTCGGTGGGCGGCTGGAATGGGTGATGGCGACGAAATCGCCGTCGTTCCTGCTGGCCTCTATGACCCGGTGCTTCAGTTCCTCGACCGGGGCACGGTCGACGAACGTGAACCGCAGTTCGTCGATGTAAACGTGGAACACCTGCATGTCCTCTCCCGGTCTTCGTTACTCCTGCCCGATAGTACGCGGCATCATCCGATGCGCCAGTGCAGCGATGTATCGAAAACCCTGTGAGTCGTCTAGAGCAGATCGGGGTCGACGTCGTCGATCTCCTCGGTGCCGTTGCGGACGTATCCGGCCTTCATGGGGCCGAGCGCCGCGATCCGCTCTTCCAGTTCGCTGACGAACTCCGAGTTCGTCAGCTCGGTCTGGGTGCTCGTCTCCTGCTCGGCGAGGATCTGGCTGGCGGGACCGAGCAGCATGACGGCCTCGCCCTCCTCGCCCGTCTCGAGTCTCACGGGTGCGTGCACCTCTGCGGCCGAGTTGCTCGCCGCCAGCGCAGCCGCGTATTGGACGAGAACCTCGGCGATCGCGTCGCCGGTGAGGACTGCCCCGCTCGCGTAATGGATGCGCTTCATGCCTCCATTCGTACGAGCAGATCGGGGCAATTTCAAGGTGTGGCCCCGGGGGTTGCATCCTGCGGGATCGGCGTGTTGAGTTCGCGCCATGACAGACCAGAACCGTCCGCTGACCGCGCTCGCCCTCGTCTGCTCGCTCAAACCGTCGCCCGCAGAGTCGAGCAGTCAGCTCCTCGCGAAGCAGATCCTCGACGAGCTCTCGAAGCACGACGTCACCGGAACAGCGCTGCGGGTGGCGGACTTCGACATCAAGCCGGGCGTCGAGCTCGACGAGGGCGAGGGGGACGCCTGGCCGCGGATCCGCGAGCAGGTCGTCGCCTCCGACATCCTCGTGTTCGTGACGCCGACGTGGATGGGGCACCACTCCTCCGTCGCGCAGCGCGCGCTCGAGCGCCTCGACGCCGAGCTCTCCGAGACCGACGACCAGGGCCGGCCTGTGGTGACCGGACGTGTCGCACTCGTCGGCGTCGTGGGGAACGAGGACGGCGCGCACGCGATCATCGCCGACGTCTTCCAGAGCCTCAATGACGTGGGCTTCAGCATCCCCGCGCAGGGAGCGACCTATTGGAACGGCGAGGCGATGCAGACCGTCGACTACAAGGACCTCGATGAGACGCCGGAGGCGGTCGCGAGCTCGACAGCGACCGCCGCCGCCAACGCCGCCCACCTCGCCCGGCAGCTGCGGGCTGCTCCGTATTGATCCCGGATCGTCTCTAGCATGGCGGGGTGACCGAAAACCCCGACGCCGCCATCGTGGCGCGGCTGCGCGCCGCCGGCTGCGTGTTCGCGGAGGACGAGGCCCGTCTGCTCGCGGAGGCGGCGGAGACGCCGGAGGAGCTGGATGCGCTCGTCGCGCGCCGCGTCGCGGGCGAACCGCTGGAGCCGCTGCTCGGGTTCGCCGAGTTCTGCGGGCTGCGCATCCACGTCGAACCGGGTGTGTTCGTCCCGCGGCAGCGCACGGCGATGCTCGCCGAACACGCCGCGGCCCTCGCGGAACCGGGGATGCCGGTGCTCGACCTGTGCTGCGGGGCGGGCGCGATCGGCGCGGTCGTGGCCGCCCGGGTGCCGGGCGCCGAGCTGTACGCGGCGGACATCGAGCCGGTCGCCGTCCGCTGTGCCGCGATCAACCTCCCCGGGGCCGGGGTTTTCCAGGGCGACCTGTTCGACCCGCTGCCCGCCGCGCTCCGCGGGAGACTCGGCGTGATCGCCGTGAACGCCCCGTACGTCCCGACCGAGGCGATCGCGCTGATGCCGCCGGAGGCGCGCCTGCACGAGCCGGCGGTGGCGCTCGACGGCGGCGCGGACGGCCTGGACATCCACCGCCGGGTCGCCGCCGAAGCCGCGCACTGGCTGGCTCCGGGTGGCGTGCTCCTCATCGAGGCGAGCGAGGAGCAGGCGCCGGTGAGCGCCGCGCTGTTCGCCGCGGCCGGCATGGCGGTGCGGGTCGAGTCCGATGACGAGCGGGGAGCGACCCTCGTGCGCGCCGAGCGCCCGCGCTGAGGGATCACGTCACTTATCCTGAGCGGGATTCGGGTCTACCGTTCACGGCATGAGCACGCTGGCCCGACGACTCCCGCTGGGAGTGAGCCATCCGACCGCGGCCGACCGTGTGCGCCAGACCCTCGTGATCGCGGGCACCGTGGTGGCGCTGGCCGGCGCTGTCGTCGGGTCGGGCCTCGTGGGCGGCACGCCCATCCCGAAGGTCGCCGGCGGCGCCCTCGGCCCGGACGCGACGCTGGTCTCGCCGGCCGGCCCCGCCTTCTCGATCTGGTCCGTCATCTACCTTGGTCTCGTCGCGTACGCGATCTGGCAGGCGCTGCCGTCGCAGGCGGCGCGCCCGCGGCAGCGCGCGATCGGCTACTGGATGCTCGCCTCGCTGCTGCTCAACGCCGCGTGGATCCTCTCGGTGCAGGCCGGCCTGCTCGCGGTGAGCGTCGGGGTCATCGCGGCTCTGCTCGTGGTGCTCATCGTCACCTTCGTGCGGCTGCGGCGGGATCCCGCCGGGACGACCGCCGACGCGGTGCTGCTCGACGGCACGGCCGGCCTGTACCTCGGCTGGGTGATGGTCGCCACTGTGGCGAACGTGGCCGCGGCGCTGGTGGCCGCGGACGTCGGCCGTCTCGGGATCAGTCCGCACGTGTGGGGGATGGCGGTCATCGTGGTGGTCGCGATCATCGGCTGCGCGCTCGCGGTGTGGGACGGCGGCCGCTTCGCGCCGTCGCTCGCCTCCGCCTGGGGGCTCGCCTGGATCGGCGTCGCACGACTGACGGGCGCGCTGCAGAGCCCGACGGTGGCGGTGACCGCCATCGCGGCGGCCGCGCTCATCCTGCTGGTCACCGTGGCGGTGCGGGTGACCCGCGGCTCGGACGGCGCCCGCAGGAGCTGAGGCGCGGCCGGTATCCTCGGCCCGTGATGTCCCAACCTCCGCTTGGATCCCGCCTTGCCGGCATCGACCTTGTCGCGCTCGGGATGCTGTGCGCCGTCGCCGAGCGCGGGTCGCTGTCGGCCGCGGGCGCCGAGCTCGGCGTGACGCAGCAGGCGGTCTCCGCCCGGACGCGGCAGCTCGAGCAGACCCTGGGCGTTCCGCTGCTCGACCGCTCGCCGTCGGGGACACGGCTCACGGCCAACGGCGAGGTCGTCGCGGGCTGGGCCGCCGACGTCCTCGCGGCCGCACAGCGCCTGGCCGACGGGGCGACGGCGCTGCGCGGCCGTGCGCCCGAGGACGCCTCGGTCGCGGCCAGCCTGACCGTCTCCGAGTACCTGCTGCCGCGCTGGCTGACCCGGCTGCGCGCCGCCTCTCCGGATGCCAGGGTGGCGGTCGAGGCGGTGAACAGCGCGGCGGTGCTTCGGCTGGTCGCCGACGGCGTGCATCCGCTCGGCTTCGTCGAGACACCGGGGCCGACGCCCGGCCTCCGCGCCCGTCGCATCGCGTGGGACGAGCTGATCGTGGTCGCGGCTCCCGGCCATCCCTGGACGCGCCGCCGCGGCGTCACGGCGGCCGAGCTGGCCGCGACACCGCTCGTCGCGCGCGAGAGCGGCTCCGGCACCCGCCTGGCCGCGGAGCGGGCGCTGCGGGATGCGGGCCTCGCGCCGGCGCGGCCCGCGGCGGAGCTGCCGACGTCGGCCGGGATCCGCACCGCGGTCGCCTCCGGCCTCGCCCCTGCGGTCCTCAGCATCCTCACGGTCCGCGACGATCTGGATGCCGGGCGGCTGGTGCGCGTGCCCGTGACCGACCTGCGGATCGTGCGCGAGCTTCGCGCGGTGCGGCGGCCGGACACCGACCTGCCCGCCGTGCTACGGGAGCTGCTCCGCGTCGCGCGCGGCGCGGGATGAGCGAGTTGAGCCAAATGTTGGACATTTAGCTCGGCTGTCGCATACGGTGGAGCGATGGACCCGATCTCCCCCCACGTGACCCTGCCCGAACAGGTGGCCGACCAGCTGCGCCGCCGCATCGCCGCCGGCGAGTTCCCCGTCGGCTCGCTGCTGCCAGGGGAGACGGAGCTCGCCCGCCAGCTCGAGGTGAGCCGCAACAGTGTGCGGGAGGCGCTGCGGTCGCTCGTCCACGCGGGGCTGCTCGGCGCCCGGGCGGGCTACGGGACGTTCGTCCGCGCGACGAACGACGTCGCCCCGACGCTGGCCCGCCGGATCGGCCAGGAGCGCGACGCCGACGTCGCCGAGGTGCGGATGCTGCTGGAGCGCGAAGGCGCGCGCCTCGCCGCGCTGCGCCGGACGCCCGAGCAGCTGGAGCGCCTGCGGAAGGCGCTGGCCGAGCGGACGCGGCTCATCGGGCGCCCCGGCTACGACGAGGCGGATGTCGCGTTCCACCAGGCGCTCCTCGACGCCGCGGGGAACGCGCTGCTCGCCGAGCTGTACAGAGGCGTCGGCGGCAACGAGCGTGCCCTGGAGGTGCTGCACGACCACGTCGCGACCTCACCGGACGGGCAGCCCGAGGCCACCGACATCGACGAGGCACACGGCCCGATCGTCGACGCGGTCGCCGCGGGCGACCAGGAGGCCGCCGTGGCCGCGGCCGAGCACATGGTGCTGCTGATCAACGACCGTCTCGGCATCGCGATCGCCGGGCCGGAGGGCGACCGGTGAGCGTCGGTGAGCGCGCCCGCGCCGCCGTCCCCGTCCTCAGCCCCGTCCTGATCGTCGCTGGGCTGCTCCTCGTCGCCGGCAACCTGCGCGCCGGCATCACCACCGTCGGCCCGGTGCTGGCGGAGATCCGGGACGACCTCGGCCTCAGCTCGGTGGCGGCATCGGCGCTCGTCAGCCTGCCGCTGCTCGCCTTCGCGGTCGTCTCGCCGTTCGCGCCGCGCCTGGCGCGCGCCCTCGGGCTGGAGCGGTCGCTGGCGCTCGCGCTCGCGGTCCTCGCGGTGGGACTCGTCCTCCGTTCCCTCCCGGCGATCGCGGCGCTGTGGGGAGGGACGGCGCTGATCGGTGTCGCGATCGCGGTGCTCAACGTCATCCTCCCCGCCCTGGTCAAGCGCGACTTCCCGACGCGGATCGGGCAGATCACCGGTGCGTACTCCGTGGTGCAAGCGGCGTTCGCCGCGCTCGCGGCCGGCATCGCCGTCCCCGTGGCGGGGCTCTCGGCGGTCGGCTGGCGGCTGCCGCTCGGGATGTGGGCCGTGCTCGCGCTCATCGCGCTTGCGGTGCTCGCGCCGCAGCTGCGCAGGCGCACCGTCGTGCCGGAAGGGCAGGACGACGTGAGCCTGGCCACCGGCGCCGTCGCCGCACGGTCGCTGCGCTCGCCGTGGCGCTCGGCGCTGGGCTGGCAGGTGACCGCGTTCATGGGCCTGCAGTCGGTGGGCTTCTATGTGTTCATCACCTGGCTGCCGTCGATCGAGACCGCGTCGGGCATCAGCCAGGAGGCGGCGGGATGGCACCAGCTGTTCCTGAACGGCTTCGGCATCGTCGGCAGCATCGCCTGCTCGTTCCTCATCCCGCGCTTCCGCGACCAGCGGCTGCTCGCCGCGGCCGCGCCATCCCTCATCGTGGTCGCCGTGCTCGGCGTCCTCTTCGCTCCCGGGCTCTCCGGGGTGTGGGACAGCATCGCCGGGGTCGCGGGTGGCGCGAGCATCGTGCTCGCGCTCTCGTTCTTCGGTCTGCGCACAACGCACCACGCGCAGGCGGCTGCGCTCTCCGGCATGGCCCAGTCGGTCGGCTATCTCGTCGCCGCGGCCGGTCCGATCGCGGTGGGCGCGCTGCACGACGCGACCGGTTCGTGGACGGGTCCGCTGCTCGTGCTGATCGGCGTCCAGCTCGTCCTGATCTGCTTCGGCCTGCTTGCCGGCCGCGCCAAGGTGCTCGGCTGACGGCGGTCCATCCTCAGATCCGTACGAGACCGGTGGCGAGGGCGATCACGGCCGCGACGGCGAGCAAGACGGCCAGCGCGCAGAGCGCCGCCTCGAACGGCCGGAAGACGCGCAGCCCGCGCTCGCGCCGGGCGAGCGCGAACAGCACGGTGCCGGGGGCGTAGATGATGAACGTCATCAGGAGGTACTGCGGGCCAGCGGCCACCACCAGGAAGAGCGTGTAGACGGTCGCGAGGACCGCCGCCGTGAGGCCCCGGCCGCTGCGGCCGTCCGGGTCGTCGCCCGCCGGCGTCTCCAGCTTGAGGGCGTAGCCGGCGGTCAGCACGTACGGGATGAGGGCGAGCGAGCTGCACAGGCTCACCGCGAACCGGAACGCGTCGGTCGCGAAGAGCGTGACGATCAGCAGCGCCTGCACGAGCAGGCTGGTGAGCAGGATGGAGGACGCCGGCACGCCGCGCGCGCTGGTCCGGGCGAGGAACCGGGGCGCGTCCTCGTTCCGCGCCGCGGCGAAGAGGACCTCGGACGCCATGAGCGTCCACGACAGGTACGCGCCGAGCACGGACACCACCAGCCCGACGCTGATGAACGCGTAGCCCCACGGCCCGACGACGGCCTCGAGCACGCTGGCCACCGACGGCTCGCGCATCCCGCCGATCGCCGCACGCGGGGCGACCCCGTAGGACAGGATCGTGATCGCCGCGAACAGGCACAGCACGCTGAGGAAGCCGAGCAGGGTCGCGCGGCCGACATCTCGCCGCGACTTCGCGTAGCGCGAGTACACGGACGCCCCCTCGACGCCGAGGAAGACGAAGACGGTCAGCAGCAGCGTCTGCTGGATCTGGCCGCCGAGCGAGCCGAGGTCGGGCGCGCCACCGCCCCACAGGTTGCGGGAGAAGGTGCCCCACGAGAACCCGACGGTGGCGACGACCACCAGGAAGACGAGCAGCGGGAGAACCTTCGCGACCGCGACGATCGTGTTGATGAACGCGGCCTGCGGCACCCCGCGGCGGATGAGCACGTGGAAGCCCCACACCAGGATGCTCGAGACTGCGACCGCGACGATGGTGTTGCCGCTGCCGAAGGCGGGGAACAGGGCGCCGAGCGTCGAGCCGATCAGAACGAGGTAGGTGACGTTGCCCGCGCATCCGCTCGCCCAGTAGCCGAACGCGGAGAAGAACCCGACGTAGTCGCCGAAGCCGGCCTTGGCGTAGGCGTAGATGCCGGAGTCGAGCTCCGGCCGTCGCACCGCCAGCCGCTGGAACACGAAGACGAGGGCGAGCATCCCCGCGCCGGCGAGCGTCCACGCCACCACCGCCCCCACGACGCCCGTCGCGCCCGCGAACGTCCCCGGCAGCGAGAACACGCCTGCCCCGACCATCGAGCCGACGACCATGCCGGCGAGCACGAGGACGGGGAGCTTGCGGGTCTGGTGCACCGGCCAATCGTACGCGCCGGTCCGGGCGCCCCCGGGCGGCCCCGAGCGGGCTCAGACGGGCGTCAGACGGTGGCGAAGAACGAGGTGACCGCGTTCAGAGCGCCGGGAGCGACGCGGTAGTAGGCCCAGGTGCCGCGCTTCGACCGGGTCAGGAATCCCGCCTCGGTGAGCACCCGCAGGTGGTGGGAGACGGTCGGCTGCGAAAGCCCGAGCGGCTCGGTGAGGTCGCAGACGCAGGCCTCGCCGTCCTCGTGGGCGGCGATCATCGACAGCAGCCGCAGCCGGGCCGGATCGGCGAGCGCCTTGAGCGTGTGCGCAAGCGACGCGGCGTTCTCCTCGCCGATCACGTCCCGGGTGATGGGCGCGCAGCACGCCTGGAGGTCGCGGAGCGGCAGCAGCTCGAGTGTGGCCATGCACCGATTGTGTTCCATATATTGACAACCGTCAATGTTTAAGGGGAAGCTGACGAACGTATCGACAACCGTCGATGAAGGAGGTTGACTATGACCGGATGCTGCGACACCGCAGAGTGCCAGCCGCTGCCGGACGGGTCCTGCCCGCCCGACTGCTGCTGAGCACCGGGGGCCGTCGTCCGTCCGGGCGGCGGCCCCACCCGCACCCTCTTTCTCCTTCCCCAGTCCTGGAGCTCACGATGCCGATCCCCACCGTCCTCTTCGTCTGCGTCCACAACGCCGGCCGCTCGCAGATGGCCGCGGGGTATCTGCGCAGCATCGCGGGCGAGAAGGTGCGCGTGCTCTCCGGTGGCTCCGAGCCGGGCTCCGCTCTCAACCCCGTCGCGGTGGCGGCCATGGCAGAGGAGGGCATCGACATCTCTGCGGAGGTGCCGTCCATCCTCGAGACCGAGCAGGTGCGCGAGTCCGACGTGGTCATCACGATGGGCTGCGGCGACGCCTGCCCGATCTTCCCCGGCAAGCGCTACGAGGACTGGGAGCTCGAGGACCCGGCCGGGAAGGACATCGCGACCGTCCGCCGCATCCGCGACGACGTCCGCGGGCGGGTCGAGGAGCTGGTCCGGTCGCTGGCGCTCCCGGCGTGAGCGGCGAGGATGCGATCGAGTCCTTCGTCCGCACCCACGTCGTCCGAGCACGGCGCAGCCACGCCGGTGACGGTCTGGCCTGGTTCGCCACCGGCGCGCCGGCGGACGAGCTGAACGGCGTGCTCCGGGCGGAGGCGTCGCGCCTCCCGGAGGCGGAGGCCGCCGTCGTCGGGGTGCCGGCGCTCTGGCACTCCTGGCCGGGGCACGAGCGCTACGACATCGAGCGCGAGCTGCTCGCGCGCGGCTTCGCCTTCGTCGAGGAGGAGCCGCTGATGACCCGCGAGCTGCCGGCGCCCGTCGAGGTCGCCGTCGAGCCGGCCGCCGTGGCCGGTGTGCGCATCCGGCCGGCGACGACGACAGCGGACCTGCGCGCGTGGGCGACGGTGTGGCTCGGCTCCGACCCGGATCCCGCGGTGGTCGCCGCGCTCGCCGAAGCGCCGACCGCGACGTACCTGCTGGCCGAGACCAGTGGGCGTGCCGTCGGCTGCGCCGCCGCGGTGACCGCGGGCGACGCGGTGGCCGTCGAGCACGTCGTGACCGACGCGGATCACCGCGGCCGGGGGATCGGGACGGCCCTGACCGCCGCGGTGCTCGCCGCGGGCGTGGCGGCGGGGGCGTCGACCGCCCTGCTCACCGCGTCCCCCGACGGCGCCGGTATCTACCGCCGCCTCGGCTTCGCGTCCCGCCGCCCCGTCCGCCGCTTCACCCGCCCCTGACTTCCCGGGCGTCGAGCGGTCGCGACGCGCCGCCTCGACGACCCCGCCGCGGCGTGTCGCGACCGCTCGTCGCCCCGCCAATAGGCTGGAGCGATGGGCGGGGTGCTGACCGGATTCGCGATCATCGCCTTCGTCATCCTCGTCGGCTACCTCGCAGGACGGTTCGGCGTCGGCGGGCCCGCCGCCCCCTTCGTGCTCAACAGGATCGCGTTCTTCGTCACCAACCCGGCGCTGCTGTTCGTCACGCTCGCCCACGCCGACCTGAAGGTCGTCTTCTCGACGCAGCTGGTCGTCGCCGCCGTCGCGGCGATCGTGGCCGGAGGCGCGTACGTCACGCTGTCCCGGCTGTTCTTCCGGCGGCCGGCGCCCGAGACGACCATCGGTGCGCTCGGGTCCGGCTACGTGAACGCCAACAACATCGGCCTCCCTGTCGCGGTCTACGTGCTCGGCAGCGCATCCTTCGTCGCCCCGGTGCTGCTGCTGCAGCTGATCGTGTTCGCCCCGATCGCGCTCACGGTCCTGGATGCGACGAGCCGCGGCAGCGTCTCGGTGCGCTCCATCCTCACCCAGCCGGTGCGGAACCCGATGATCATCGCCTCGGTGCTGGGCATCGTCGTGGACGCGACGGGCTGGCGGATCCCTGACGCCGTCTTCCAGCCGTTCGAGCTGCTCGGCGGCGCGGCCGTCCCGCTGGTGCTGATGGCGTTCGGGATGTCGCTGCACGGCTCGCGCCCGCTCCAGGCGGGGCACGGCCGTATCGAGATCGTCACCGCCGTCGCGCTGAAGTCGGTGCTGATGCCGGTGGTCGCGTTCCTGGTCGCCCGGTTCGCGTTCGGTCTGGACGGCCACGCGCTGTTCGCCGCCGTCGCGCTCGCGGCGCTGCCGACGGCGCAGAACGTCTACAACTTCGCCGCGCGCTACGAGCGCGGGATGCCGGTCGCCCGCGACATCGTTCTGCTCACCACCCTGTTCGCCGTGCCGGTGCTGCTCGTCGTCGCGGCGCTGCTGGCCCCGGCCTGACGCAGGACGGGCCCGCGCCGGCCAGGCGTCACCGCGCGTCGAGCTCGCGCAGGTACTCGGCGTTGCCGCGCAGCCCCGCCTCGTAGCGGAGCAGGTCGGGCGTCCGAACCTCGTCGGCCACCAGGTCCATCAGCTCGGCGACGGCCGCGTCGCTGCGGCCGGCGGCGTGCAGCGAGAGGGCGTGCCAGACGCGCAGGGACGGCGACTCGGGGAAGCGCTCACGGGCGCGCTCGAGAACGGCGAGGGACTCGTCGAAGCGGTCGAGGTTGCGCAGGGTGCTGCCGTACTGCAGCAGGCAGCGGCGCAGGGCGTCCCCGTCCAGCCCCGCCGCGAGCGCGCGCTCGTAGTACCCGGCCGCGGTCTCCTCCTCGCCGGCGGTGTCGTACGACCCGCCGACCTCGTACAGCACGTGCGGGTCGTCGGGATGCTCCGCGAGCACCGCGAGGAACGCGTCGATCGTCGGGCGCATGTGCGCGCGGTCGCGCTCGGCGAAGATCGCCGCCAGGCGGTCCAGCAGCTCGGGGGACGTCATGCCGCCAAGCATAGGGGTGTCCCGTCGGCGCGGCGTGTCGCGTCACCTCCGCGGATCACCGCGAGGAGGCGGCGGCGCGCAGCGGCGCCGGGAGGGCGTCTGCGGTCAGTGCCGCGGTGAGCACCCGACCGTACTGCTCCTTGCGGCCGGACGTCGTGCCGAGGAAGCGGTGCAGCTGCTGGGCCGTCGCGCGGCCGCGCTGCGCAGGCTGCTGCTGGAACATCCGGAACAGCCGCAGATCGCCCTCGTCGTCGAGCAGCTCCTCCACCCGGCGCTCGCCGAGCGCGTGGATGAGCTCGCCCTCCAGGTCGGGACGGCACACCGCGATCGCGTCCGCGCCGAGGCCCGCGCGCTCGAAGAAGCGCACCTCGCCGGCGTCGCAGAGGCCGCGGAGGCGGAGGCCGGGCCGGGAGGCGCCGAGCAGCGCGACGTAGCGCCTGACGCTCATCGCGCCGCCCATCGGCAGCACGGCGACCCCCTCGGCCGCGAGGTCGCGGTCGAGCACGCGGGCTGCGGCCAGCACGGCCGCGCGGTCGCTGGCGCCCTCCACGAGGACGGCCGCGACGAGCTCGGCCGGCGGTGCGACCGGTCCGGACCCGCCGGCCCACGCGGCCACCGCGGCCTCGAAGACCGGGATGCTCGACGACTGCGTCACGCACGACATTCTGCCCCTGTCGCGTCCCGCCGGGCGCGCGTACCCTGCACGCCATGAAGATCATCATCTTTCTCGCCGGCGTCGGTGTCGGCTTCGTGATCGGATCGAAGGCCGGACGCGGCGCCTACGAGAACATGCGCCGCAAGTGGGAGGGCTTCTCCGGCTCCGACCCCGTGCAGCAGGTGAAGGGCGAGGTCCGCGACTTCGCGGGCAAGGCCTCCGACAAGCTCGGCGACAAGGTCAGCGAGGTGGTCGGCAAGGCGTCCGACAAGCTGGACGAGGTCACCGGCAAGAACGGCGACACCACCCCGACCGAGGCCTGATCCTCACGCGTCGTCAGGCGCCTTCCGGCGGGTCCGCGAGCAGTTCGACGCGCTCCGCCAGGTAGGCGTGGAAGTCCACCGGCTGCTGCGCGGCGGCGCTCCAGCGCACCAGTGCGCGCCCGTCGCGCAGCAGCACCGGCCCGTCGGACGCGCTCAGCGCATCCACCGTCAGCTCGATGGGCGGAGCATCGAAGTTCACCGTCTCCCCGTCGCGGAAGTGCCCGCGCTCCGCGGCGGCACGGTAGGCGCGCCGGGTCTCGGCGGACACCGAGATGTACTGGGTGCGCCCGGGAGGCGTCGCGCGCACGAGCCGCCCGGTCGCGCGCAGGCCGCCCCGCGCATCCAGCAGCAGGACGCCGAGGCGCCACACCCGCCCCGCCGGGCGGAGCACCGGGTCCCGCGGGATGAGCAGCGTGCGCCGGGCCGGGACGTACTCCGCGAGCGCTTCGTCGCGCGCCCCGGCGGCCGTCAGCGCCTGCGCCGCGTCGGCGAGTGCCGCCCGCACGCCGGCGACGGCGCGCTCGTCCTCCGTGTCAGCCACCTTCCGAGAGTAGCCGGGCGGTGTTGGATGGAGGCATGAAGACCTTCACCCTCCCCGGCACCGGCATCGACGCCTCCGACATCATCCTCGGCCTGATGCGGATCAGCCCGCTCGACGACGAGCAGATCCGCACCCTCGTTCGCACGGCGCGCGACAACGGCATCACCATGTTCGACCACGCGGACATCTACGGCGACGAGAGGCACGGCGCCGAGCGCCGCTTCGGCGAGGCCGGCGCGATCCCGGCGGCGGAGCGCGACCAGGTGATCATCCAGTCGAAGGTCGGCATCCGCGACGGCTTCTTCGACTTCTCGCGCGAGCACATCCTCACGACGGTGGACGAGTCGCTCGCGGCCCTGCGCACCGACTACCTGGACATCCTGCTGCTGCACCGCCCGGACACCCTGGTCGAGCCGGAGGAGGTCGCCGCAGCCTTCGACGAGCTGCAGGCCGCAGGCAAGGTGCGGGCGTTCGGTGTCTCCAACCACACCCCCGGCCAGATCGAACTGCTGAAGCGCTGGGTGAAGCAGCCGCTGGTGGTCAACCAGGTGCAGCTGAGCATCACCCACGCGCCGCTCGTCGCGCAGGGCGTCGCGGCGAACATGGCGGGGCTGGACCAGTCCCTCTCACGCGACAACGGCATCCTCGACCACGCCCGGCTGAACGACATCACGCTGCAGGCCTGGTCGCCGTTCCAGAAGGGCTTCTTCGATGGCGTGTTCCTCGGTGACCGTGAGCAGTACGCCGAGCTGAACGACGCCATCGACGAACTGGCCGAGAAGTACGGCGTGACGCCGACCGGCATCGCCGTGGCGTGGATCACGCGCCACCCGGCGCAGATGCAGGTGGTGCTCGGCACGACGAACCCGGGACGCGTGAGCGACGCGGCGGCCGGGTCGGATGTGCGGCTGACGCGCGAGGAGTGGTACGGGCTGTTCACGGCGGCGGGCCACATCCTGCCGTAGCGAACCGGGCGCCGGGGACGTTTGCTATCCTTTCGGCGTGCTTCACATCGTGATGTTCATCTGACGGTCCTGCGTCCCACCTGCGCAGGTCTCCCGCCGTCGAGGGTCGCTTCGCAGACCCCACGGACTTCCACCGTCAGACACTTCCTCCGGAGCATCCCGTGATCGCATCCCTTCGCATCCCCGGCGCCCTGCGCGCCTTCCTCCCCGCCCTGGTCGGCCGCTCGGCGCTCGCGATGGCCGGCCTGGCCGTGCTGCTCGCCGTCCAGGAGAGCACCCGGTCGTTCGCCGTCGCCGGGCTCGCGTCCGCCGTGTTCGGCATCGCCAACGTCATCGCCGCCCCCTGGCGCGCCCGCGCCGTCGACCGCTGGGGTCAGCCGCGCGCGCTCGGGGCGCTCGCCATCGTGCACGCCGCGGGCTTCGCCGGGATGGGCGTCATCGCCGCCGTTCCCGGCTCCTCGGCGGCCTGGTTCCTCGGCCTCGCCCTGGTCGTCGGCGTCTCCGCCCCACCGCTCGGAGCGGCGATGCGCATGGTCTGGAGCTCGCTCACGCCGGCCGGGGCCGAGCGAGAGAAGGCGTTCAGCCTGGACGCGGTCGCGGAGGAACTGCTGTTCGTCGCCGGGCCCGTGCTCGTCACCGCGATCATCGTCGCCTCCTCTCCGAGCGTGGGGCTGTTCGTCACCGCTGGCGTCGTGCTGGTCGGGACGCTCGGGCTGGTGACGAGCCGCGCCTCCTCCGCGCTCTCCGGTTCCCCGGTCGTCGCGGGCGGTGAGCGCGCGCGCCCCCTCCGCGTGCCCGGCTTCCTGCGCGTCCTCATCGTGCTCACCGGCGTCGGCGCGGTGCTCGGCGTCGTCGAGATCGGCGCACCCGCTCTCGCCGCCGAGCAGGATGCGGTGCCCGCCGCGGGCTGGCTGCTCGCCGCCTTCGCCGCGGGCAGCGCGGCGGGCGGGCTCGTCTATGGACAGCTGCGCTGGCGCGTCTCGCTCGGCGTCCGGCTGCTCGTGCTGTGCCTCGGCATCGGGGCCACCGCCGTCGTGGTCTCCGCGCTCGGCTCCCTGCCGCTGTTCGCGGCCGGCCTGGTCGTGCTCGGCGCGTTCCTCGCGCCGTCGCTCATCACCGGCTATCTGGTCGCGGACACCGTCGTCGCGCCCGAAGCGCGCACGGAGGCGTCCACGTGGATCAACACCGCCGTCAACCTCGGCGCCGCTCTCGCCTCGGCGGTCGCGGGCGCCGCGATCGATGCGGCCGGCACGGGTGTCGCCCTGCTCGTCGTCGGTCTCGTGGCCGCGGCGCTCGCCGCTCTCGTCCCTGTGCGGCGGCTGCGGGCGGCGGGGGAGGCGTCCGCAGAGCCGGGCGCCGTCGCCGCCACCATGGATCTGGAGGCCGGTCCCGGCGACGCGTGAGCGTCCGGAGATTCGGGTGCAGGCCGCCCGGATCTCCGGAACACCGGACGTTCCGACGGCGTGTCGCGCCGCGCCTCCGGATGAACGCTCGGCTCGGCTTCCGGGCCGCACCGGGGCGGGTAACGTCGGACGAGTGGAAGAGCACACCCCCGGCGCGCTGCGGCGGCTCGTCGCGCGCGGGCGGCTGCTGCGGATGGTGTCCGCCCGTGGCTCTCTCGTCCGGCCCACGGACGCTCCCCAGGTGTTCGTCGGCGGCCGCCGGAGCATGCGCGTGCTCGTCGCGGGGTCCGGCCCCGTTGCCGGCTGGGGCGTCGGCAGCCACGATCTCGCGCTTCCCGGAGCGCTCGCCCGGGCGCTGGCGGCGACGACCGGCCGCGGTGCCGTCGTCGACGTGCTCCCGCATCCCTCCGGCGGTGTGCGCTGGCTGCGGAAGGCCCTCGCCGGCGCCGACCTGGAGCGCTACGACGCGATCGTCCTCAGCGCCGCGGTCGCGGACGCCCTGCGGATGGTGGATCCGGTCCGCTGGGCGCGCCACGTCGAGGCCGTGCTGCGGATGGCGCACGGCGGTGAGCGCGCCGTCGTCTGGCTGGGGGCGCAGCCGATCCGGTCCATCCGGCCGTACGACACCCCCGACGGCGACGAGGCGGAACGGCACGCGGAGCGGCTGAACGAGGCGGCCCGTGCCGCCTGCCGCGCCACGGGCGCCGTCTTCCTGCCGATGCCCGCCCCGCCCGCACCGGAGGCGGGCCGGCATCGGAGCCCGGCGGACTACCTGTTCTGGGCAAGGCTCATCGCGGACGCGGTCGCCCCCGCGGTTCATGGCCGCCCCGCCGCCCCCGCGCACCTGAGCGGTCCGGAGGATCGGGTGCAGGCGATCGAACGCCTGGGGCTGCCGGGCCCGGGTGCGGAGCCCACCGACCGAACCGCGCGGCTGGAGGGGCTGGTCGGCACCGCGCGGCGGACCCTCGGCACCGAGGTCGCCATGTTCACGGTGCTGGACGACCGGCGCGAGTGGCCGCTCGCGGCCGTCGGGGCGACGCTCGTGGAGATCCCGATCGAGCAGTCGGCGTGCATCCACACGATCCGTTCGGCCGACGGGATGGTGGTGCCGGACGCGGAGCACGACGAGCGGTTCGCCGCGAGCGACCTCGTCACCGGCCCGGCCAACCTGCGGTTCTACGCCGGCTACCCGGTGGAGGCCCCCGACGGCACGCGCATCGGGGCGCTGTGCGTCTTCGGGCGCCGGGCACGCGACGCCGCCGAGTCCGAGACGGACCTGGATGTGCTCCGCGAGCTCGCCCTGCTCGCGCAGCGCGAGCTGTGGCGCTGGGAGGGCGGGGCGGACTGAGACCGGCGGCCGGCGTCCGAGCGGCGGGACCGGCTCAGCTCGCGGCCTTCTCCAGCGCGGTGAGCACCCGCTCGAGCGAGCCGCCCAGGTTCCAGCGCTCCGAGAGCGCGTCGAGCGCGGCGCGGTCCGCGGGCGGACGGATCCGCGCATCCACCTCGGGCAGGTCGAGGTCGCGCACGACCTCGACGACCTTCGGCGCGACGGCGAGGTAGTCGAGCGCCGCCTCGAACTTCTGCCGGAGCGCCGGGCGCATCGCCGAGGCCGGGTCGGCGGCGGCAGCCTGGATGCCGACGAGGTCGCCGTGCTCGGCCAGGAGGGTCGCCGCGGTCTTCTCGCCGACGCCCGCGACGCCGGGCAGGCCGTCCGAGCTGTCGCCGCGCATCACGGCGAAGTCCGCGTACTGGTCGGGGCGGATGCCGTACTTCGCCGTCACCGTCTCGTCGGTCAGCACCTCGAGGTTGCTCATCCCGCGCGCGGTGTAGATCACCCGCACGCCGTTGGCGTCGTCGACCAGCTGGAACAGGTCACGGTCGCCCGTGACCACGTCCACCGGACCGGGCGTCCGGGTGGCGAGCGTCCCGATCACGTCGTCCGCCTCCGCGAGCGGCGCGCCCTGGATGACGATGCCGAGCGCGCCCAGCACCTCGCGGATAACGGGGACCTGGGCGACCAGCGCCTCGGGCACCTCCTCGACGTCGACCCCGCCCGGCACCTCGCGCGCGACGCGGTGTGCCTTGTAGCTGGGGATGAGGTCGACGCGCCAGCGCGGCCGCCAGTCGTCGTCCCAGCAGGCGACGATGGCCTCGGGGCCGTACTCGGTCACCAGCTTGGCGATGATGTCGAGGAGGCCGCGGACCGCGTTCACCGGCGTTCCGTCCGGCGACCGGACCGTGTCGGGCACCCCGTAGAACGCCCGGAAGTACAGCGAAGCGGAATCGAGCAGCATCGTGGGTGCGGTCACGGTCCCGATCATGTCACGGGAGGCGCCTTGTGTTTGTTCAGGACTATGTTCTATGGTTTATTTAGTTCTGAAGAAAGGGAGGCGATGGCGCCCACATCCCCGTCACGCACCGACGTGAACCGCACGGCCCTCCTGGCGCACCTCGGTGCACAGGGACCCGCATCCCGGGCCGAGCTCGCGCGGCGTCTCGGCGTCTCCCCGGCGCTCGTCACCCAGCTGACCCGCGACCTGCTCGCCGACGGCCTCATCGAGGAGCTGGAGCACTCGAGCTCCGGCGGCGGCCGCCCGGCGCGGATGCTCGGCCTCGTCTCGCGCACGGCGTCCTCCATCGGAGTGAAGGTCGCGCCCGACCACATCGCGTTCGTGGAGGTCGGGATCGACGGCTCCGTCATCCGCTCGGCGACCGAGCCGTTCGATGCGGTGTCGCCGCTCGCGGCATCCGGACTTGTCGAGCGCCTTCGCGCGTTCATCGACGCGGGCGACGGCAGCCGCCTGCTCGGCGTCGGCGTCGGCCTGCCCGGCACGGTGCTGGAGCAGGGGGTCGGCGTCGTCGACTCCACCCAGCTGCGCTGGAACCAGGTGCCGCTCGGGGCGACCCTCCGCCGCGCCCTCGACCTGCCCGTCGTGGTCGAGAACAACGTCAACGCCCTCAGCGTCGCCGAGAAGCTCTTCGGCCAGGGCAGGGACTGCGAGGACTTCCTCGTCGTCACCATCGGCAACGGCGTCGGCGCCGGGGTCGTGGCCGGCGGCTCCATCCTGCGCGGACGGTCCGGCGGCGCAGGCGACATCGGCCACGTGCCGGTCGTCGAGGACGGCCCCCTCTGCCAGTGCGGCAACCACGGCTGCCTGGAGGCGATCGTCGGCCAGGGCGCGCTCGTCGCCGCAGGCCGCGCCGCCGGTGCGATCGCCGCAGACGGCGGCATCGACGACCTCCGGGCCGCGGCGGACGCGGGCGACGAGCGCGCCCAGCGCGTGTTCGCGGACGCCGGGCGCGTCTTCGGCCGGGCGCTCGCCGGGGTGGTCAACGTGCTCGACCCCGAGCTCGTCGTCCTCCTCGGCGAGGGCGTTGAGGCGTGGGCGCACTGGGCGGGGACCTTCGAGCCGGCGCTGCGCGCCTCGCTCGTCCCCGGCAAGCGCGGCGTCGCGGTCGCGGTCGAGAGCTGGCAGGACGACCGCTGGGCGCAGGGCGCCGCCGCGCTCGTGCTCGCCACCCCGTTCGACGCGGACGGCGTGGCCGGCGAGCAGGGCCGCCTGGTGCGCGAGCGGCTGGTGTCCACCGCGGGAGGCCGCTGATGGCCATCTCCGCCGTGCGACCCGATGCGGTCGCCTCGAACCGGCCGGGCGGGACGCGCCCCGCGCGCACGCGGCCGCTGAAGCGCAGGCTGGCGTACGCGGCCACGGTCGCGGTCTTCCTGCTGCCGAGCCTCATCCCGCTGCTGGCGTTCGTGATCGGCCCGATGATCTCCGCCGCGTGGACGAGCCTCCACGAGTGGAACCTGATCGGCGACATGAAATGGGTGGGCTTCGACAACTATGCGCACCTGATCTCGGACCCGGCGACGCAGCAGGCGTTCCTGCACACGATCTACTACATCGTCGGTTACCTGCCCCTGGTCTACGTCGGCGGTCTCGCACTGGCCCTGGCGCTCAACTCCAAGCTGAAGGGCCGCTCGTTCCTGCGCGGCGTCTACTTCCTCCCCGTCGTCACAAGCTGGGTGGTGGTCGCGCTGGTCTGGCGGTGGCTGCTCAACCCGAGCGTCGGGGTGGTCAACTACCTGCTCGGCCTGGTCGGGATCGATGGCCCCGGCTGGTGGACGGATCCGGCCTGGTCGATGCCGTCGATCATCCTGGCATCGGCGTGGAAGGACCTCGGCTTCGTCATGGTGATCCTGCTCGCGGGTCTCCAGACCATCAACCCTGACCTCTACGAGGCGGCCGAGATCGACGGCGCCGGATGGTGGCGGCGGCTGTTCAGCATCACGCTGCCGATGCTGTCCCCCTCGACCTTCTTCGTGATCGTGCTCTCGCTCATCAACGGCTTCCAGGTCTTCGACCAGGTGTACGTGATGACAGGGGGCGGCCCCAACAACTCCAGCCAGGTCGTCGTGCAGCAGGTCTACGACCTCACCTTCCGCTACGGCCAGGCCGGGATGGCGTCCGCGCTCTCCTGGCTGCTGTTCCTCGTCATCCTCGTGGTCACCCTCGTGCAGTTCTACGGGCAGAAGAAGTGGGTGAACTATGCGTAGCCCGGTCGCGAAGACGCTCCTCTACGTCGCCGTCGTGGTCGGCGCGCTGGTGATGATCTTCCCGTTCGTCTGGACGGTCGTCACCTCGATCAGCCCCGGCGCGAGCCTGACCACCACGCCGAAGCTCATCCCGGACAACGCCTCGCTCGCCCCATACATCCAGCTGTTCGAGCGCGTGCCGTTCGCGCAGGTGATCCTGAACTCGCTGATCATCGCGGTGATCAGCACGGTGTTCCAGCTGGTGACCAGCGCGATGGCCGCCTACGTGTTCGCGCGGCTGCCGTTCCGCGGCCGCGGCGCGATCTTCCTGCTGTACCTGGCGACGATGATGATCCCGTTCCAGGTGCTGATCGTTCCGCTGTTCGTGGAGATGAAGTCGCTCGGCCTCGTCAACACCTACGCCGGCGCCATCCTGCCGACCATCGCCTCCGCGTTCGGTGTCTTCCTGCTCCGGCAGGCGATGAGCACGGTGCCCTCCGAGCTCGACCAGGCGGCGACGCTGGACGGGGCGGGACACTTCCGGGTGTTCTTCCAGATCATGCTGCCGCTCGTGCGCCCGGCACTCGCCACCCTCGCGGTGTTCGGCTTCCTGAACACCTGGAACAGCTTCCTCTGGCCGCTCATCATCCTGCGCGACCCGCTCATGCAGACCCTCCCGGTCGCCCTGTCCAGTCTGCAGGGCCAGTACTCCACCCAGTGGGACGTGCTGATGGCCGGCTCCGTCATCAGCATCCTGCCGATGTTCGCGCTCTACGTCTTCGCCCAGAAGTACATCGTCCAGGGCGTCGCGGGCACCGGCCTCAAGTAGGCCGCCCGACCCATCCCTCACCGACCCATCCCCATCACACGCACCCCCACCCGAAGAACCCCCTGCATCGAAGGAGATCGCACTCACATGAAGAAGTCACTCGTCGCCGGCGTCGCCGTCGCCGCGCTCGCCGCGGTCGGCCTGGCCGGCTGCTCGTCCTCCGGCGGATCGGACGGCGGCAAGGCCACCGTCACGTACTCCAACTTCATCTCCAACGGCGGAAACGAGAAGAACCTCACCGCCATCGTCGACGCGTTCGAGAAGGCCAACCCCGACATCACGGTGAAGGTCACCACCACCGACTACGCGAACTACTTCACCAAGCTGCAGACCGACCTCTCGGCCGGCACGCAGTCCGACGTGTTCGACGTGGATGCGGGCAGCTACGCCACCTACCAGTCCGACGGCGTTCTCGCCGCGCTCGATGGCGTCGACGCGTCGAAGTACCGCACCTCGGTGCTCGACACCTACAAGACCGACGGCAAGCAGTACGGCTTGCCCACCTCGTTCTCGAACGTCGTGCTGTTCTACAACAAGGACCTCTTCGACAAGGCGGGCGTCTCCTACCCGACCAAGGACTGGACCTGGGCCGACGAGAAGGCCGCGGCCGAGAAGCTGACGAACAAGGCCGCCGGCGTCTGGGGCGACTACCAGCCGGTCTCGTACAACGAGTACTACAAGGCCGTGCAGCAGGCCGGCGGCGAGTTCCTCAGCTCCGACGGCAAGAAGGCCGCGTTCGACGACGCGGCGGGCACGAAGGCCGCGGACTGGATCGCCGGGAAGTCGGGCACCGTGATGCCGACCGCGGCCGACGGCGCCGGCACCGCCGACTTCGACACCAACCTGTTCAAGGCAGGCAAGCTCGCCATGTGGCACACCGGCATCTGGATGTTCTCGACGCTCGGGACGCTTCCGTTCGGCTGGGACGTGCAGGTGGAGCCGGGCGACACCCAGAAGGCGAGCGCTACATTCTCGAACGCCGTCGTCGTCTCCAAGGACGCGAAGAACAAGGCCGCGGCGCAGAAGTGGGCCGAGTACCTCTCCAGCTCCAAGGAGATGGTGGACGTCCGCCTCAAGGCCGGCTGGGAGCTGCCCGCGATCAGCGATGACGCCCTGCTCAAGCCGTACCTGACCGCGGGCGCCCCGGCGAACCGCCAGGCCGTCTTCGACTCGCTCGAGCACGTCGCCGTCGCCCCGCAGCTCGGCGCGAACTCGCAGAAGATCCAGGACGACGTGACCAACGCCCTCGGTGAGATCGCCGCGGGCCGCCAGAAGACCGCGGACGCCATCCCGTCGACGGCCGACCAGGTCACCTCCCTGCTCAAGTGACACCGCTCCCGGCCGCGCCCGTTCCCCCACGGGCGCGGCCGGGTCCTCCCCTCGACCCCGGAAGAACCCCGTGCACCGCTACACCGCCTCCCGCCTCGCCGAGCACAGCCTCGCGCTGATCGCGGACCTCCAGACGCCCGAGGGCGCCTACCCGGCGAGCCCCACCTTCTCCGCGTACACCGGCTACTGCTGGTTCCGCGACGGATCGTTCATCGCCGACGGCGTCTCCGCCGCCGGGGACACGGACGGGCCGACCCGGTTCTTCGACTGGTGCGCTGGCGTGCTGCGCAGGCGCGCCGACCACATCCGCTGGATCGTCGCGGAGTCGCGCGCCGGACGGCCGCCGGAGGGGTCGCAGATGCTGCCCGCCCGGTTCACGTTCGCCGGCGAGGACGGCGCCGACGAGTGGTGGGACTTCCAGCTCGACGGCTACGGCACCTGGCTGTGGGCGCTCGTGGAGCACGCCGACAGGCACGGTGTGGAGGCGGAACGCTGGCGCGACGCCGTCGAGCTGACGGTGGACTACCTCACCGCGTCCTGGCAGCGTCCCTGCTACGACTGGTGGGAGGAGCACAGCGAGCACGTGCACGTGTCGACGCTCGCCTGCGTCGCCGCCGGGCTGGACGCGGTCACGGACGCCGGATTGGTCGAGGGGACGCGCGCCGACGAGGCGCGCGTCGCCTCCCTCGCCATCCACGGACTGGTCGTCGAGCGCGGCGTGCGCGCCGGCCACCTCGTGAAGTGGCTGGGCAGCACCGCCGTTGACGGCAGCCTCGCCGCCGCGCTCGCCCCGCTCGGCTTCGTGAGCGCCCGCTCCGAACTCGGCGCGGGCACGATCGACCTGCTCGAGCGCCACCTCACCGTCGACGGCGGCACACACCGCTACCTCGGCGACACCTTCTACGGCGGCGGGCGCTGGCCGCTGCTCGGCTGCTTCCTCGGCCTGGCGCAGCTGGAGGCGGGGGACCGCTCCCGCGCGGTCGAGCTCTACGAGTTCGCCGCCTCCACCGCAACGCCCGGCCTCGACCTGCCCGAGCAGGTCGACGGCCACCTGCTCGCGCCGCGGATGCGCCAGGAGTGGCTCGACCGCTGGGGCACGGTGGCGACGCCGCTGCTCTGGAGCCACGCGATGCTGCTGCGCCTCGGCGTCGCGCTCGACGCGTCCGCGTCTCCCGCGCCGTCCGCCGCCTCCCGCACCTCCCAGCCCGTCCAGGAAGGACTCGCCCGATGATCCGACACCGGCCCGCCGGCTCCGGTCACCCGTACTCCGTCGACACCGAACAGCGCTGGCCCGTGGTCCCCGAGGCCGGCCGCACCGCGACCCTCGGCGTGCGCGCCGACGCCTCCGTGAACGCGGTGGCGGTCGAGCTCGTGTGGCGCCCAGACGCGGGCACCGCGGAATCCTGGGAGCTGCCGCTCGAGCGCGTCGCGACCACCTCCCGCGGCCGCGTCACGGACGGCGGCCACCTCGCCTCGGCGCAGGCCCGGCTGGCGCGCGCCGTCGGCGGCTGGCAGGCGACGACACCGGAGCTGCGCGCCGGCGGGGAGTACCGCTACCGGTTCACCGCGACGCACGAGGACGGCCGGATCGAGCGCACCCGCTGGTTCGCGTTCCGCGCGGCCTCCTGGCGCGCGGCAGCCGACGCGGTCGTGCCCTCCGGCCGGTCCCGGGTCGTCGCAGGGAGCGTCTCCGTGCTCGACGACGGTGTGCGCATGCACCGCGTCCGGTTCTCGCTCCCGCTCGCGCCCGGCGAGCACGTCACCGGCTTCGGCGAACGCTACGACGCGATCGACCACACCGGGACCGAGCTCGACTCGGTCGTCTTCGAGCAGTACAAGAGTCAGGGGGCCGAGCGGAAGACGTACCTGCCGATGCCGTTCGCGCACGTCGTCGGCGGCGACGGCTGGGGCTTCCACGTCGACACCTCACGCCGGGTCTGGTTCGACCTGGGCGCGACGGACGCCGGCACGATCGCCGTGGAGGCGGAGACCGGTGAGGACGGCGTGCTCGCGGTCCGCTTCTTCGACGGCGACCCGCTCGCCGTCCTCAGCGGCTTCCTCGACGACGCCGGCCGCGCGGAGGAGCTCCCCGAGTGGGTGTTCCGGCTCTGGGCGAGCGGCAACGAGTGGAACACGCAGGCCGAGGTCATGCGGCAGATGGACCTGCACCGCGAGCACGACATCCCCGTCGGCTCCGTGGTGATCGAGGCGTGGAGCGACGAGAGCACGTTCACCGCGTTCCGGGACGCCCGTTACGCGGTCACCGAGGACGGCGCGCCGCACCGGCTGGCGGATTTCGAGTTCCCGGAGGACGGCGCCTGGCCCGACCCGAAGGGGATGGCCGACGAGCTGCACGCGCGCGACATCCGGCTCCACCTCTGGCAGATCCCGCTGCTGAAGATGCGTCCGCACCCGACGGGGCAGCTCGCCGCTGACGCCCGCGCGGCGATCGCCGAGGACGTGCTGATCGCCGAGCCGGCGCCGTCCGGGGGCACCCGCCCCTACCGCAACCGCGGCTGGTGGTTCCCGCTCGCGCTGATGCCCGACCTCACCGACGAGCGCGCCGCGCGCTGGTGGACGGAGAAGCGCCGGTACCTGGTGGAGGAGGTCGGCGTCGACGGCTTCAAGACCGACGGCGGCGAGCACGCCTGGGGCGCGGAGCTGGTCTACCTGGACGGCCGCCGCGGCGACGAGAAGAACGGCACGTTCCCCGTCGCCTACGCTGCCGCGTACGGCGACCTGCTGCGCTCGGCGGGCAAGGCGCCCGTCACGTTCAGCCGGGCGGGGTTCACCGGCTCCCAGGCGCACGGCGCGTTCTGGGCCGGCGACGAGAACTCGACCTGGGACGCCTTCCGCTGGTCGATGAACGCGGGCCTGTCCGCCGCCTCCTGCGGCATCGTCTACTGGGGCTGGGACATCGCGGGCTTCTCCGGCGAGATCCCCGACGCCGAACTGTACCTGCGGGCCACCGCGGCCAGCGTCTTCGTGCCGATCATGCAGTACCACTCGGAGTTCAACCACCACCGCACGCCCTCGCACGACCGGACGCCGTGGAACATCGCCGAGCGCACCGGCGACGACCGCGTGCTCCCGGTGTTCCGCTCGCTGGCGAAGCTGCGCGAGCGGCTGGTGCCGTACCTGGCCGCGTCCGCTGCGGACACCGTCCGCACCGACCGCCCGCTGATGCGGCCGCTGTTCTTCGACCACCCGGACGCGCCGGAGGTCTGGACCGCGACGCAGTGGATGCTCGGCGACGACCTGCTGGTCGCCCCGGTGCTCGAGCCGGGCGTCGACAGCTGGCCGGTCGCCCTGCCGGAGGGCGAGTGGACGGACGTCTGGACGGGCGAGACCGTGACCGGCGGCCGCACCGTGCGGGTGGACGCACCGATCGACCGCGTCCCGGTGTTCGCCCGCTCCGGCGCGTCGCCGGACCTGCTCGCGGTGTTCCGGCCGTGAGCGAGGCGGTCGCGGCGTTCGACGCCTACACGCGCCGGGTGGTCGGCTGGGCGCGGTCGGACGACCGCGTTCTCGGCGTCGCCCTGCTCGGCTCGGGCGCCGACCGCGACCGCATCGACGGCTGGTCCGACCACGACCTGCTGCTGCTCGCCGAGCCGGACGCCGTGCCGCGGCTCCGCGCCGACCTCGCCTGGCTCCCGGACGCGGAGCGGATCGCCGCCGTCGGCCACGAGTGGCACGACGGCGTGAAGGTGCTCTTCGACGACGGTCGCGTGCTCGAGCTCGGCGTCACCGATCCCGCGGGCCTGGCCCGCTTCCCGCTGGCGGCGGCCGCGATCGTGTACGACGCGGGACCGCTCGCCGCCGGTCTCGGCGCAGCACGCGCGGGGACGGAGACCCGGCGCCTGTCCGAGCCCGCCGACGCGGCGGCCGTGTTCCTCGTGGAGCTGGTCGTTGGCGTCGGCCGCGTGCGCCGCGGCGAACGGCTGAGCGGTGGCGACGTCATCCGGTCGGAGGCGGCGCTCACCCTCGCGGACCTGATCGTTGCGCGCTCCGGCGCGGGCCATCCCGATCCGTTCGACGGCTGGCGGCGGCTCGAGAGCGTCCATCCGGCGGCGGCGGAGCGGCTGGATGCGCTGCTGGCGCGCTCGCCGGAGGACGCGGCCCGCGGGCTGCTGGAGCTCGCGGAGGATGTGCTCGCGCCGGGCTGGGCGGACTGGCCGTCACGGGGCGCGGACGCGGTGCGCCGCCGGCTCGGCTGGCCGCTGTAGTCCCCGCGGAGGCCGGGCGCTAGGGTGTGCGCATGGCCGCCTCCGTGATCGTCGAGCGCACCGAGCGCATCCTGGTCGCCCCCGACCGGCTGCTGCCGATGATCGCGAACCTCCCGCAGTGGATCGAGTGGTCGCCGTGGGAGGGCACCGACCCCGGCATGGACCGCGAGTACGGCGGCGAGCCGGGGACGGTCGGCTCCAGCTATCGCTGGGAGGGCGACCGCAAGGCGGGCGCGGGGTCCATGCGGATCACGGCCGTCGACCCGGACGGCGTGAGCATCGACCTGCGGTTCACGCGGCCGTTCCGCTCGACGAGCGACATCCGGTTCGTGCTGGACGCGGAGGGCGACGACGCGACGCGCGTGATCTGGCGGATGGAGAGCCCGAAGACGTTCCTTTCGCGCTTCATCAACCTGGACAAGCTGGTGGGCCCGGACTTCGAGCGCGGCCTGCGCCAGCTGAAGCAGGTCGCGGAGTCCTGACCCCCGCGTTTCGCACCGCCTGCGCAGACCGCGGAAGGGCACGTCGTTGTCACTTTTCGCCCCGAAAAGCGACAACGACGTGCCCCTCGGTCGGCGAAGGGTGCCTGCGGGAGTCGCTAGCGTGAAGGGATGGCCCTTCCCCCGTTGCTCGTCGCGGCTGTCGCGCTGGTGCGCGATCGCCGCGTGCTGATGGTGACCGCCCGCGATCGGGACGTGTACTACATGCCGGGCGGAAAGATCGACCCGGGGGAGACCGCCGCCGAGGGCGCGGCGCGCGAGGCCCACGAGGAGGTGTCCCTGCGCCTGGACGCCGACGGGCTCGTGGAGCTCTTCGAGGTGCGCACGCAGGCGCACGGCGAGCCGGACGGCCGTGAGGTGCACATGCGCGTGTTCCGCGCGGAGACGGACGCGGATCCCGCCGCCTCCGCCGAGGTGGGCGCCCTGCACTGGGTCACGACCGCGGACGCCGACCGCTGCCCGCCCGCCGGCCGCGAGGTTCTGACCCGCCTCGCCGCCCTCGACCTCATCGACTGACGCTTCTCTCGCACCACCACATCGATTCGTCACGAATGCGCGGGATTCGTCACGAACGGCGCGCATTCGTGACGAATCGGGGTGGTGCCCCGGCCGCACTTTCCGTGTACTCGGCGGTGGGCGGGTGAGCGCGGTCGCTAGGGTGTGGATGTGAGCGAGAGCGTGCGCGTGCCGGGGGTCCGGGAGGTCGCGGCAGCGGCCGGGGTGTCGCGCCAGACCGTCTCGCGCGTGCTCAACGCGCACCCCAGCATCCGGCCGGAGACCCGCGAGCGCGTGCTCGCGGCCATGGCCGACCTCAACTTCCGCCCCAACCGCGCCGCCAGGATGCTCACGACCGCGCGCTCGCGCACACTCGGCGTGCTCGCGGCGTCGGCGTCGTCTCTGTTCGGTCCGGCCTCCAGCCTCGACGCCGTGGAGACGGCCGCGCGCGAGGCCGGCTACTTCGTGACCGTCGCGCACGCCGCCTCCCTCGACCGCGTGGGCCTCGAGGCCGCGCTGGATCACCTGCTCGCGCAGGCGGTGGAGGGCGTCATCGTCATCGCGCCGCAGGCGAGGGCGCAGGATGCGATGCGGGCGGTCGCGCTCGGCGTCCCCTCGGTCACGCTGCACGGAGCGGGCGTCTCGGGCGACGACGGCGTGTTCGTCGACCAGGTGGAGGGTGCGCGCCTCGCCACCCGCCGGCTGCTCGCCGGCGGCCACCGCAGGATCGCGCACCTGAGCGGTCCCGCCGACTGGTCCGAGGCGATCGCGCGCCGCGAAGGCTTCCTCGCGGAGATGGCAGAGGCCGGCGCGGCCGCGGACGCCGTCGTCTCGCGCGAGGGCGACTGGACCGCCGCCTCCGCCGCCGCGATCGCGGCCGAGCTGCTCGCCGACCAGAGCATCACCGCCGTGTTCTCCTCCAACGACCAGATGGCGCTCGGCGTGCTGCACGCCGCACGCGGGCTCGGGCGCCGGGTGCCGGAGGACCTCGCGGTGGTCGGCTTCGACGACATCCCGGAGGCCGCGTTCTTCGCCCCGCCGCTGACGACCGTGCGCCAGGACTTCGCCGAGCTGGGCCGCCGCTGCGTCGCGCGGCTGGTTGCCCACATCGAGGGCGGGACGCCCGGCGCCGTGGACCCGGTGCCCCCGCAGCTCGTGATCCGCGAGTCCGCGTAGCACTGTCGCGGCTCCGGCGTCCGGCGGGGGACATGTGGCGCACATGTCGGCTTCGGCGCGCTCGGAACCGCGATTTGGCGCAAATGTCCGGGCGGCTTGACACGGAGGTGGGGCGGTGGCTTAGGCTCGTCACGAACGTGTGACCGGTCACAACGAGGTGAGGATGAGGATGACGCTCGACGACGGCGCCGCCAGGAGCGCGATCGCGGAGGCCCGCACCGCCCTCGGCATCGAGTTCGGCTCGACGCGCATCAAGGCCTGCCTCGTGCTGCTGGATGACCCCGCCACCGTGCTCGCCGTCGGCGGCCACGAGTGGGAGAACGACTTCAGCGACCGGATGTGGACGTATCCGGTCGACGCGATCTGGTCGGGGCTGCAGGCCGCGTACGCGGACATGGCCGCCGACGCCGAGCGCCGCCACGGCGTGCGCCCGCAACGCCTCGGCGCGGTCGGCCTCTCGGCGATGATGCACGGCTACCTCGCGTTCGACGCGGACGGCGAGCTGCTCGTCCCGTTCCGCACCTGGCGCAACACGACGACCGGTCCGGCGGCCGCCGAACTGTCCGTGCTGCTCGGGGTCAACATCCCGCTGCGCTGGTCGATCGCCCACCTGCACCAGGCCGTCCTCGACGAGGAGCCGCACCTCGCGCGCCTCGACTCGATCAACACACTGGCCGGCTACGTGCACCAGCGCCTCACCGGGCGGCGGGTGCTCGGCGTCGGCGACGCATCCGGGATGTTCCCGATCGACCCCGCCACCTCCGACTACGACGCCGAGCTGATCGCCCGCTACGACGGACTCGCGGCCGGGCGCATCCCGGCGCTGCGAACGCTGCTCCCCGAGTCCCTCCGGGCGGGCCGCGCGGCGGGCGAGCTCACCGCCGAGGGCGCTGCACTGCTTGACCCCTCGGGGACGCTGCGCCCCGGCGCGCCGTTCTGCCCGCCGGAGGGCGACGCGGGAACCGGCATGGTCGCGACCAACTCGGTGGCGCCGCGCACCGGCAACGTCAGCGCGGGCACGAGCGTCTTCGCGATGGTCGTTCTCGAGAAGCCGCTCGCGCGAGTGCACGACGAGCTGGACGTGGTGACCACTCCCGCGGGCGACCCGGTGGCGATGGTGCACTGCAACAACGGTGCGAGCGAGCTCGCGGCGTGGGTGGGGCTGTTCGGCCGGTTCGCCGAGGCCGCGGGCGTCCCGCTCGACGCCGACGTCGTCTTCGAGACGCTGCTGCGCGAGGCGCTCGACGGCGAACCGGACGCGGGCGGACTGCTCGCCTACAACCACCTGGCGGGGGAGCCGATCGCCGGCCTCGCGGAGGGCCGGCCGCTGGTCGTCCGCACCCCCGACAGCCGGTTCACCCTCGGCGGCTTCATGCGCGCCCAGGTCTACGGCGTCTTCGGGACGCTGGCGCTCGGGATGCGCGTGCTGGCAGAGGAGGGCGTCGCGCTCGATCGGATGTTCGGGCACGGCGGCGTCTTCCGCACGGCCGGGGTCGCGCAGCGGTTCCTCGCCGGTGCGCTCGACGCTCCCGTCTCGATCGCGCACACCGCGTCCGAGGGCGGCGCGTGGGGCATCGCGGTGCTCGCCGCGTACGCCGCAAGCGCGAGATCGGGCGCAGCGCCGGACACCGGCGCGGACGCCGAACCGCTCCCGCTCGACCGCTATCTCGAGACCCGCGTCTTCGGCGGCTTCGACGTCGACACGGTCGCGCCGGACCCGGCCGACGTGGCCGGCTTCTCCGCCTACCTCGACCGCTACGAGGCCGGCCTCGCCGCCGAGCGCGCCGCCGTCGCGGCCATCCCGCTGAGAGCGGCGAGGCCCACCGAGAGCGACGAGAGCTGAGGAGCACCGTTCATGACCACCGAGCACGAGACCCCCACCGTCCGCGCCGTCCGGGAACGGGTCGCGGCGCTGCACGACGAGCTCGTCCGTTACGGCCTCGTCGTCTGGACCGGCGGCAACATCTCCGAGCGGGTGCCGGGCGAGGACCTCTTCGTGATCAAGCCGAGCGGCGTGGACTACGACGATCTCGCCCCCGAGAACATGATCCTGTGCACGCTCGACGGCGAGGTCGTGCCGGGATCGATCGGATGTGACCGGTCACCGTCGTCGGACACCGCCGCGCACGCCTACGTCTACCGGAACATGCCGGAGGTCGCGGGCGTCGTGCACACGCACTCCACCTACGCGACGGCCTGGGCAGCGCGCGCCGAACCCATCCCGTGCGTCATCACCGCCATGGCCGACGAGTTCGGCGGCGAGATCCCGATCGGCCCGTTCGCGATCATCGGCGACGACTCCATCGGCCGCGGCATCGTGCAGACCCTGACCGGCCACCGCAGCCGCGCCGTCCTGATGCAGAACCACGGTGTCTTCACCATCGGAAAGGATGCGCGCGACGCGGTCAAGGCGGCCGTGATGGCCGAGGACGTCGCCCGCACCGTGCACATCGCGCGCCAGGGCGGTCCGCTTGTGCCCATCCCGCAGGAGGCGATCGACCGTCTCTTCGACCGCTACCAGAACGTCTACGGACAGAACCCGGAAGGATCCCTCTCCTGATGCCGAAGCTCACCACCTCCCTCGAGCCGTACGAGGTCTGGTTCCTCACCGGCAGCCAGCACCTGTACGGGCCGGAGACGCTGGCCCAGGTCGCCGAGCAGTCCCGCGGGATCGCCGACCGGCTTGCCGCGTCCTCCGACGTGCCGGTGCGCGTCGTCTGGAAGCCGGTGCTCACCGACGCGGACGCGATCCGCCGCACGGCGCTGGAGGCGAACGCCGACGACCGGGTGATCGGCCTGATCGCCTGGATGCACACGTTCAGCCCGGCGAAGATGTGGATCGCCGGCCTCGACGCCCTGCAGAAGCCGCTGCTGCACTTCCACACCCAGGCGAACGTCGAGCTGCCGTGGGGCGAGATCGACTTCGACTTCATGAACCTCAACCAGGCCGCGCACGGCGACCGCGAGTTCGGGTACATCCAGACCCGGCTCGGCGTCCCGCGCACGACCGTGGTCGGTCACGTCAGCAGCCCCGTCGTCGCTTCCCGCATCGGCACCTGGATGCGCGCCGCGGCGGGCTGGGCGGCGACGCGTTCGCTGAAGCTCGCCCGCTTCGGAGACAACATGCGCTTCGTCGCTGTGACCGAGGGCGACAAGACCGAGGCCGAGCTGCGCCTCGGCGTGCAGGTGAACACCTGGGGCGTGAACGAGCTCGCGGAGGCGGTGTCCGCCGCCGCCGACGGCGACGTGGATGCGCTGGTCACCGAGTACGAGGACCTCTACGACGTCGCTCCCGAGCTCCGCCGCGGCGGCGACCGGCACCAGTCGCTGCGGGACGGCGCCGCGATCGAGCTCGGGCTGCGCGCCTTCCTGGAGGAGGGCGGCTTCGGTGCGTTCACCACGAGCTTCGAGGACCTGGGCGCGCTGAAGCAGCTGCCCGGCCTCGCGGTGCAGCGCCTGATGGCCGAGGGCTACGGCTTCGGTGCGGAGGGGGACTGGAAGACGGCCATCCTGGTGCGCGCGGCGAACGTGATGGGCGCGGGCCTGCCGGGCGGCGCCTCCCTCATGGAGGACTACACGTACGACCTCACGCCCGGCGACGAGCGCATCCTCGGCGCGCACATGCTCGAGGTCTCGCCGGCGCTGACCAGCGCGAAGCCGACGCTGGAGGTGCATCCCCTCGGGATCGGCGGCAAGGACGACCCGGTGCGCCTGGTGTTCACCGCGGACCCCGGACCCGCCGTCGTGGTCGCCCTCTCGGACATGCGCGACCGGTTCCGGCTGGTCGCGAACGTGGTCGAGGTCGTCGAGCCGACCGCACCGCTGCCGAAGCTGCCGGTGGGTCGCGCGGTGTGGAAGCCGGCCCCCGACTTCACGACCTCGGCGACCGCGTGGCTCGAGGCGGGCGCGGCGCACCACACCGTGATGAGCACCGCCGTCGGCATCCAGGCGTTCGAGGACTTCGCACGGATGGCCCGCACCGAGCTGCTGGTGATCGACGAGGACACGACGCTCCGCGGCTTCCAGCGCGAGCTCGACTGGAACGCCGCCTACTACCGCCTCGCCCGGGGCATCTGACCCCGGGCCCCGACTCCCGGCCGTCGGCATGTCATCGGCGTCGGCGGCCGGGCCCTCTCCCTCACCCCTTCACACCGAAACCGCCGAGTACGGAGATCCTCTCCGTACTCGGCGGTTTTGAGTGCACTTTCTGCGTAGTCGGCGGGTGCCGGGGGCCGCTAGATGCGCTCGACGGGTGCCTGGAGCTCAGTGACCCAGTCGGGACCGGGCTCGTGTCCGGTCGCCTCGAGATAGACCTCACGGGTGGGGCCGGACACGCGGTAGCCGTCGGCCACCAGCTGCTCGGTGAGCGCCATCCACGAGTCGCCGATCCCGGTCATGTCGCCGCGGTGCAGCAGCGTCGCGGCGAGCGGGACGGCGGGCAGGTCCACCACCGCGTAGCCATCGCCCGGGCGCGGCGGCGTTTCGGCGGGATACGAGATGTGCACCTGGAGCCGCTCGTCCTCGCGTGCCTCGTACCAGAACACCGACGGCTCCAGGATGGGGCGCCCCGCGGCCTGGAGCGCACGGTCCAGCTCGCCGATCAGGGGGCCGACCATGGGGCCGACGTATTCCGGCCCCATGCCGGGAGCGGTGGCGCTCACGGCGTAGACGGTGACCGCGTCCAGCGGCCGGTATTCGACGGGTGTCGACATGATCTCGATTCCTTCCAGTATCCGGAGGCGCCGCTCGACGCGGTCGAGCCGCGACCGGTCCTCGGCGATCCCCGCCTGCAGCTCGTTCCGGCGCTGCCGCAGCGCCGCCGACAGGGCGGGCCGCGGGTCGTCGGACGCGAGCACGGCGGCGATGGCGTCGAGGCCGACCCCGAGCTGCCGCAGCTCCACGACGAGCAGCAGGTCGCCCAGCTGCGCGTCCGAGTAGAAGCGGTAGCCGCTGCGCTCGTCCACGCGGGCGGGCGGCAGCAGGCCGATCGCGTCATAGTGCCGCAGCATCCTGACGCTGATCCGGCCGATCGCGGCGAACTCTCCGATGGTGTACATGTTGGAGACCACGCTCCAGCCTGACACGGTGTGAGGGTCAAGCACCCGCATCCCGGCTCTTGCCCGGCGCGTCGGTGCGGGCTTGGATGGCCCCATGAACATCCACCGGCAGATCGTCGTGTTCGACACCCCCGACCTCGACGGGGAGGCGGGCTTCTGGGCGCGTCTGCTCGGCGGCGAGGTCACCGACAGCGAGGACGAGGGCTGGCGCACGGTGCGCGTCGACGGTGAGCCGCGGCTCGGCTTCCAGCTCGCCCCGAACCACGAGCGGCCCCAGTGGCCGGACGGCGCCCAGCAGCAGCTGCACCTCGACCTGTACGTGGACGACATCCGCGAGGCGCACGAGCACGCCGTCGCCAGCGGCGCCCGGCTGCTGAGGCCGGCCCACGACCTGGACGCCGACGGCGGCTTCCAGGTCTACGAGGACCCGTCCGGCCACCCGTTCTGCCTCTGCTGGTGAGCGACGTGAACGGTCTCCCCTCGCTCGCGGTCACCGGGGTGACCGGGACCGTCGGCCGGCTCACCGCCGACGCCCTCGCCGACGCCGGCGTGCCGTTCCGGATGCTCGCGCGCTCCCCCGAGCGGGCTCCGCACTTCCCGAACAGCACCGTCGTCGCCTGCACCTACGGCGACGCGGTGGTCGCGCGGGCGGCGCTGGAGGGCGTCGACACGCTGCTGATGGTGTCGGCCGCCGAGAACGCGGACCGGCTGCGGGAGCACTTCGCCTTCCTGGCCGCGGCGGCCGACGCGGGCGTTGCGCACATCGTCTACACGTCCTTCTTCGGGGCGGCGCCGGACGCGACGTTCACCCTCGCGCGCGACCACTACGCGACCGAGCAGCGCATCCGTGAGACGGGCATCGCGCACACGTTCCTGCGCGACAACCTCTACCTCGACTTCGTCGAGCACATGATCGGCGACGACGGCGTGATCCGCGGCCCCGCCGACGGCGGGCGCGCCGCGATGGTCGCGCGGGCGGACGTCGCGCGCGTCGCGGCGGCGGTGCTGCAGCATCCCGACCGGCACGCGGGCGCGACCTACGATCTCACCGGACCGGAGGAGCTGACGATGGCCGAGGTCGCCGAGAAGCTCAGCGCGCACCTCGGCCGGGCGGTGTCGTTCCACGACGAGACCGTCGAGGAGGCGTACGAGTCGCGGAAGAAGTGGGACGCGCCGGACTGGCAGTACGACGCCTGGGTCTCCACGTACACGGCCATCGCCGCGGGCGAGCTGGCCGGGGTCAGCGGCGCGGTCGAGCGCGTGACCGGTCGCAGCCCCCTCTCGCTCGACGAGTACCTGGACACCCGCCCACGCTGACGGCCGCCGAGCACGCCGATAATACGCACGAAACCGCCGAGTACGCGGACGATCCACGTACCCGGCGGTTCGCTCGGGCGGGTGCTACCGCTGGTCGTCCCAGCCGTGGCGCGGCGGCTTCGGCCAGTGCGAGCCCGTCGGCACGACCGTGGCCACGGCGCCGGAGGCCGGGTCGAGCAGGACCTCGCGCTGCTGCGGGCGGAACCAGTCGAACAGACCGCCGATCGAGCCGGCGCGGGTGTCGAACGACGCGTCGCCGATCCGGCCGGTGCGCCAGTTCTGCTCGATGAAGCGCAGGACGCTGGCCTGCTCGATGGGGGCGTGGTCGATGCGGTTCTGAGCGGCGTACGGCGAGACCACCAGGAACGGCAGGCGCTGGCTCGGGCCGCAACGGTCGGCGTAGCCGCCGGCGACCTTCTTCACGCTCGTGCACACGGTCGAGTCGACGGCCGAGTCGTTCGAGCCGTTCGTCACCTTCGGGGCGACGTGGTCGTACCAGCCGTCCGAGTCGTCGTAGGTCACGACGACGGCGGTGCTCGACCAGCTGTCCGACTTCTGGATGGCGTTGATCTCGTTGACGAGGAACTTCTGCTCGTCCAGCGGGTCGGAGTAGGCCGCGTGGCCGTCCTGCGCCTCCGGGGCCTTCAGGAACGAGACGGCCGGGAGGTTGTCCGCCTTCAGGGCCGCGTCGAAGGAGGTCAGGTCGTACTGGTGGTTGGCCCGGTCGGTGTGCCCGATCGCCTTCACCGAGGTCGGCGCGAGGTGGTGCGGGTTGGACGTGGACTTGTAGTACGAGAACGGGTTGTGGTGCGGGGAGTAGTCCTTCGGGGTCGCGCCGCCGATGTTCGCGGTGGTCGCGTCGCACTTCGCGTAGCCGCCGCTGGTGCCGTCCCACGCGGTGGTCGGCGTGAAGCCGCCCTGGAACCACCCCCAGGTGACGCCGCGGGCGTTGAGCAGGTCGCCCACGTTCTTCCCGCTCATCCCGACGACGGCCGACGAGGAGGTGTGGTCGTTGTCGGAGCAGTCGTCGTAGGCGGGGTCGGGGTCGCCGATCACGGTGCCGACGTGCTGCGCGTCCGCCGACTGGACGGCCGTCGACGAGGCGAGCACGGCGCCGGTCTTCGGGTCGTACGCGGTGCCGCCGTGCGTCTGCCCGGAGACGAGGTTCAGCGCGCCTGGCGTCGACGGGCCGAACGTGGTGTCCCACATGTTGTCGCTCATCGCGTAGTTCTGGGCGTAGTTCCAGAGCCCGGTGACCGTGTTGCCGTCGTAGTAGTCCATCACCAGGCCCGGCTCGCCGAACGCGCCGGTGCAGGTGTCGGTCTCGGTCTTCTGGACGAACTGGTCCATCTTCCCGCCGTTCACGGCGGCCTGCTCGGCGGCGTAGCTGTGGTTCTGGTCGCAGGTGAGCGCCTGCGCCGGGGAGAGCCGCGACGGCGGGTACAGGTTGGGGTTGTTCGTGAGCGTCCCGCTGGTGACGAGCGTGTTCGCCTTCGGGGTGTTCTTCGCCGCCGTGAACGTGGTCCCGTCGGTGTTCGCGGCCGTCGGGTAGGTGCCGAAGTAGTGGTCGAACGAGATGTTCTCGTCGAAGATCACGACGAGGTGCTTGATCGGCGTCTGGGTCTGGATGGAGTGGTCGGGCGTCCCGTGACCGGGAGACGCGATCGCGGGCGCGCCCGCGAGGATGCCGGCGCCGGCGAGCGCTGCGGCGCCGGCCAGGGCGAGGCCGGCGAGTCCGGCCGGGCTGCGGCGCAGACGGGGGAGTCTGAACACGATTCCTGCTTCCTTCTCGTTGGTGGGTGTTTCCGGTGTCCTCCGGCCGGCTCAGGCGAACATGCCGCGGCCGAGCCAGTCGGAGGAGTCGCGCGCGCCGGGGAGCGCGAAGTAGTAGCCGCCGCCGAACGGCTGGATGTAGTCGACGAGAGGCTCGCCGGCCAGCCGCTTCTGGACGGTGACGAACTGGCGGTCGAGATCCTGGTTGAAGGCGACGAAGACGAGGCCCATGTCGAGCGTCCCGTTGGAGTCGACGCCGCCGTCGTAGTTGTAGGCGCGGCGCAGCATCCTCTGCGCCGCCGTGGCCGCGGTGCGCGGGTTCGCGAGCCGGATGTGCGCGTCGAGCTGGATGACGTCGCCGGAGGGGTCGTTCTCGTAGTGAGGGTCGTCGTGCTCCGCCGAGGCGGTGAGCGGGGCCCCGGTGTCCCGGCGCCGCCCGATCATGTTCTCCTGCTCGTGCAGGTTGACCCGGTCCCAGAACTCGACGAGCATCCGGATGACGCGCACGACGTGATAGCTGCCGCCGGCGACCCACGCGGGTTCGTCCGCGCCGGCCTTCGTCCAGACCAGCTGCGACATCAGCGCGGCGTCGCTCGTGTCCGGGTTGCTGGTGCCGTCCTTGAAGCCCATCAGGTTGCGCGGGGTCCCGCTCGGGCGCGGCGGGGAGACGAAGCCGTCCTGCCGCCAGCGCACGCCCATCCCGCCGCGGGTGGCCCGCGCGATCTCGCGGACCGCGTGCGTGACCGCGTCGCGGTCGTCGGCGCAGACCTGCAGCAGCAGGTCGCCGTCGCACACCTCCCGGCGCAGCGCGTCGTCGGGGAACGCGTCCATCGTCCGCAGCCGCGCGGGCTTCGCCGCCGCGAGCCCGTACCGGCCGTCGAAGAGGGACGCCCCGACCGACAGCGTCACGGTCAGCCCGTCGGGCACGACCGTCGGGCCGAGCACGCCGGAGTCGCGGGGAGGCGCGGTGAGGCCGGGGTCGGGAGGCGTCCCGCCCGTCGTCAGGAAGCGCGCGCGCTCGGTGATGGTGCGGAAGAGGTCGGCGAGCTCGGCGCGGTTCGCGGACGTCGCGTCCAGCGCCACGAACGCGGCGGCCCGCTGCGGCGGCGTGAGGACGCCCTGCTGGTGCGCGCCGTGGAAGCCGAGGGAGCGCGCGGTGCGCTCGGGATGCGCGGTGGTCGCGGTGTCGACGGCGGCCGCGGTGGTGCCGCCGCCGAACATCCGTCCGGCGGCGATCGTCCCCGCCGCCCCGGCCGCCGCACCGGCGCCGGCCTGGAGCAGCCCGCGTCGACCGATGGTCATGAGTCCCTCCTCGGGTCGCAGATGGCGGCGACCGGCGCCAGCAGCTCCGCGGTCTCGCTGAGGGCCGCATCCACTCGCTCGCGCTGAGCCGCGCCGAGCCTCGACAGCGGCGGCCACGCGCCGTCCGCACCGCGGAGGCTCCGCACCAGGGCCTGCGTCGACGCGATGGCGCGCTCGGTGTCCGCGAGCCGCGGGTAGCGGGTCGCGAGGATGCCGTGCAGCGGGGCGAGGGCCTCCGCCGCCCCGGTCAGGTTGGCGTCGACGGTGGCCAGCTCGGTGCCGGAGCCCGCGTCCGCCGCGCCGGTGAGCACGTCCCGCAGCGCGTCCTCGACGATCTCGTGGGCCCGCAGGCCCATGTCCCCCGGGTCGATCCGCGCGGCCGGGAACGCCGCGACCAGCTTCTCGACGTCGGCGGCGAGCGCCTTGGCGGCCGTGGATGCGGCGGCGGTGGATGCTGCGCCTCCCGCGCGGCCGGGCCAGAGCGCCGCCTCGACCGCGTGGAATCCCGTCAGTCCCGAACGCGGGAGCCCGTCGATCGCGTCGCCCACGTCGCCGAACGCGCCGTAGGCGGCGCCGAGGGTCTCATAGGTCGTGTGTGCGGCCAGCCAGTCCCGTCGTGCGGCCGCTGGGTCGCCCTCCTCGGCGTCGGCGACGATCGCGCCGACCTGCTGACGGAGCGCGGGCAGCCGCGAGGCGACCCAGGTGCCGTACGCCTTGGTGGGCGGGATGAGGTCCGCCCGAGTCACGGGGACGATTCCCGGTGTGAGCGTCGATCCCGGCGGCGCGGAACCGACCCGCACGGTCGGACCGTGCACCGGGTCGGCGTCGGCCGGAAGGCAGACGAATCGGTATCGTCCGGCCCCGAGGGTCACCCGCGCGCCGGCGTGCGCGCCGGCGCCGATGCTCTCGAGGTCCAGGAAGACCTTCGCGCTGTCGACCGCCTGCAGGTAGACCTCGATGCCGGCCACGGTCGTGTTGGTCACGGTGAAGGGCTGATCGCCTCCCGGCGCCACGCCGTCGGTCCCCCAGCCGCGGCCGCAGTCGTCCATCCCGGCGGTCACGGCGATGGTCTGCGACGTCGTGGACGCGGCGCTGACGGCGGCCGGCCGGGCCACGACTGTCAGCACGACGGCGACGGCGATCAGGGCGGCCAGTACGCCGAAGAGCGCGGTGAACTGTGCGCGCTTCGACATGGTTGCGATCCTAGGAGCGGGCCGTTCGGCGGGATCCCGGCTTCATCCGCTGTTCACCGAGCGGTCACGGCATGCACCCCGAATGGGGGTCGGACGATCGTCACATTGGGCATCTACCTGAAAGCCCTCACATGCGAATATCAGCCCATGAAGGATTCTCATGCCACTGGGGTCGCTGAACCCGCGTCGGCGCACGGTCCTGGCCGTGCGCCTGCAGGGATCCCGCTGACCATCCGCCTCGGCGAACGCGAGTACGCCAACCTCGTCCGCATCGCCCGCCACCGCGAGACGACCGCGGCCGCGCTCGTCGAGCAGCTCGTGCTGCACGCGCTGCACCGGGCGGACGTGCCGCCGCCTGCCGACTCCCATCCCGCCCGCAAGCACACGACGTACGAGGAGGCGACCGCGGGATTCCACGTCGACGAACTCGTGCACACGCCCTCCGAAATGTGATGTAGCCACACGACGGGTGCTGCCCCTACCGTGAGCGCCAGCACGGCGGCGACCCCGCCGCCGTCCTGACGAAACGGGGTGCGTCATGACTGACACGCGTGTCACGGGCTGGGTCGGCTGGGCCTGGTTCGCGTCCATCCTGCTGTTCATCGGAGCGGCGATCGACCTCTTCTACGGTTTCATGGCCATCTTCGGGCCGGACACCGCCTACTTCGTCGGCAAGGACGCGCTGGCGAGCTTCAACCTGCAGGCGTGGGGCTGGTGGTCGGTGATCGTCGGCGTGCTGCTGCTGCTCGCCGGCGTGTTCCTGATCCGCGGGGCGCTGTGGGCGAGGATCTTCGCGGTCGTGATCGCCGCGCTCAACGCCGTGACGCAGCTGATGTCGCTGCCCGCGCAGCCGTGGTGGTCGATCGTGATGGTCGCCGTCGACGTGCTCGTCATCTACGCGGTGACCGTGCACGGGCGCGAGCTGCGCACGCTGGCCCGCGGCTAACAGACGCCGGGCGCCGGGTCGGCCTCCCGCAGCCGGCGCATCAGCTCGCGCATCGGGGTGTCCCGGGGCACGCCGTACATGGTTCCGGGGAAGTCGAGCTCGCGCTGCACCGCCCACAGCTCGTCGTGCCGGTCGGGCGGGAACAGCCGGGCCGGGTCGCCGGCGGCGATCCAGCCGATCGGCACGACCGTGTCCGGCGGGAGGACCGAGTTCACCTGCAGCACCGAGTGGATGCGCAGCTCCGAGCGTGCGCCGGCCACGGCTCCCGCGAACACGCACACGCCCGTGGCGACGAACACCTCGTCCTCGATGCGCGCGCCGGTGAGGTTGCCGTGCGGGCCGATCAGCACGGCAGCCCCGATCGAGAGGGGATGGCCGGCGCGGCCCCGCAGGACGGCGTGCTCCATGACCAGCACGTCCTCCCCGAGCACGACCGGCCCGCGGCTCCCGTCGAGCACCGCGCCTGCGGAGACCCGCGCCCCCGGCCCCAGCGTCACGTCCCCGCTGAGCACCGCACTCGGCGCCACCCGCGCCGTCGGATGAATCGTGGCCATCCCCTCACCCTAGGTCCCTGCCGTGCGTCGAGTACACAGGCGGCGGGCATGCGCGTTAGCCGCCCGCTGTGAACCCCTGTCGCGAGCACGATGCGGGGCGTAAAAACCCTGCCATGAGAGCACTGACCTGGCAGGCGACGAAGCAGCTCGCCGTTATCGACGCACCGGAACCGCGCATCGAGGAGCCGACGGACGTGGTGATCCGGATCACTTCCACCGCCATCTGCGGCTCCGACCTGCACCTCTACGACGTCCTCGGACCGTTCCTCGAGAAGGGCGATATCCTCGGCCACGAGCCGATGGGGATCGTCGAGGAGGTCGGGCCCGAGGTGACGACGCTCGCCGTCGGCGACCGGGTGGTGATCCCGTTCGTGATCGGCTGCGGGCATTGCCACTTCTGCAGGCTCGGCCTCACAACGCAGTGCGAGACGACGCAGAACTACGACCACGGCACCGGCGCGAGCCTGTACGGCTACACCGAGCTGTACGGCTCGGTGCCGGGCGGCCAGGCGGAGCGCCTGCGCGTGCCGCTCGCGGACTTCAATGCCCTGAAGGTGGGGTCGGAGCTGCCGGACGAGCGCTACCTGTTCCTCAGCGACATCCTGCCGACCGCGTGGCAGGGGGTGCAGTACGCCCAGCTTCCGGAGCGCGGCGTGCTCGGGGTGATCGGGCTGGGACCGGTCGGCCAGTTCGCGAGCAGGATCGGCGTCCACCTCGGTCACCGCGTCGTCGCCGTCGACCCGGTGCCGGAGCGCCGGGCGATGGCGGAGCGGCACGGCGTCGACACCTTCGACCTCGACGACGAGGCGGCCGTGTGGCTGCGCGAGGCGACGGACGGTCGCGGCCCGGACGCGGTGATCGACGCCGTGGGGATGGAGGCGCACGGCAACCCGGCGACGGCGATGACCCAGTCGATGGTGGGCCTCCTGCCGGATCCGGTGGCCAAGAAGCTGATGACGACGGTCGGCGTCGACCGGCTCGCGGCGATGATGCTCGCGATCGACTCTGTGCGCCGCGGCGGCACCGTGTCGCTGAGCGGCGTGTACGCCGGTGTCGCCGACCCGATGCCGTTCATGACCATGTTCGACAAGCAGATCGCGCTGCGCATGGGCCAGTGCAACGTCCACGCGTGGCGGGACACCATCCTGCCGCTCGTGGAGGACCCGGCGGATCCGCTCGGGACGGAGGACATCGTCACCCATCACGCCTCGCTCGAGCAAGCGCCGGAGATGTACGACCTGTTCCGCGACAAGAAGGACGGCTGCGTCAAGGTGGTGCTCCACCCCTGACGCAGCGTCCTTTCCCGGCTCGCCCGGCCATCCGTTCCGGAGTTGTTCGCACGACACGCCGGTTCGTGGCGTGCTGAACTCCGGAACCGATAGCTCGCCTCCGCCGCCCCGCCATCCGTTCCGGAGTTCTTCGCGCGAAACGCCGGCCACCGCCCGGGCGCGTTCGCGGTCCCCCGGAAGCGGGCGCCGGGATGCACCGCCGCCCGCCCCTCAGCCCACCAGCTCCCCGATCAGCCGCAGCACGACCGGGCTGCCCAGGATGCGGAAGTGGCCGCCGACCGGGACCGGGATGTTCCGGGCGCCGTCGAGGCGCGAGCCGCCGGGGATGTGCGGGTCCCACCATCCCCACACCGACACGATCCGGTCGACTCCCGCGTCCGTCGCCGCCAGCGTGCGCAGCTCCGACGCTCCGGGACGCAGCGCCCGCACCGCGGACAGCGGCACGTAGCGGGCGAGCGTCGAGCCCGAGAACGGCGCGGCGACCGTGACCGCGCTGCGGATGCGGTGCTCGACGCCAGGGGTGGCCAGCAGCAGGCGCGCGACGAGCCCGCCCTTGCTGTGGGCGACGATCGTCACGTCGGTCAGGCCGAACCGCTCCAGGTGCGCCCGCACGTGCGCGGCGGCCTCGGTGAGCGACATCCGGTTGTCCCCGAGCGCCGAGATGACGTGCACGGGATGCCCGGCATCGTGCAGGCGCCTGGCGAGCGGCTTCAGGAACCGCCAGGTCTCGTAGATGCCGGGCAGCAGCACGACGGGGGCGCCGCCTCCCGTCCCGTCGACGAGCGCCTCCGGCAGGCTGCGGTCGAACACGGCGGCCAGCTGGTGGCGCAGCACGTACTCGTAGTCGAGCAGCAGGACGCCGAGTCGTCGCAGCACGGTGATCACGCCGCCAGCATCGCCCGGAACGCGGTGCTTGCCAAGCGGGCCGCGCGGTGGGAGGGTCATGCCATGAGCGACGTGATCGCCTTCATCCTCTGCTTCCTGCTCTTCCTGGTGGGCCTGTTCCTCCTGGGCCTGGCGGACACCTTGCCGGCGTGGCAGGGCCTGGTGTTCTTCGCCGGGATCGTGTGCGTCGCGCTGTCGTTCGGCATCCCGGTGCACATCCTCGGTCACAGCGAGTAGCGGTCCCAGGTGCGCGGTCGTCGGGTTCAGAGGCCGAGCAGCCCGCGCCGGAACCCCTCGGCGACGGCGGCGGCCCTGTCGCCGACGCCGAGCTTCGCGTAGATGCTGAGCAGGTGCGTCTTCACCGTCGCCTCGCTGAGGTGCAGCCGGTCGCCCGCCGCCCGGTTGGTCGCGCCATCGGCCACCAGTGCCAGCACCTCCAGCTCCCGCGGCGTCAGCAGGCTCTGCTCCGGGGCGCGCACCCGCCCGACCAGCCGGGATGCGACCGAGGGCGCGAGCACCGCATCCCCGACGGCGGCGGCCCGGATCGCGCGTAGCAGGTCGGCCCGCGGTGCGTCCTTCAGCAGGTAGCCGGTCGCTCCCGCCTCGATGGCGGGCAGCACGTCGGCGTCACCGTCGAAGGTCGTGAGCACGACGACGCGGCTCGGGATGCCGAGCCGCGTGAGCTCGCGGATCGCCGCGACTCCGTCCATTCCGCGCATCCGCAGGTCCATCAGCACGACGTCGGGAAGCAGGACGCGCGCGAGGCCGACCGCCTCGGCCCCGTCGGAGGCCTCGCCGACCACCTCCACCTCCGGGTCGGAGGCGACCATGCCGACGATGCCGTCGCGCACGACCGGATGGTCGTCCACCACCAGCAGGCGGATCGTGCTCATGCAGGCACCTCCACCCGAATCGCTGTGCCGTGCCCCGGCCGGGACTCGATCACGAGGCCGCCGGCGACGGACGCGATCCGCTCGCGCATCGCGACCAGGCCGTAGCCGCCGGCGTCGGGATGCACCTCGCGGTCGTCCAGCCCGGCCGGCTCGAAGCCGCGACCGTCGTCGCGCACCTCCAGCCGGATCCCCGTCGCGGTCGACCGCAGGTCGAGCCGGACCCGGTGCGCACCCGCGTGCCGTTCGACGTTGGCGAGCGCCTCCTGGGCGGTCCGCAGCAGGGCGACCTCCACGTCCATCGGGAGCGAGCGCGCATCGCCGGCGAGCGTGACGTCGGCGGGGATGCCGGTCCTCGCCGACCACGTGCGCGCGAGCTGTTCGATGGCCTCGGGAAGCCGGACCGCGTCCAGTGCCGCCGGCCGGAGCGCCCGCACCGATCGCCGGGCCTCGGCGAGGCCGTCGCGGGCGAGGGCGAGCGCCGCGCCGGTGTGCCGCCGTCGCTCGGCGTCGTCGGGCGCCTCCTCCGCCGCCTGCAGCTGGGTCACGATGCCGGCGAAGCCTTGGGCGAGCGTGTCGTGGATCTCCCGCGCCAGGCGGGACCGCTCCCGCTCGGTCGCCTGAAGCTGCACCTGGCGCTCGGCGAGCCGGAGCGACCACGACAGGCCGCACATGGCGATGACATTGAGCGCGACGATCCCGACTGTGCCGACGATCCCCACTGCGTCGTGCCCGAGCGAGGAGCTCTGCGCCATCGCGGCCACGACGGCCGTCGCTCCGACACCCAGCAGCTCCCACGGCCACTCGAGCAGCGAGTACGCGAAGGTGAACGTCGCGATGGTGAGGAACCCGAACCAGCTCTCCTGTAGCACCAGCGCCAGGTTGACGGCGATGAGGCCGGCCATGAACGCGGTGAGCACGGCGGCGTTCCGGCGTCGGCGGGCCGGCAGCAGCTGGAAGGCGACCACCAGGGCGCCATACACCGCGCACAGCGCGAGCGTGGGCAGCAGCCGTCCCCAGTCGCCCCACCAGACCCCGGCGGTGAAGGCCACCAGGATGCCGAGCACCACGTAGGGCGCGATCAGCAGGACGGTGCGCCAGCGCGGGTCGATCACGTACACAGACCTTACGCGTCGCGACGGAACAGGGCACCGGCGCGCGGCAGGTTCGCCAGGATGGCCACGGGCAGCACCAGAGCTCCGCAGACGGCCTGCTCGATGCGCACCCAGTCCGGCAGGAACCCGGGGATGGACACGATCACGATCACCGCGAGCACGACGATCGGGGCGATGATCCGCAGCCGCACCCAGGAGACGCGGGAGCCGCGGGCGGCGAACACCCCGAGCAGCAGCAGGATCACTGAGCTCGCGAGCACGAACGAGCACCGGATCCAGATGGCGATGTCGACCGCATGGCCGAGGGAGGTGAGCGCGGCGAGGAAGGCCAGCATCGCGGCGCTCAGGGCCAGGAAGCACCAGAGCAGGACGAGGATCGGGCGGAAGAACGCGCGGCGGGAGGCCGCGGCCGCGGGGCGGGTGGTGACGTGTGTCTCGGTCATGACTCCAGCGTCGCGATCCGCGCACGCCGCCAGATCGACCGATCGGTTGGCCCCTGCCACCATTCGGCGGGGAGTGCCCCGGAGCCGCCGACGCGGCGTTCCGGCAGCCTCTAGCCGCCGCCCGACCGTGCGCGGTACCCTCCCCGCGTGAACCGCCGGAAGGCGCGGCACGCGAAGGGGGCGAACGGGATGCGGAGCACGAGGGGACTGCGAGCCGGGAGCATCGTGCTGGTCGCCGCCGCGCTGCTCGCCGGCTGCGCGGGGACGCCGAGCGGTGCGGCCCTGGTCGGCACGTGGGGTTCGACGGCGAGCAAGCAGCCGAACCTCACGATCGAGAACAATGGATCCTTCTCCGGCACCGACGGCTGCAACCGGCTCACCGGCACCGGATCGATCGACGGCGACTCCATCACCTTCGGGCCCATGGCGAGCACCCTGATGGCGTGCGAGGGCGTGGACGAGTGGCTGAACAAGGCCGCGACCGGCACGGCGAAGGGCTCGACCCTGACCATCTACGACGACGGCGGCAACGCCATCGGCACCCTCGAGAAGTCCGACTGATCGGCCTCAACCGTCCGGAACGCCTGAGCAGAAAGGGGCGGCGATGACCTCGCAGCTCGCGAACGACACGTCCACCGATGCTGGCCTCCCGGCCTACACCGGTCACCTCTCCCGCAAGCGGCCGCCCGACCGCCTGCCGGACGGCCCGACCGATCCCGAGAGCACCTACCGGCTGCTGCACGACGAGCTGCTGCTCGACGGCAGCTCGCGGCTCAACCTCGCCACCTTCGTCACGACGTGGATGGACCCCCAGGCCGCGACACTCATGGCCGAGGCGTTCGACAAGAACATGATCGACAAGGACGAGTACCCGGCGACCGCCGCGATCGAACGTCGCTGCGTCGCCATCGTCTCCGACCTGTTCCACGCCGAACCCGGCGAGCCGACCGGCGCCGCCACCATCGGATCCAGCGAGGCGGTGATGCTCGCCGGCCTCGCGCTCAAGTGGCGCTGGCGCGCACGGAAGGGCGGGACGGGAGGCGGCACCCCGAACCTCGTGCTCGGCTCGAACGTGCAGGTGGTGTGGGAGAAGTTCTGCCGCTACTTCGAGGTGGAGCCGCGCTACCTGCCGGTCGCGAAGGGGCGGTACGTCGTCACGCCGGAGCAGGTGCGGGACGCGGTGGACGAGAACACGATCGGCGCGGTCGGCATCCTCGGCACCACCTACACCGGCGAGCTCGAGCCGATCGCGGAGATCTGTGCTGCGCTGGACGACCTCGCCGCGTCCGGCGGCCCTGACGTGCCCGTGCACGTGGATGCGGCCAGTGGCGGCTTCGTCGTGCCGTTCCTGCACCCGGAGCTGGAGTGGGACTTCCGCCTGCCGCGGGTGGTCTCGATCAACGTCTCGGGCCACAAGTACGGCCTCACCTACCCCGGGATCGGCTTCGTCTCCTGGCGCTCGGCCGAGCATCTGCCGGAGGATCTGGTGTTCAAGGTGAACTACCTCGGCGGCGACATGCCGACCTTCACGCTGAACTTCTCCCGCCCCGGCAACCAGATCATCGGCCAGTACTACAACTTCGTGCGGCTCGGGCGCGCGGGCTACACCGCGATCATGGAGGCGCTCCGCGACACCGCGCTCGACATCTCGGCGGGGCTCGCGGAGGACCCGGCCATCGAGATCATCGCCGACGGCTCCGCCATCCCGGTGATCGCGTTCACCCTGAAGGGCGACCCCGGCTACACCGTGTTCCAGGTCTCCCACGAGCTGCGTGCGCGCGGCTGGCAGGTGCCCGCGTACACGATGCCGGCGGACGCGGAGGATGTGGCCGTGCTGCGGATCGTCGTGCGCGACGGCTTCAACGCCGACCTGGCGAGCGACCTGGTGGCGGACATCCGCGCGGTGTGCGGGGAGCTCGCCGCCGCGGAGAGGCCGGAGCACAGGCGCACGCACTTCGCGCATTGACCAGGGGGCGGCTGGCCGCGACGGCGTTCGCCGTCGGTTCGGTGTGCTTCGCCGTCGCGGCCTTCCCGGCGATCGCGGAGGCGATGGGCGCGGTCGGCGTCAACGTCGTGTTCTTCATCGGCTCGGTGTTCTTCACCGCGGGCGCCGCGCTGTCGCTCGGGGACCCGACGCGGTCGTCGTCCGTCATCCAGCTGGTCGGCACCGTGTTCTTCAACATCAGCACCGCCCTGGCGCTCGCCGCTGCGGTCCCCGCGGGTGCCGAGGGCGGAACCGGCTGGCGGCCGGACGTCTACGGCTCGGCGTGCTTCCTCATCTCGAGCGCCCTCGCGGTGCGTCCGAGTCCGCCGGGCCGCGAACGCAGCGGAGCCTGGCTGAACCTGGCCGGCTCCGTGCTGTTCGCGGCCGCGGCGATCGGGTCCTTCGTGGTGCCGGGAACCGACGCCCTGCTGAGCCCGTTCTGGACGGGACTCGGGACCGTGGGCGGCGCGCTGCTCTTCCTCGGCGCCGCCCTGCTCGGGCTGCTGCCGGCTCAGCGCGCGGCGGCCACCGCGAAGTAGGAGCCGGCGGCGAGGTCCTCCAGCAGCGTCGGCCCGCTCGGCGTCCAGCCGTAGCGCTCGCGGGTGAGGGCGTTGGAGGCGGGGATGTCCATCCCGAAGAAGCCGCCGATCCAGCCGAAGTGCTCCGCGGCGTCCTCCGGTGCGATCGACGCGCTCGGCACGCCGAGTCCGTCGCCGATGGCCTCGGCGATCGAGCGGGTGGGGATGCCCTCCTCGCCGACCGCGTGGACGATGCCGCCCGCGGGCGCCTGCTCCAGCGCCAGCCGGACCAGGCGGGCGGCGTCGAGACGGTGGACGGCAGGCCAGCGGTTTTCGCCATCCCCGATCCACGCCGCGACGCCGCGCTCGCGCGCGACCCCGACCAGGACGGCGGTGAAGCCGTGGTCGCCGGCGCCGTGCACCGTCGGCGCGAACCGGAGCGCCACCGGGCGCACGTCGCGCTCGGCGTACTCGAAGGCGAGCGCCTCGCCCCCGCCGCGCGGAGCCTCCGGCCCCGCGTACGGCGACGGATCCTCCTCCGTGAGCCTGCGTCCCGGCGTCGCGGCGACGCCGGAGGCGAACAGGAACCCGCGGCCGGAGCCGGCGAGCTCGTCGCCGATGGTCTGCACGACCGCTCGCTCCGTGCGGCCGGAGGCTGCGTAGTCGGTGAAGTCGTGCTTGAAGCCGAGGTGGATGACCGCGTCGGCGGCCGCGGCACCGCTGCGGATGCTCTCCAGGTCGTCGAGGGAGCCGGGATGCGGGCGGGCGCCGGCGGCGCTGATGCGCTCGGCGGAGCCTTCAGAGCGGGCGAGACCGGTCACCTCGTGACCGGCGGCGATGAGTTCGGGAACGACGGCGGATCCGATCCAGCCGGATGCCCCGGTGACGAAGACGCGCATGAGCGACCTCCTGTAGTGATGTCAGTGACTGTCATGAGAGAGCGTAGCACTCATGTCAGCGACTGTCATCACTAGACTGGGGTGCGTGGGACGCTGGACACCGGACGCACAGGGCCGCCTGAGGGAGGCCGCCCTGGCGTTGTACCGCGAGCGCGGCTTCGAGCAGGCGACGGTCTCCGACATCGCCGAGCGCGCCGGCGTCACCGAGCGCACCTTCTTCCGGCACTTCGCCGACAAGCGCGAGGTGCTCTTCGCCGGGTCCGAGCAGCTGCAGGAGGCGGTGGTCGCCGCCATCCTCGCCGCGCCCGCCGACGCGACGCCCTTCCAGGCCGCCGCGGAGGGCGTCGCGGCGGCGGGCCGCGCTATCCAGCAGAACGACGTCGACGACTTCCCTCGTCAGCGCGCCGGGGTGATCGCCGCGAACGCGAGCCTGCAGGAGCGCGAGCTGCTGAAGCTGTCCCGGCTGGCCGCCGGCGCCGCGCAGGCGCTCCGCGACCGCGGCATCGCCGAGCCGGCCGCGAGCCTCGCCGCCCAGACCGCACTCGGCGCGTTCCACGTCGCATTCCAGCGCTGGGTGGACGAGCCCGGCGGCTGCGCGCTGGACGCGCGGATCGCCGAGGCGCTCGACGGCGTCGCCGGGCTCCTGCGGAGCTAGCGCGTCGTCGTCGCGTCGGCCGAGTCCGGCTCCGGCTCGTGCTCGTGCCCAGGCTCGACGTGGTGCCGGCGCTCCAGGGCCGCGCCCTCCACGTCCACGTTCGGCAGGATCCGCTCCAGCCAGCGCGGCAGCCACCACGCCGACCGCCCGAGCAGGTGCATCAGCGCCGGCATCAGCAGCATCCGGACAACGAACGCGTCCACGAGCACGCCGAAGGCGAGGCCGAAGCCGATCGAGCGGATCATCGTCGACTCGCTGAACACGAAGCCGCCGAACACCGAGATCATGATGAGCGCCGCGGCGACGACCACCGTGCGGCCGGCCCGGAAGCCCTTCGCCACCGCGAGCCGAGCAGGGGCGCCGTGCACGTACGCCTCCCGCATCCCGGAGGCCAGGAACAGCTGGTAGTCCATCGCGAGCCCGAACAGGATCCCGACCAGGATGACCGGCAGGAAGCTCAGGATCGGCCCGGTGTGGATGCCCAGGGCCTCCGCACCCCAGCCCCACTGGAAGAGCGCGGTGATGGCGCCGTAAGTCGCGAACAGCGACAGGATGAACCCGCCGGTCGCGATCAGCGGCACCAGCAGCGACCGGAACACCAGGATCATGATCAGCAGCGACAGCCCGACGACGACCACCAGGTAGAGCGGCAGGACACCCGCGAGGTTGGCCGAGATGTCCAGGTTGATCGCGGTCTGCCCGGAGACGCCGAGGTGGATGTCGCCGTCGACCGCGGGCAGGGCCCGCAGCGCGCCGACCAGCTCCTCGGTCGAGACGCTGTTCGGCCCCTCCTTCGGGATCACCTGGAACGCCATCAGCCGGTTGTCGTCCGACGTCGCGATCGGCGCGACGGCGACCACGTCCTTCTGGTCGGCGAGGGTGCGCGCGATGGTCAGCTGCGTCGAGGTCACGTCGTCGTCCGAGAGGCCGGCGGGGACGTCAGCGGTCACGAGCAGCGGTCCGGTGGCACCGGCGCCGAAGGCGTCCGAGGTCTGCTGGAACGCGTTGTAGGTGGTCGACCCGACCGGCTCGGAGGAGCCGTCCGGAAGCCCGACCCGCATGGACAGCGCGGGGATCGCGACCACGAGCAGCGCCACGGCGCTGACCAGCACCGTGATCACCGCGCGCCACGTCGACATCGGCCGCGCCTTGCTGTCGTCGTGGTGCACCGTGCCGACCGCCGCCCTGGCGCGCTTGCTCAGGATGCGCGTCCCGAGCAGCCCGAGCAGCGCCGGCGTCAGGGTGACGGCGATGAGCACCGCGAGTACGACGGCGACCGCGCCGACCGTGCCCATCAGGCCGAGGAACGGGACGCCGGTGACGTTCAGGGCCAGCAGCGCCACGACGACGGTGGTGCCGGCGAAGACGACGGCGTTGCCCGAGGTGCCGTTCGCGAGGCCGACCGACTCCACCGGGTCCGCGCCCTCGAGCAGCTGCCTGCGGTGCCGCTTCACGATGAAGAGGGAGTAGTCGATGCCGACCGCGAGCCCGAGCATGATCGCGAGCACCGGTGTCACCGATGCCATGTCGACGACCCCGGAGAACGCGAGCGATCCCAGCGCCGCGACGCCGACGCCGAAGAGCGCGGTGATCAGCGGCAGCGCGGCCGCGATCACCGAGCCGAGCACGACGACCAGCACGATCGCGGCGAACACGACGCCGACCGCCTCGCCGACGCCCACGATCTGCGGGACGCCCTGGGCGATGTCGGTCGAGAACGACACGGTGACGCCGTCGATCGGCTTCGACTCGAAGTGCTCGATGACGCCCTGCTTCGCATCCTCCGAGAGCTCCAGCCGGGGCTTCGTGAACGCGACGTTGACGAGCGCGGTCGAGCCGTCGGAGGAGACGACCCGGATGTCGTCGGACAGCTTCAGCAGCTCGGCGCCCTGCTCGAGCGCGGTGCGCTTGGACGCCAGGGTGGCCGCGCCGTCGTCGATCTTCTTCTGCTGCTCGGCCAACTGCGCCGTTGAGGCGTCGAGCTGCGCCTGCTGCGCGTCGAGCTGCGTGGTCGGCATTCCGGCTGCCTCGAGCTGCTGCTTCGCGGCGTCCAGCTGCTCCTGGCCCGCTGTGACCTGCGCCTTCGCGGCGTCGAGCTGCTTCTGGCCGTCGT